>JABILI010000012.1 GCA_018654575.1 Porticoccaceae bacterium
GGATTTCCACGCATGGTCAGCCCGCCATTAATCTGAACATTTTCTCCCGTAACAAATGCTTCATCACTCGACAACCATACTGCGGCTGCCGCCACGTCATCTGATGTATTCAATCGCGACAAAGGTACCCTAGACATAAATACATCAGCCAGACCAGGCACTTCAAAGTTACCCTCCGTCATTGGTGTTTTAGTTAGCGCTGGAGAAATTGAATTCGCACGAATGCCATATTGACCATAATCATTCGCAACACAACGGATCAGCGCCTCAGCTCCTGTCTTAGTGCCGATGTAAGCAGCATGATTATTAACCAATGCTTTGGTCGTGGCTGAGGAAATATTAATCAAGGAGCCGCCAGATATGGGATTTTTTATCATCACTCTAACGAACTCAGCAAGAAAATAGTGTACACCCTTAAATTGCAAGTTGACGATTCCATCTAATTCATCATCGGTTATCTCAAGTACAGGCTTTAGCAGGCCCCACCCTGTTGTGTTGATAGCAATATCAACCGTACCAAGCTCCTGTTGCGCCTGTTCTGCTAATTGCCGCACCTGATCGTGATTAGTAATATCACAAAGGCCATAGCTACTGCCTAGCTCAGATGAGAGGGCTTTTAGCGCTTCTTCATTGCGACCACTAACCAATACCTTTGCACCTTCTTCGGTTAGGCGTCGCGCAATTATCTGACCCATATTACTGTTGGTTGCGGCACCCAATACTACCGCCCTTTTACCTTCTAGCCGCTTCATAACAATTACCCTCAAAATTTCACCCTCAATATACCCTTAAGATGCTGTTATTGCCCTACTCAAAAATGACAGCTTAAATGAAACAAATTACTTACTCCTCATCCTTGTTTTGCTATAGCTTCGGTGAGAGAATAAATTATGGATGAATGTTTAGCTCCAAAATACAATGCATTAAGTCGACCCGATCTGCTAGAAATACTAGGCAAAGTGCAAATCGATTCTATGGAAGACATCCATGATGCTGCCGTCGCTTTGCAGTATGTCGGTAATGAGTACGGCCTAAAGATGGCGATATGTGATGATATTTCTTCTCGTGAACCCCTAATAGATCATAATGGTGTTGTGTTAAATGCCGATGTCTTTGGCTGGGTCGAAGATAAGGAGCGATGGTGGGAGAGAGATAGTCTGGCACTACACTCACCAATGGTGAGGGCATGCCGCTATGAAAATGAACCGTTCTGGTGTAATTCTGAGGGCTTTCATTGTCATGGTTATAATCCTTACATAGAAAAAATTGATCTTAAAACGTATTTTGAAGAAGTTGCTCGTTTTCAGTCTGCGATTCTTATACCGATTCATTTACCTTTTGGTCAAATTTCAGCGAGTAGTATTCACTCCTTGGATGCAGGGAAAACAGATTTTTCCAAAGAATTTGAACTTTATGCAGATTTTTTTGCTCTTTTGTTTCGTCGGTTCATTACCGGTTATGTTTCTGCCATAAGAACCACGCGCCGAATTCCATCTGACTGTGTGTTATCTAAACGCGAAGTCGAATGCTTGCGATGGGCTGCTTTAGGTAAAACAGATAGCGAAGTTGGGATAATTATCTCTCTCTCTCACGCTACTATTCGCTATCACATGCACCGTGCGGGTGAAAAACTTAACTCAGTCAATCGTGCTCAAACAATTTTTAAAGCAGGGCAGCTTGGATATTTAGGCGCCAACGACTAGAAGTCGTAATTTGCGCCCTATTAAAATCGATATACCGTAACTCTGACTTTAAGGTTATTGTTGACAGGCACGCTGCGAGTAACAGCATACTCATATAGTCAACCAAAATTGGGTAACTCCAACTATGAAAAGCCCTGATGAATCCATAAATTGGGAAAAAGTGCGAGCGCAAAGTGCTCGAGAATCTCAAAGAAAACAAGTACATATGTTAAAGGCCGGCAATCAAATGGCAGATGCCGCATTGCCTTTGCATAAGTCTATCTATACTGATGACCTTCGTTTCAACGCAGAACGAAAACATATCTTTCTATCGCAACCATTAGTGGCATGCCTTTCTGGCGATATTTCAGCAGCAGGCGATACAATCTTGTTTGATGCTGCCGGCCCTTCTATTTTAGTCACACGCACGAAGGATGGTGAAGCACGAGCCTTCTTGAATATGTGCACACACAGGGGCGCAAAGCTAGTAGAAGAAACTGAACCCTGGTCTGGAGTAAAAAACAAACTCACATGCCCGTTCCATGCATGGACTTTCGACAGTACCGGTCGCCTCATTGGGCAGCCAGGTAAGGAGGGGTTTGAAAAGTGCAATATAGGTGGACGTAATCTAATCGAACTTCCGTGCGCGGAACATATTGGCTTAGTATTTGTAAAAGCTAACCCAGATGCTGACCCTATCGATGCTGAAGAGTTCTTGGGTGACTATGCAGATATACTCGCGCAACTGGAGTTATGGCGAGCAGAGCCGGTAAAGAAAGGTGTGCTTACCGCAGAATCTAATTGGAAATTTGCCCTCGATACTTATGGCGAGAGCTATCACTTTAAAACTCTGCATAAGACAACTATTGCCAAAACCAACTATAACGACAAGCAGGTTTTTAACGCGTTTGGCATGCATCATCGAATTGAATTCCCTAAACTTTCAACTGGGGATTTAATTGATAAAGATGAAAGTGAATGGCCGGAAACTATCTATGGCGGAGTACATTTTCTATTTCCCAACACAGTGATATTTTTTGGCGCAGTAGCTGATAACGTTTTTTTTACTCAAGTATTCCGCTTATTCCCAGACGGCGTTGGCAAAACCCGCTGCCAATTTGCGGTGTATGCGCCATTTGGCGTTGAGTCTGAATCTCATAAGGCAAACTGTATCGCCGCCTACGACGCAACCGCTACAGTAGTCCAGGAAGAAGACTATCGAGTCGCATCCCACGGCTATGCAAACTTGTTATCAGCACCGCAAGATCATCATGTAGTTTTAGGTGCAAACGAGTTAGCGTTACAAGTTGTACATCAACATATAGCAAAAACTATAGGTATGCCACTCGAGCAAAATTGAACCCCAAAAATTCTTTTCGTCCATATTTTCTTGCTATTCTGAGTTATGAATACCAGACATTTAGATATTCTCCACTATCAAAACAGTGTATTGGTTGGATGTGCTGTCAAGGCTATGCTGATAGGGAAATTAGGAGAATAAACAATGTCAACAGTATCAGTAGTGGGCGCGACAGGTCGACAAGGTCTTGCTCAAGTTAAACAACTACTAAAACAAGGTTATGACGTACGTGCGTTATCACGCAGCGACGCACCCGATTTGGGAGAATTTACTCATAAAGTCCGCACTCGATATTTGGATATTGAAGACAAGTCCTCAATTGAAGCAGCGATAGAAGGCTCTCAATTTGTATTTTATAACCACCCACTGCATCTGAACGATAAGCGCGAAGAATTAATTACCAATCTCGGACATGCTAGCAAAAAGGTTGGCATAAAAAGATTAGTATGGAACACAGCAAGCTGGATACCCGATCGCCCAGGTGATTCACATACCTACACTCAAAACACTCACTCTATCAAAGCTTTATGGGACACCGGTGTCCCAGCGACGGTATTTGGTGCAGTACTATTTATGGATAACCTATTAACTGACTGGGCCCGACCGCTGCTCATGGAAGAAAAAAAATACATTTACCCACATGCTCCGAATCTTGGCGCAAACTGGATCTGTCTAGATGACGTCGCAAAAATCATGATGGTATCGCTCGATCGCCCCGATATGGTTGGCAGCTGGCTAAATATTGGTGGCCCGGAGCGATTAACTGGCTCACAAGTGACGGCGACTCTGTCTGAAGCACTTGGTTTTGAGCTCGAATATGACCCTAGTACGCCAGAAGAATTTTCACAACTACTTTTAGCCGCCATGGGTGACTCTGTCGCCAAAGAAAATAGAAAAGCGTTCGCGACGTATATCTCCGAGTTTTATCATTTCAACAATGCGTCACCCACGACTCCCTTTGCAGTCAACACTGAGTATATGCTCGAGCGCTTACCAGAAATAAAACTGGAAACGTTGCTATCTTGGGCAATCCGACAGGACTGGTCTGGTAATAGTGATGTTCGTCCGTCAGGCGGTTAAACCATAAATAAATTGGCTATGACTAATCCATGTTAATATTGCTTGATTAAAAAATTGAAGCTCAGTTGCTACTGGCTCTTGAGTAGAAAAACCAAATAACAGAGAGATAAATTAATACCTTTATGACTAATTTACTAACTTATGAAGTTACCGACGGCATTGCGGTGTTAACCGTCGATTCCCCACCTGTTAACGCGCTTGGGTATGACGTCCGAAAATCCATTGTTGACGGATTCGAAAAAGCATCTGCCGATGTCGATATCAACGCCATTGTGCTGATCTGTAAAGGGCGAACATTCTTTGCCGGCGCCGATATCCGTGAGTTTGGGACCGAGCCTAAATTCCCCATCTTGCCTGAAGTCATTGCGACAATTGAATCAAGCCCTAAATTAACTATTGCTGCACTCCACGGAACACCACTCGGCGGTGGACTAGAAACCGCTCTAGCCTGCCACTACCGTGTTGCCTTAGCAACTACTCGTGTGGGACTTCCCGAAGTAAAGCTCGGTCTACTCCCGGGAGCAGGTGGTACACAAAAATTACCTCGTTTGACAGGCATTCCCTCAGCACTGGAAATAATCACTAGCGGGAGACAAATAAAATCGGGTGAGGCTCTCAAGCTTGGGATCATAGATAAAGTCTGTATAGGTGATGATCTATCCGGCGAAGCAATTGCGTTCGCGAAAGAGTTGGTCTATCAAAATGCGGCGCGCACTTTAGTGTCAGAGCGCAATGAAAAAACTGCGGAACATCAAGGACAGGCAGAGATTTATGATGCCTTCAGAGCTAAAAATTCTAAACGTTTTCGTGGATTCAAGTCAGTAGAAAATATTATCAAAGCAATCCAAGCATCAGCTGATCTACCCTACAAACAAGGGCTAAAACGTGAGCGTGAACTGTTCTCGCAATTACTAGAAAGTCGCGATGCGACAGCACAACGGCATGTTTTTTTTGCCGAACGTGAGACCGGTAAAATTCCCGACATACCTAAGACCACACCAGTTCGACCAATAAATAATGTCGGCATTATCGGTGCGGGTACAATGGGTGGGGGTATAGCTATGAACTTTTTGAATGCTCAGATTCCAGTGATTCTCCTAGAGAAAAAACAAGAAGCCCTTGACCATGGTATTAGTGTTATTAGACAAAATTATCAGCGTTCGGTCAAAGGTGGCCGTATGTCCGAAGAAGCTCTCGAGGCTTGTATGAAGTTGATAACTCCTTCTTTAGATTATGCGGACTTATCATCTGTGGATCTTGTTATTGAAGCGGTATTCGAAACTATGGATATCAAAAAGACTGTCTTCAGCACGCTTGATACCGTCGTCAAAAAAGGCTGCATTCTTGCTTCTAATACCTCCTACCTCGATATAAATGAGATTGCGGAATCAACCTCAAGACCACAAGACGTTATCGGTCTACATTTTTTCTCTCCAGCGAACATAATGAACCTATTGGAAGTCGTGCGGGGTGAAAAATCAGATCCTGAAGTAGTCAATACCGGTATGCGTTTAGCCAAAAAAATCATGAAAACACCCGTACTATCTAGAGTCGGCTGGGGTTTTATCGCTAATCGTGTTATGAAGGTCAGAAGTTATCAGACTGACAATCTAATCCTGCAGGGTATCAATCCTGAAACAATCGACAAAGTGATATACGACTATGGCTTTGCCATGGGCCCTATCGCTGTGAAGGACCTGGTTGGGCTAGATGTTATAGGTCGAGATTCGGGCGAACGAACTGTCGAGAGTGTATTGGTGAGTATGGAGCGGCTTGGACAAAAGAAAAATGGCGGTTACTACGACTATGATAAGAACCGACAAAGAGTACTCTCCCCGATCGCTATGGAGGTCATTAAAGACATTGCCCAGGAAAAGGGCATAGAACCAGTACCTGCAGACGAAGGAGAAATACTGGCTCGCTTGCTCTACCCTGTGATTAACGAGGGTGCCAAGGTACTTGATGAAGGCATTGCTCTTCGTAGCTCAGATATTGATATTGCCTGCATCAAAGGCTACAACTGGCCTGTTTATCAGGGTGGTCCGATGTTTTGGGCTAACACCATTGGCTTAAAAAAGGTGCTGGGGAAATTACAAGAATTTGAACAACGATTCGGCGAAGCCTTTACTCCCTCTCCATATCTTGTTCGATTGGTCGAAGAAGGAAAAGAATTCTAAACATCAGATGCTCAGCCCAGCTGATCCAACCAATCAAATAACCTAAGAGTACCGGTATCAGCTGCTCTTAGGGGCTGTATCGCTAGCCAGCCACTTATTCAACGTCTCGTAAAAGTGACGAAGTTTTGATTCCTGATAGTTAGCAAAAATAACCTCACCCTTCGGATGATTATGCAGTCCCTTTTGAACCATCGGATGATTTAAAGCATCCTGATTGAATACTTTGAGTAGGTATCCCGCAAAGTCAGGAGCGTCGCAGTAGTCATCGTCAAGGTCAAGGAAAGTGAGTTCAGCCGGCGCTGGACGTTCCTGCCCTTCAGGCACGGGCACCATCCACATTACTTCATGCAATGACTGCTCTGGGTTATCACCATCGGGCCTGAAGCGGTAAAAAATCGGATTGAAGTCTCCCCACGGGCTCAGATTTGGAAACAAACTGTAAAAGATCGCCTCATTAAAATCAGAATCGCTGACTTTATCTATGGCGTCTCCAAACGACGGACGATATTGATCTCGCATAAGTGCAGCTCTCGCCTGACGATAAACATAAGGCGAATCTGGGTCTGTCGGATAACTATCAGGCATATCCTCTTCACCCGCTTTTAGCTTCCCACCTATCCAATTGCACAGATGAGGGTCAGCAAATTGCATCTCACCTTCAATATAATTGGCCGACATATCAAATACCCCCGCCCTACCATTTCTGTCGGTCACTTCTACGCGATTTTCTTCGATGCGCCGGTAGGTGTGCCCACTGATAGGGTGACAAAAACTCTGGAAAACTTTGCCATCGGGAAACGCTTCGTAATCAGGGTCATGATGGTCAATGTGAGGACTCGGCGGCCCAGAAGCCGAAATGGCTCGAGAATAATTTCCCCAGACATCGTATTTGGAGTTTGAATCCGCGAAGGTAGGTAACAACTCAGGATGTGTGCCAACCACATGGTAACTTTCCATAAATGCGTCTTGAGCTACCTTCCAGTTACAAGGCAAACGTTTGATTAAATGTGCTGCTTTATAGCGTTGCGAGAAAGGAAGATTGAAATGCCGATCAAAATCACCAATAAAGTCTTCCAGTGATTCGCAGTCAGGATCTGGGTTAATAAATACGAATCCGCCCCAATGACCAACACTTACGGCAGGAAGTGCATACTCCTCTTTTGCTGCAGCTACGGTTGGAAAATCCCATTCACAAGGAACTTCTCTTAACTTGCCGTCTAAATCCCAGGACCAACCATGAAACGGGCAACGGATAACTTTGAGGCCTTTGCGATGGTTATCGCACAACTGTCGTCCACGATGCATGCAGGCATTAGGGAATGCTTTAACCTCATCTGCCGCTGTACGAACAATCATGAATGATAACCCAGCAATATCGTAGACATGAGTATCACCAACATTGGGGATATCATCTTCGTGACATGCCATCTGCCAGACACGCTTCCATAAACGTTCGACCTCAAGGTCATGCTCTTCTTTGGAGAAAAAGCGTCTAACATCAACTTTAGTAACGCCAGGGTCCATCGGCGACTCTTCTAGATAGACTGCTGGCGGCGGGACTGCGTCCCCACTGGCGAGCTCAATGTAGCTAATTCCGTTTGAGCGATCTTTTCCTGTTACCGTTTCAACCATAGTTTTCTGCCTTATAATATGAATATCATACAAATCAGCACAGGCACTATCCTGTACAAGATCGAAAATTTTATGTGTATTCTAGATCATCATCCGGTTCGATATCTGGTTCAAGTTCGGCTGACATTGCCCGTCCTGTCCAAAGATAACAAATGGAGCCTATGACCGACGCCGCAATACAAACAATAATTAACGCATAATTAAGTGACTTAACACCATACTCGATTGCCAGATAGTCACTCAACATTCCGACCAATAGCGGGCCTAGTGCCGCACCCATTAAAGTAGTGATCATTAAGGCAAACGACGACCCCACAGCCCGCTCACCAGCACCAAGCGAAGATTGGAGTATAGACAATGTAGCGCCTTGTGGAATCATAAAAACAAAATAGGCAATTACAAAACAAGAGAGGAAAACCTGAAAGCTATCTGCCATTACGCAAAACCAAAGTGCCACAACGGCAATGACAATTACAATAGCTGGAATCCAAGCACGCCAGCGTGCATCACGTTTTGCCATATAGTCAGTAAGATAGCCGCCGATTAAAGGAGCGGGTACACCAGCTGCGATATAGGTCAGACCAAGATACAAACCCACTTTGCTCAATGATACGTCAAAATTACGCAGCATAATCGGCGCTAACCAGAATGCCATTGCATATCCAATCATAGTTAACATGGCAAAGGATATGCTAATGCGAATGAAAACAGGATTAGCGGCCAGTGACTTGAGCGTTTCCTTTATATCTTTAGCTTGCTTGTCTTTTGCCTCACCAACATCTAAGCGCCCTCGCTGAGGTTCTTTAACCGTAAAGAAAAATAACAAACCCATTAGCACACCTGGTATCCCCAGCACTAAAAAGGTGTTGCGCCAGCCTATCATTTCGCCAAGGATGCCGCCGATTATTAGCCCTCCACCTGTACCAAGCGCAGCACCAACTATATAGACACCCATGGCACGCGCTCTTTCACTAGGCTTAAAATAATCAGCAATAAGAGAATAGCTAGGCGGACCGCCGCCCGCTTCACCAACACCGACGCCGAGACGAGCGAAAAACAAACTATAAAATCCAACAGCAGCGCCACATAAAGCCGTCATGCCACTCCAAAGAATCACTGCGAGTGAGAGGATGTTTTTTCGATTACCCCTGTCTGCCCAACGTGCAATTGGAAAACTCATCAGGGCATAAAATAATGCAAACGCCAAACCTGCAAGTAACCCAACCTGGGTGTCGGAGAGATAAAAATCTGCTTTGATATCTTCCATCAAAATAGACATGATGAGCCGGTCAGCTATGTTAATCATGGATATAACTGTCACCATGATCAGTACATAAAATCGGTAGTATTTCTGCATACGGGCGTTCCTTTTAGCTAACAAAAATCGGCAGTCCATCTGTTTAAAGACTTCGTTTCATACATTGCTAGTAGCGCAATCACGTGTCCCAATTTCAAATATACACTTATCTCCGCCAGATCGCTCTAGTCTAAAATGACCATAGCTATTATTGACCCCCCCTATCAAAACTGCTACTACTTAAAAGCCCCTTCTACTCGTATAACTAGCACTTTCGAGTATCGCAAAAAAACTTCGATCTGGCAGAATGTAAATCCGTATCGTAGATATGCTGGCAGAACACTAATGATGGTAAACACAAGTGGATTTTGATTTATCTGAAACACAGCGGTTATTTCAAGCAACGACTGAGCGCTTTGCCAGTACCGTTGATGTAGCAACCCGACTCTCTATTAGAAGCCTGGATGGTAGCTATGACAAGAGCCGGTGGCAGGAACTAACCGAATTAGGGTTATTAAGTATTGGTGCAAGCACCGAGTTTGATGGTCTAGATGGTTCACTGACAGACTTAAGCGTTATAGCTGAAACGCTAGGGCTCAACAACGCGTTAGATCCATGGCTTGAGAATGGAGCATTCCCCGTAAGGTTAGGTAATATCGCTACTGATGATGCATTATTAAAGGCAATACTTGATGGTAGCCAGCTGGTCTCAGTTGCTTTTGCAGAACAAAACAACCGCTACGAACTCTTTCCAGGTAACACGATAATAACAACACGTGATGACGGTAGCGGTTACTACTTAAATGGTGAAAAGCATTTTGTTCTAACAGCCGCTCTTGCAGATATATTACTTGTCACTGCTCAATTCAATGGTGAATTTGGCATTTACTCTGTTGCAGCGAACAGCGACGGTGTCGATACTCATTACTACCGCCTCGCAGATGGCAGCCAGGCTGCGGCACTGACTTTTAAACAGGTAGAACTGTCCCTTGATACTCGGCTTAGCATTGATTTTGAGCAATTTCAGGACGTCATTGCAGAAATCAATGTGTTGTGTTGTTCCGAAATACTCGGTCTTAGCCAGCTTCTACTCAATGAGACAATAAGCTACGTGAAAGAGCGTGAACAGTTTGGTACCACTATTGGTTCATTCCAATCAATCCAACATGGTCTGGTTGATTGTTACAGTGCACTCGAACAGATGAGATCACTTCTTTTTCGAACATTGTTATTAGAAGATAAAAGCGGTGAAAAATGGCGTGCAAACGTTATGGGAGCTAAAGCTTTCATCGGCGAAAATGCACATCTTATCGCTCACAAAGCAGTCCAGTACCATGGTGCCATGGGAATCACAGATGAGGTTTCTATAGGGCACGCAATGAAGAGAATTATGCTGCTATCGCGTTTATTCGGCGATGTAGCCAATAACCTTAAACACTACGCGAGAAGTACATGACAAAAAATTTACAACCTATCGCATCAGGGCTCTGGAGCGATGAGGCACAACCTCACTTACTCGCCGGGCAGTCAACCGACGGTAGGATTTTTTTCCCAATTCCAGAAGGAGATTCTGGTAAAAACCTCGAGGTTATTAAACTCTCCCGTACTGGCACCCTTTGGTCATTTACTCGGCAGGACTTTAAACCAAAGCCCCCTTATGACGGACCCGAAGAATTCAGTCCGTTCCTGCTCGGTTATGTTGAGTTGCCAGGTGAGATCATCGTTGAATCGTATATCATAGGCACTACGCTCGAGGAGCTGAAAATAGGTATGGCGTTAGAGTTTGTGATAACACCCTTTGATGAAAAACGCTCGACCTATGCATTTAGACCGGAGCAAACATTATGAGTAAGGTTTATATCATCGGGGCAGGCATTCACCCATTTGGCCGCACTGAAGAACGCTCTGGGCGCGACCAGGGAGTGTTTGCTGTGCGCGAAGCTCTCAACGATGCCAATTTAGAATGGGACGACATTCAGTTTGCCAGCGGAGGATCGATTGCAGCCGGAAATGCTGATGTTATGATTAATGATCTCGGCCTCACGAGTTTGCCGTTTATTAATGTATTCAACGGTTGTGCAACGGGGGGTAGTGCCTTATCGACCGCTCAGAACGCAATCGCTTCAGGTCAATGTGACATAGCAATGGCCGTTGGTTTTGATAAACATCCACGTGGAGCTTTTAACGCCAATCCAAAGGCGTTCGGACTGCCCGATTGGTACGGCCAAACTGGCATGATGTTAACAACCCAGTTTTTCGCTTTAAAGCTTCAACGCTACATGCAACTGCATGGAATTAGTAGAGAAACTTTGGGTCGTGTGGCTGAAAAATCTTTTCGCAATGGCGAACGAGCAAACCATGCTTGGCGTCGAACGCCAATGGATTTAGATACGATCTTAAACTCCACAATGATCAATCATCCATTATCAAAATTTATGTTTTGCGCACCTGCTGAAGGAGGTGTAGCACTCGTTTTAGCCAGTGAAAAAAAGGTACGCGAATTAGGCGCCAATGCTGTGGGCATTGCCAGCGTAGCTATTCGTAGCCGTCCGCCAGGCTCATTTGAAGTGTTTGCGCCTTCAATGGAAGTCGAAGACGGCGGCAAACCTACTATCCTGGCATCAAAAGCCGCATTTGAGATGGCAGGGATTGGTCCAGAAGATATTGATGTTGCTCAACTTCAAGATACCGAATCTGGCGCTGAAATTATGCACATGGCCGAAAATGGCTTTTGTGAAGATGGCGATCAGGAGCAGTGGTTAGCTGAGGGTCGCACAGAAATTAATGGTGCCCTACCGATCAATACCGATGGTGGCTGTATTGCATGTGGCGAACCTATCGGTGCTTCTGGATTACGACAAGTCTACGAAAATGTCACTCAGTTGAGAGGTCGCGGTGAGGCCAGACAAGTAAGTGGAAAAGTAAAAACCGCCTATAGCCATGTATACGGCGCTCCCGGTCTTTCCGGTGTTGCTATTCTGGAGGTCTAGTGAGTACACGTATTGATGCCCACTTTGTAACGGCAGGAAAATATCACGATATAGATTTTGCACGACTGGAAATTCTCAAGCTGTTAGCGGAGCATACAGAAATTCGAACCACTGTGGCATGCGACTTGCCTGGGATTCAAGATTTTTATCCTAACCCTGAAAAGTGTGTTTGGAATTATCCTGTTTACTACGAGCTTCTTAGGCGTGGCATTCTTTGGACAAAACGTTCAGATGTGAGCAAGGAGCGATAATATGGACATGAACTTATCAGTAGAAGACCTTGCGTTTAAAAATGAGGTTAGCTCATTTTTAGATGATAATCTAAGCGAATATCTTCGCACCGGCCTGTTGCGAACACCAGGGGTGTTTGTCGAACCAGATATCGGTGAGGAATGGCATAAAATCCTCTATAAAAAAGGATGGATAACACACCACTGGCCAGTTGAAGATGGCGGTATGGGATGGACTCCAATGCAAACTTACATTTACGAAAAAGAAGTAGCACTGGCTCAAGCGCCGAAACCCGCTCCGATAAGTTTGACACTCATTGGGCCGGTTTTGTGTAAATACGGATCTACAGCACAAAAAGAAAAGTTTTTACCACGTATAAGATCAGGTGAAGATTTTTGGTGCCAAGGTTATTCGGAACCTGCCAGTGGATCTGATTTGGCCTCTCTATCGATGCGCGCGGTGCTGGAAGGTGACAAGTACGTGCTGAACGGCTCTAAAATCTGGACCACACATGCACAACATGCCAATTGGATATTCTGTTTAGTCAGAACCGATACATCCGTAAAAAAACAAGCGGGTATAACGTTTCTACTTGTACCACTTGACCAGCCCGGCATTAAAGTTGCGCCCATTTTATCGATGTCCGGTGATCACGAAGTCAATCAAGTGTTCTTTGACAACGCTGAGACTTTGCTGGAATACAGGGTTGGGGATGAAGGACAAGGCTGGGAAATAGCAAAATTTCTTCTGCAAAATGAACGAGGTGGCAGCTGCTTTGCACCAAAGACTCTGGTACATATCTCTGATTTAGAAAAATACGCCGACACCTATGAAACTGCTGATGGTAAGACGATGAAGAATGACCCAGACTTCATGAATCGTCTCGCTAAATTAAAACTACGCGCTCACGCGCTGGAATTTACCGAGTTACGCATTCAGGCTGATATTGCCAATGGCCGCCCAGCAGGTCCCCAAACATCGCTGACCAAATTAATCTCTTCGAATCTAGCTCAAGATGTGCAGGCCCTGCATAACGAACTATTTGCCTATGAAGGTTTACAGCTTCCATCAGAACGCCCCCTGTACCATGACGATGCTCCTGAACCGATTGGCAGTGCTGCTGGGCAGACCTCACTAGCGGCTTACCTTAATGGCCGTGCAGCGACCATTTATGGCGGCAGTGACGAAGTTCAGAAAAATATTATTGCCAAACAAATTCTTAGACTATAGTGATACTGATACAAACATTGACCATCCGCCGGAGATCAAGATGTCTGAGTTAAATGTCCCTAATTTTGGTGAGCTCTTATCTCCTTATATTGAAAAAGTACCTCCAGCAGCAATACCAAATTTTCTAGCTCTTCTTGAGCGAGGTGCTGCACAACGCTATCGCGACTGGGCGGATCAACTACCGACATTTAGCAAAGGTCTTTTAGCCTGCTCGGCCAGTGAAGATAAGATTGCTGATATTATTGAGTCATTATTTTTGATAGATGATGAGTTAACTGCTGAAGTTCAGGCTCCACTTCCGGAAGCGCGAGACACCTATTACAATGTTTTTAAAAACTTGTCTCTAGCTGATCAATTAGGGATTCAAGCTGATGCTGAATTGCAGGGCGCTGAGGCTTGGCGGGTAATGATAAGTGATGATATTCCTGATGAGATTAATCGAGGATTAAAGCAATGCATGGTGTTAGAGGAAGAAAGTTCCGCCTATCTTTACAGTATCCTCGACGACGTCCGACAGTTAGGGTAAATTCATCAAACTGTACTCCAATCCTGACGAGCAGCCCATTCATCGTAGGTAGTCAGTTTAACCGGAAGCAGGTCTTCAAAGCCCTGTGGATCTACATTTAAAGGCGACACGGCCTGCTCATTATACCAGCTGTAAAAACTGGCCATACCATTATAGATACTACGCGGCTCCAGCTCACGAGAACCCGTCACCAACTCACTCATATTTTGAGCAAACGTAGTGGGACTAATGCTTTTAAATTTTATTGATCGCCCACTCACATCGCTTATTTTTTCAGCTATCTGGAATCCAGTCAAAGCTTCAGGCCCACCTACTGTAATAGTCTTATTTTTTAGATCCCTAGTGACTGCCGCATATGCACTTAATTTTGCCAAATCGTCCAGACAGATCCAGCTAACCTTTAGGTCCTCTTTTGCGGGATAAACGAAAGTATCTTTATGTACAATTGTTGGCTTACACCAGACACGAATCATATTATCCATGAAAACAGCAGGACGCAGAATCACATAATCAACCCCGCATTCTCGAAGTGATGCTTCAATCCGACGTCGACCGTCATGTCCACCAACGCCGAGGTCAGTGTCAGCAACATAACAACTGGTATTAAAAACAATCTTCTTAAGCCCAGAAGATGCTGCTGCTGCCGCAATATTACGTCCGAACTCAGCAGCAATATCAACATTAAATTCGAACGGCAAATGCATAGCGACCGCATCGACCTGCGAAAATGCAAGCTCTAATGAGGCTTGATCCATAATATCCGCAGAGATGACAGGCATATCAGAATAGGGAGTCGCCTTCATCGCATCTAGTCGTCGAACACCTGCGACCGGTGTTAAGCCATAATCGAGCAGAGCGGCAACCAAAGGTAAGCCCTGATCTCCAGATGCACCGAGTACAAGTACCCGTTCAATCGGCACAGGCACTATGTGTTGCCTATTTCTTTGGCTATCTCAGCGGTATCAAAATAATGAATTTGCATCTCCACCAGTTTTCCATCACTAACACGACCAACTTCGGTGACCGATTGCACAAATCGTCTACCTGTTTTTTTGGAAATGAGAGTGAGATCAACAATTACTGCCGCCCAGTCACTGCCGCCTATGATTTCCTTGATGACGGGTGAAAATTCATCGAAGTGCGATACTACCGCCGGATACAGACGCTGGAACGCATCTTTCCCCTTCCATATACCACCATAGGGTAAAGATTCTGGCTCCATAATTTTGAAATCGTCGCCTAGCAACGCCATAACGCCCTCCCAATCTTGCTCACCCATTCGCTGGTAAACGCTACCTAGTATTTCTGCTGCGGTCATTGACATGCTAAGCTCCTTAGTTATTTTGTTGATTTATGGTTGAGCTAGAATTGAACCCGTTTTGTGAAGCCGCCGTCAATAACTAAATTTGCTCCGGTGGTATATGGACTCGCCGGACTCGACAAAAAAACCACAGAGTTAGCAACTTCTTGCGGCTCACCCAGACGACCCATTGGCATTTGCGCTAGTACACCGTTATAAAAGTCTTCCATACTGGCTTTAATCGTCTCCCAGTTTCCACTTGGGTATTCAATCGGGCCTGGCGATACACAGTTTACACGGATGCCTTGAGGCGCAAGGGCCTGACTCAGCTGCGAACCATAGGTTATCATGGCCGCTTTGATCGCATTAAATGCCTGTGGTGCCACGAACTTTTCTACGGCTGCGGTAGAAGACATGAATATAATAGAACCGCAATCCGAGGCTGCCAAAGCCGGTGTCAGCACGTCGATTGCAATTGATGCTCCTTTAATATCGAGATCAAGACAGCGATCCCAATCGCCGGTAGCGCCCTGCCCAGAGGCACTCGCAGTATGTACAAAGATATCGCAGCCACCCAGATCTTTAACTGCTTTTTCTAACCAAGAAGCATAACCCTCAGGGTTCCCAGTCATATCCAATTGTGTACCGAATACTTTTCCTGTGCCGGCCGTATCAATGACTTTCTCAGCCGCCGCAACGCGGTCGGCATTACTGGAAAAAAAGGCGACGTCGCAACCTTCTGCCGCATAGGTTTTAAGAGATGCTAGCCCCAAGCCGTGGGAGCCACCATTCATGATTACTTTTTTGCCTTTTAATCCAAGATCCATACATCGCCTTTTTCTAGTATTATTTAGTTAACTGTAACGCTTACTCATTACAGTGTGAATAATCAAAATCGTCAGGGCTAACCGCGACCCTATCGTCTAAAGCTGCTAATTCACTGCCCTTTTTTTGTCCTTCCAATAAGGCTCACGTAATTCGCGTCGTAAGATCTTCCCAGAAGGATTACGCGGTAGGCTATCAATAAAATTGATAGTTTTTGGGCACTTAAACTTCGCAATACGTGTACGTGCAAAGCGAATGATGTCATCAGCACTAACCTCGGAATTATCTTTAGCAACCACAAACGCTTTGATCGCTTCACCCCACTTTTCATCTGGCACACCAATAACCGCCACATCTTCTACATCAGGGTGCGAATAAACAGCATCTTCAACTTCAGCTGGATAAACGTTTTCGCCACCGGAAATAATCATATCTTTGACTCGATCGTGTATATACAAATAGCCATCATCGTCAAGGTATCCCGCATCACCGGTTCGCAGCCACCCATCGTCATCAATTACAGTTTTGGTTGCTTCAGGTAAATTCCAATACGCTTTAATATTCTTAACAGATCGAGTGGCTATTTCACCAATTTCACCGTTAGGCAAGTTCCCCCCCTGCTGATCAATTACTTTTAGCTCAACACCCAACATAGCATTCCCGACAGAACGCATTCGCTGGATGTCAGTTTCATCCTCGCTGTCCGGAAGATGATCCTCGGGCGACAGAGCAACAATGGTTCCACCACTTTCTGTCATGCCATACATTTGCACAAAGCCACAGCCAATTTTCTTAGTGGCCTCTCGCATGAGCGCCATTGGTATGGGGGATGCACCGTAAAATATAAACTTAAGATTACCGAAATCAGTTTTGTCGAACTGAGGATCTTTTAACAACATCTGCAAGGTCGAAGGTACAACGAAAATTTTGCCGATCTTATATTTTTCAATCAGTTTAAGTGTTTGGTTAGGATCATATTCTGCCAGAATTACCACTTGCGCCCCGCTATGAATGATGCTCAGACCAAACGCGGTGCCACCGACATGGAAACATGGCATAGCTAATAGACCTGTTTCCCCGCGCGAGTAACGCTGCCATTCCTGCAACACATCACCTTCTTCCTGCCCCCGTAATGCCAGCATCATTCTATCGGTAAGTATTGCGCCTTTAGGCCGCCCTGTGGTGCCAGAAGTATAGAGTTGCAAGATCGCATCATCAGCGGAGACATCGAGGCCTGGATCAGTATCAGAAAATTGTTGCTGCCATACACTATAGGATTGAGCCCCCTCGACTTCACCATCAATCAGAAAGATCTTTGGTGAAATCGTTAACGATGATCGTATGTCCATCAGGACATCATGAAACTCCTTAGCTGCAAAAATAAGTTTCGCTCCAGAATCATTGAGCACATATCCTAGTTCCGGGCCGGCAAGCCTCCAATTCAATGGCGATATTACCGCTCGTATTTTGGCAGCCGCTGCAATAAGTTCAAAATAGACTGGTGAATTTTTTCCAAGAAAAGCAATACGATCAGTCGCCTGAATACCTTCATTAAGCAAGCCATTTGCTGTTTGACTGCTGAGACTATGGTATTCAGCAAAGGTTGTTTTTGTATCTTCAAAATGAAACACGGTATCGTTACCTAGCTCCTTTGCTCGCAACCTAACCGTTTGAGCAATTGAATAAAGGTCGTTTGTAGATATCATGCTAAGCTCCGTTTCTAAACAGGCATCTAAAGTATACTTTTAGCCGCCGTTTTTATATCGAAACCTCACTTTTCACACCTAACAAAACAGCTAGCCTGCCCTGTGTTTAGATAGTGCTATTGTGGCGGCATACCGTTAGATAATTCCTACAAATGTAATTCCACCCGCACTCTCCATGGGCGCAACTAACAGGATAGAGTATGAATCGACTAGATGGAAAAATAGCCATTATCACCGGCGGCTCGAAAGGACTGGGGGAGGCTGATGCTCGCCTATTTATTGCCGAAGGCGCGACTGTCATTATTGCCGACATAGACGATGAGGCTGGAGAAAAAATCGCAGCTGAGTTAGGAGCAAAAGCTGAATATCAGCATCATGATGTGAGAGATGAGGAGCGCTGGATCGAATTAATAGACGATGTAGTTAAACGTCATGGTGGCCTACACGTTTTAGTTAACAATGCAGGTGTTGTGATTCCCGGATCAATTGAGGAACAAACCACCGAAGATTTTGATTTCATCATGGACGTCAGCGCCAAAGGTACGTATTTTGGGTGTAAGCACGCTGTTCCAGCCATGAAAAATTCTGGCGTTGGGTCAATCATCAATATGTGTTCTATTGCTTCAGTTCAAGGTGAAGGTGGAATTATTGGATATGCTGCCGCCAAAGGCGCGATGCAGGGTATGACACTTTCCATTGCCGCGTACTGCGCGAAAGATCAAATGAACGTGCGCTGCAATAGCTTACATCCGTCTAGTATCCTTACGCCCATGGTTGAAAATATCAGAGCCCTTATAGCAGCTAAAAGAGAGCAGGATCCAGATCAAGACTACAGCAACAAAAAGATGGTGCCAATGGAGGAACTAGGGGATCCTAATGATATCGCTCACACAGTGGTATTTCTTGCTTCTGATGAGTCACGATTTATCAATGGTGCTCAAATAAGAATTGATAACGGAAAATCTATCATTCCGGGTATCATTATTCCGGAAGAGATATAAGTTAGAGCCATTAGACTTAGCTCTTGACGTAAAACGAAGAAAATCTAATCCTTAAAAATAACATCGGCCTTCAAGCAGGTTCGGCCATCGCCACCGATGGTCGCCACCTTTCCCTGGCGACCATTAATGTTAGCCGTTAGGTATAGTGGCTGGTCGCAAAAAGCTGCAGAAAGGGCCTTAAAAGAAAACTCTTTTATTTCACCATGCTGCGCTGCCAGCTGCAGGGCCTGTGTCGCCATCAAGGGTCCCTGTACTACTAGTGCCGGGTACAACTCCTCAGACTTCGCGTAGGGTAGGTCGTAGTGGATACGGTGGGTGTTAAATGTCAGCGACGAGTAACGGAAGAGTATTGTAGGCTCTGGCTTTAATTGCTCGACAATTTGCCAGCCGTCGGGTGCACCTGCAGAGACCTTAGGCAAAGGGGTGCGAGAGCCGGCGGCCTCCCGGTATACGATCGTTTGCTGTTCTCTGATAGCGATATCGTCATTCACCCATGTTTCATGATCGACCTCAACAAATACCAAGGCGCCAGTTTTGCCTGTTTTTTCGTTAATTGCGGTAATACTCGAGCGTCTAACAATACTCGCCCCTAAAGGCAGGGGCCGTAGAAACTCTACCCGACTGGCGGCCCACATACGTCGTGGTAAATTAATCGACGGCATAAACCCGCCCTTTGGAGGATGACCATCCAGCCCTAGTTCTGAAGTGGATGTGTCTGGCAGGCAAAGGCACCAATGATATCCATGCGGCGCAAAAGTTCCTTCATGCTCAAGGCCAAAGGTCGCGCAAAAACGATCTACTCCAGCTTGAGAGATCACATCACGCTGCTCAAGTGTCTTGCCTACCCATGCTTGGTAAGTGCTCACTTAGTCGGCCTTGAAGTCAACTTTCCACGCGCAACAACTTGGGCCTGTATTTCACCCGCACCTTCAAAAATGTTCAAAATACGAGCATCACATAAAATCCTGCTTATTTCATATTCCATTGCGTAACCATTGCCGCCGTGAATCTGCAAACTTGCATCTGCACTGGCCCAAGCAGTTCTTGCCGCCAGTAGTTTTGCCATGCCGGCTTCAATATCACAACGATGGCATTTGTCTTTCTCTCGTGCCGCAAAATACGTAAGTTCTCTTGCTAGTAAGATATCAACCGCCATCATAGCTATCTTATCTGAGACACGCGGAAACTCAAATATAGATCGTTTGAATTGTTTGCGCTCCAAAGCATAGTTTAGCCCTAGTTCTAACGCTCTTCTAGCTACACCAACGGCTCTCGCCGCAGTCTGTATTCGAGCTCCCTCAAAGGTTTTCATCAACTGTTTAAAACCGTTGCCTTGTTCTCCACCCAGCAAGGCGCTGTCTTGAAGCTGAAAATCATCAAAAGCCAGCTCGTACTCGCGCATTCCCCGATACCCAAGAACTTCAATCTCAGTGCCACTTAGTCCTTCAACAGGGAAAGGTTCGTCTTCACTACCTCGAGGTTTAGGCACCAAAAACATAGATAACCCAGCATATCCTTTTTCATCAGGCTTGCTTCTAGCCAACAATGTCATTAAATCAGAACGAGAAGCGTGCGTAATCCAGGTTTTATTTCCTTTGATTTTCCAACCATCATCAGTGCTCACCGCGCGAGTAGTTAAGGCACCCATATCAGACCCCACATCGGGTTCAGTGAAAACGGCGGTCGGTAACACGTCACCACTTGCGATTCCTGGTAACCACTGATCGCACTGCTGGGCAGTACCACCCAGCGAGATTAGCTCACCTGCTATTTCCGAACGTGTACCCAGCGAGCCTGCGGCAATCCAGCCTCGACTTAATTCTTCGGTAACAACGCTCATAGCAAGCTTACCAAGGCCAAGCCCACCAAACTCCTCAGGTATGCAAATGCCAAACGTTCCCATATCAGCCAATTCAGCAACGATCTGATCGGGAATAAGAGCATTTTGCAAATGCCATTGATGAGCATGCGGAATAATTCGTTCGTTTGTAAAACGACGATACTGATCTCGGGCGGCATCAATGAAATCATCACCCAGGCGTTCACTGGCAAACACGCCATCTCGACATTGCTCTGCCAAAGCAAGACGATTCTCGGCTGTATTCCCGGTGTTTAGTAACTCTGCAACAGAGACATCATTAGCTAAATTATTGGCTTCAATATTCAAGCCAAAATCAGTTGGCCTGATCACTTCGTTTTGCCCCATCGCTACTCCACCCAATATCTGGGCTAGGTACTCACCGAACGCTATTTGCACACTTAATTGCTCTACCTGCCGGAAATTACCACTCTCATGCAATGATTCTGCCCAGCGCAGTAAAACACTGAGCGCAGTTGCGGTTGAAGTGATCCAAGCATAGCCATGCACTATTCTCTGATGTTTATCAGCCAATTCAGAGACCATTCTGCCATCTTGAATAGTCGCTTGATCCACGACCTGATGAACCTGTTCAACATAATGATCCAACGCTGTGAGAGCGGCCTGATAGGTTGTAAACTCTGTACTCATGAATTTCTCTCTCCCACTACACCTTGCTCTATTAACTGCGACACCTTATCTTCATCTAGACCCAACACTGACGCTAAAACAGACGTAGAGTGCTGACCTAAATGCGGTGCCACATTGGGTGTGCCCCGCTTATGATTGGCGATAGTCAAAGCCGAGCCAGGGGTCGGGTAGGTATAGTTACTAGGGTTTTTAATTTCACTAAAAACGGGGTTATTTTTAACCAGAACCTCGTCCTCAGCAGCATCATGCATACTTTGATATTCACCCCAGCAACCGCCGACAGCATCCAACGCAGACTGAAGCTCTACCGCTCGTCTCAGACAAACACGTGACTCAATCAAAGGATAGAGTGCATCACTGTGTTCATAGCGCACACCCTCATCTTTGGCGAATGTCACACCTCTGGCAGACTCCACTTCGCTGACTTGCTGCTCAATCTCAAGAACGCTTAACAAGCCTCGCCACTGTCGTGGAGTAATAGCCATGATCATCATGCGCTTACCATCGGCTGTCTTGAAATCTTTACCAAAGGCGCCATAGACCTGGTTGCCATGTCGGGTGCGATTACCATCCTGATACAACACTTCTGCGAGTTGCCCCATATTGGCCATTGCCGTTACACCAATATCAGCCAGTGGTATTTTGTATTCGCCACCCTCACCTGTTGTTGCTCTGTGTTTGTCGGCTGCTAACAAACTAAATGCCGTGTATGCCCCAGCTAAAAGATCCCAGGCAGGTAATACATGATTAACAGGCTCATCATCTGGCAGTGACTGCGGGCCAGTCATTAAAGGGTATCCAAGCGCACAATTGACGGTGTAATCTAATGCAGGCCCGCCATTGGCTTGACCCATCACGCGCGCAACGATCACATCTTCACGCTTTTCCTTAAGTTTCTTGTACGACAAAAATCCATTTTGCGGGAAATTGGTCAACAATATGCCGCCATTTCCCCCAGGAGCGCAGGCCAGGTCTTGAATTAGGCTTTTACCTTCGTCAGTACCTATATTTACTGTTATGGATTTCTTGCCTTTATTCAGACCTTCCCAATAAAAGCTGGCACCCTCATTACTTTTTGGCCAACGGTTATAATCTGGACCTCCGCCAATCGTATCAACACGAATCACTTCGGCACCCAGTTGCGCAAGATACAAACCAGCGCTAGGCGAAGCTACAAAAGAAGATGCCTCGATAACGCGTAATCCCTTTAAAATTCCATACATAAAACTTAGGTTCCGAGAGGACCGATGATAGAAACTGAACTCACATTTTGTGAAGGCATACCGCCCAAATTATGTGACAAACAAAAGGTGGGGGCAATTTTACGCTGACGCTCGCCAGCTCTGCCTAATAGTTGCAAGTAATTCTCATACACCATGCGCAAACCTGAGGCGCCGATCGGATGGCCAAAACATTTCAAACCACCATCTATCTGACAGGGGACTTTGCCATCTGCATCAAATAGTCCATTTAGTACATCTTTCCACCCCTCCCCCTCTTTTGAAATAAACAGGTCTTCCATGGTGATCAGTTCAGTAATAGAGAAACAGTCATGTACCTCGGTCAGAGACAGCTGACTGCGAGGGTCTGTTATACCCGCTTCTTTATAGGCTTTTGTTGCAGCAACGCGGGTGGTGTGTAGATAACTGCCATCCCATTGATCGCTTTGCATTTCCCAGCCATTAGAGCTGACCACCTGCATCGCCTTTATCGCGACGATATCAGTTTTACCCAGAGATTTGGCAATTTCCGGCGTAGTAACGATCGCACAGGCTGCGCCATCGGAAACACCACAACAATCAAAAAGACCCAATGGTTCGGCTATCATTGTAGCATTCAAGGCTTTATCAATATCAATCACATTACGTAAATGCGCCTTAGGATTTTTAGCGCCATTAGCGTGACTTTTAACAGAGACGTGCGCCATGGCCCGTTTGAGATCTGATTTTTCAATTCGATGTTTTGCACCATAGGCACTGGCCAATTGGGCAAAATTCCCCGGTGCTGATCCGGTGACACCGATCATATCCCAGCGTGAACCACGAGTTCGAGTCGGTAAACCGCCATAGCCGGTATCTTTAAGTTTTTCCACACCCATAGCCAGGGCGATATCTGCCGCGCCTGAGGCGACCGCATAGACCGCCCCTCGCAGCGATTCTGTGCCGCTGGCACAATAGTTCTCAACCTTGGTGACACCTATGTCAGGCAGTCGCAGTGCCACTGCCGCCGGAATGCCCGATGGCCCGGTGCTTTGCGCATCAAACCCGACACCCAACCAGGCCGCATCAAGCTGCGATACCTCAATACCAGCGTCTGCAATTGCCTCTTCAAAAGCCTCGACCATCAAACCATCAGCATCGGTGTCCCAGCGCTCGCCAAAGCGTGCACAACCCATACCTAAAATAGCGACCTTATCTTTAATGCCACTTGCCATCAGGACTCTCCTCGTTGCACTGGTATAGCTTTCCAAAAATATTTTCTAAACCCACGAAGCTCGTCAAATGCCTTTATTCTGAAAACCATTCTCATTTGCTTGCCCACATCAGCCTCACCCTCTTCAATATCGGCAAACTCTGCGACCATACGTCCACCACCTTCGAAATCGATCATCCCGTAATAACTTGGGGGATCAGGTGAATAGGCCAGTCGATCCGCAGTAAAACTGAGGACCGTAGCGCGACGATCGGCAAGCGGATAGTCTTCGAAGGTTCCAGTCGCCCTTGAGACAGTATTTACCGGCAGATCGGTCTTGGGGAACTGAATCACTCCAGTTTCGGTACATTTACCACCAATCAACCCCAGTACCGTTTTACGGTCACGGGCAAGACTAGTGCCTGGCTGTTTTTCATCCAACTCGGCGCGCATACCCTTATCAATATCTAGTAACCCTCGATGAAACAGATACCTTGAGTAGTTGGTATCTTGTAAACCGGGCTGCATAAATTCTGTCTGTCTCTTGTTGACTACTCCCAAGTATTCGGTCGTTTCAAAAACCATCACATCAGCGCCCTGGCCGAAGCTAGCTAGCAACACTTTTTGACCAGGCTTAGCCTTTTGAAGTGTCATCGCTAACATTAATAATGGATGGCAGACACCTGTATCGCCGATAGTTGCCATATGGGGATCCGCTACGGCTTCAACTGGCATTCCTGCAACAGCCGCAAGTTTTTGTGGTACGCCTTTTACTGGTACAGCGATCACTGCATGATCAATGGCATTTCCCGAGATCTCTAGCTTAGCCAAGGCGGACTTAATAGTTGAGCCTAGAATTTTCTGATAGCCCTCGTCGCGCACAAAGCGAGCTTCCCAGGTGTAATCGAAATCCGCACCCGTTTCACGATAATGATCAACGAAGTCGATCGTGTTGGAGTATCCGCCAAGGTAATTTGCAATAACGTCGCCAGAGCCCGTTAAAAAAGCTGCTGACGCATCGCCATAACTCATTTCCTGTATAGACGCGACTTTAGATTTACGTCGGTCAGCGGCCAGACACAGGTCGGTAGAATCGTTTTGTAGTGATTGCATGAGTGAACTAGTAGCAGCTCGAAGGCTGCCGGTTTGATCAGCACTCATGACATTATCAGAGAGATTCAATGCTTCTTTAGCAATACCCGCATTAGATCGGTCAGCAAAGGGCAACGTAGTTGAAGCCAGACTAACTGACTCAATTAAAGTGCGATCAATGCCATCCAAGCAATAACGCCCAGCCTCAACCGCCATTGTCACGGAGTCTTCATCCCAATTACTAATCGCCTTTTCACCGTTCGCCAGACCACTCAATCCAGGGGCATACCAACTGTTGGCCTCATAGATAGAGCTTCTTTGAAGACGGCGGCGAGGTACATAAAGGCCATAACTTAAAATGCCGGAATTCATACTCATAATGCCTAATTAAATTGGAAAATTTTTCGAGGTACTATGTATTACTAAACACACCTCTTTGGTTTATTATTTAGCACTAAAGCTAATTGTAATGGAACTAGTACTTTTGGTGTAATAGGACACTGATCAATAAATAATAACGCCAAGGCTTAATTACCATGATAGATAATGAATACTTACTGTATGAAATCAAGAACAATGTCGCTGTTATAACCTTAAACCAGCCGAATTCCATGAACGCCATAAGTCCGGAGTTTGCACAAGCACTTGAAGAAGCCGTTGACTGTGCTAGCAAAGATGCAGGCGCGATTGTTTTGCTAGGCAGTGACCGCGCATTTAGTTCCGGCGCCAATCTAAAAACCAACCGATTCGATCAGGGTAATACTGAAATAGACGTCGGTATTAATCTGGAAAATGTTTACAACCCGTTTTTAAACAAACTAACTGAGCTGCCTATTCCTTTAATCGTTGGCGTCCGTGGCGCAGCTGCAGGGATCGGATGCTCTATCGCATTAATGGGTGACATTATCATCGCCGGTCGTTCGTCATTTTTCTTACAGGCGTTCTGCAACATTGGTTTGGTTCCAGATGGCGGCGCTGCCTTTTTACTCGCTAAATCGGTCGGACGGGTTAAGGCCATGGAATTAATGCTGCTTGGCGAACGCTACCCAGCGGAGCAAGCACTCCTGGATGGCTTAATCACTCGTATGGTAGAAGACGACGAGGTGATAGAAACCGCAATGAAGTATGCTGACAAGCTGGCTAAAGGCCCCAGTAAAGCTTTAGCAATGATTCGTAAATCTGCTTGGGCTGCCTTAGACTCGAGCTTCGAGGACCAACTTAAATTAGAACGAAAATTACAAAAGACTGCGGGACTAACGCAGGATTTCAAAGAAGGTGTGGCTGCGTTTCGAGAAAAACGCAAACCCAATTTCACTGGTAAATAATAGTCCGCAGATCAGCCTTTTGCTTCGCCTTTAGCTATATAGCGATCGACCTCTTCATGGAAAAACTGAACCCGTTTTTCCTGATCTGCCATATAGGAACCAGTGTAGCCTTTCGATATTAACCCTGTCTGCTGTGTTGACCACACCCTAACATCATCATCGATCACCGGCCCACAGGATACTTCTCGAACTTTACCTGCTATATGGGGCACCTTCACATCCAAATCGACCATATCTTCCATAGCAGCCGCATAGTATTCGGTCGCATTATCGGGGAACCACATCAAAAACCAAGTATCAAAATAGCATTTTGACGGATCCGTTGGATGTGGCGTTGCCTTGAGGAATATACAACCATCCGGTTTAAGGCTTAGGGACAGATTCGGGAAAATCGTATAATGGAAATGGTCTGTCAGTTGCTCGTCATGCATCCCAGAGTAATCAAAACCTCTTTCCGCGCCTTGCTCACGCTTAATCTTTTGCATCGCTTTACGCATGGATTGCGGGTCCTCACGGAATGTCTCTGGATCGAGGCCCCAAAACTCAAACTCTTCTTTTAACAACTCCTTGGTGGTATCAAAATCTCCTCGCAATCCCACGGTCGGTTTGGCGCCAGGCATAATCATTCGCGCATGGCCTTCTTTCTCGAATATATCCATCTGGCAGTGCTTATAAGATTGCTCCATAACGTGATGCGCCCCAATATGCACAAATGGTAGATGATACGATTCATTGAAATTGTCCTGCACGATCTTCCAATTAAAATCGCCTTCTATTGTGACCCAATGGGTGCGCTTCATACGGCTCAGGTCATAGGTGTTGATTTGCGAATAAACCGGCCCGAGATATTCTTCGAGCGACATCACGTCTTCATCCATCGAATACCAAATAAAACCAGCAAAAACGGTACAAGGTAACTCCTTTAATCGAAGTTTCCCGCATGGGTTTCCCTCCAAAAAGTTTTTATGATCTGGTACAAAAGCCAGCTCGCCATCCAGCTTGAATTTCCAGCCATGATAATTACACGCTAAGTTTCTGCCATTACCGGACTCTTCATGTACCAGTCTGTTACCGCGGTGCTGACACACGTTGTAAAATGCGCGAATTTTGCCTTCATTATCACGTGTACACAGAATCGATTCCTTGCCGATCTCGCAGGTGATTCGATCGCCCGCTTCTGGGAGCTGCTCCTCCAGACCGGCAATTAACCAGGTCTTGGTCCATATATGGTCCCACTCCTGCTGCATAAAGTCGCTTGAATAGTAACGCTCACCCGTGACTGGTTTTCCCGAAACATCTGGCTCTGGGAGTTTGACCAGATCGATTCGATTGGAGTCGTCCAATCCATTTACTAAGGGTGCATTTGCCATAAAGCAATCCTAAAAGGTTAATGGTACAAAATAAGCTACGGACTATAGATTAAGAGTAAAACGGCTGGTTGTCAGCTATCAATTTATACAGCACACAAAAAAGGGGCGATATCGCCCCTTTTAATTCACCAATCATGGTGATTTCTTACTGATGTTTAGAAACCATAATCGAACTGCACACCATAGGTAGTACCTTCATTCCACTGACGGAATGAGAGTAATGGATGAATTGTACGCCAAATAGCTTCACGCTCATCAGTCAAGTTTTTACCGAAGACTGCAAGTCGGTACTTCTGGCCCTCACCCCATGCATAGGTAATATCAGCATTTAAGTTAGTAATACTGTCCTGGTAACCGCGAGGATCATTACTTGCATCACCCTCCACCTCACTACGATAGCGCCATGAAAGACTGCTTTGCAACTCGCCATCTCCCATTTGAGTGGTATGAGTAACGCCAAGGCTAAAGGTGTTTTCCGGGGTGTTGCTGGGTGTTAGATGATCGTTATTTGTGATGACACCATCACCTATAAGATCAGCATTATAGCCACTGTATTCCGCATCTAAATACCCATAGGCAGCACGTATCTTCAACTCCTCTGTCGCCTGGAACGCCATCTCAAGCTCGAGACCCATAATATCCAAGTTTGACGCGTTTCGTACCACGGTGGCGACGTTGGTCAGACTTACAGGAATTAAGATGGCTGCTTGCTTATCTTCATAATCACTTGTGAAAGCTGTAGCATTGAAGTTCATTCGCCCGTCCAGCAAGGTGCTCTTCATTCCGAACTCCAAGGTCTTAACGAATTCAGGCTCATAGCTTGGATCGATATCAAAGTTCGCTTGACGACCAAAGAAACCGCCGCTTTTGAAGCCCACGGTATAAGAAGCAAAGAGCATCATGTCATCAGAAGGAGTGTAAGTCAGGCCAACCTTAGGTGTAAATTCACTAAACTCAGCCTTGTAGTTAGTTAACTTGGCATTAAAAAACTCTGGTGTAGGATCGGGATTACCGGGTGTTACAAATGTACTACTCGCCCCGTCAAAGTCTTTCTCTTCTCGCGTATATCGACCACCAACTGTTAAGGCCAAATTATCAGAGAGACTCCAGTCGCCTGAGAAAAATACCGCTTTAGAGTCGGTCACCTGATCCTGACCATTGTAGCCATAAGTGCCTACAGGGAACGGTGCCACAATAGAGAAAAGATCGAATACACGCCACCGTTGATGATAATCAACTTCCCAATAATATAGTCCGGCAACCCACTTAAACGTATCCGAGTCTTGAGAGGTCAGGCGAAGCTCCTGACTCGTCTGTTCCCATGAGTTCATATACTGAAAACGGAGCATTTTTGCAGGAGAGCCGTCAAATTGGATCATATAATCTTGTTCAAGATCTCGCTTGGTAGTGATCGAGGTCAATAGTACTGATCCCAGATCCCAATTTGCCGTTAAAATAGTATTCTTAGCTTCGGACTCGGACACATTATTATAATCAGTGGATACTAGGTCCTTTGAACTACCAGTGTCGGTTGCCTCACAACCTCCTAATATTATACAAGTGAGGGACGTCGAATCATTGGCGTTAGCATATGCGCCTGAGTCAGTATCATCTTGGTTAACTTCGTAGTGCAGCTGTATGTTAAAGTCCTCACTTGGCTCCCAACGAGCTGCCGCTCCGAAGGTTCTCTTATCGTCGCCGTACACCTTCCGATTAATAGTGGTGTTATAAAAATATCCATCACTTTTAATTTGGTTGCCAAACAGCTTTATACCCGAATTCTCACCCGCAGCTAGATTCAACACAGCTTTGACGTCTTTACGACCATCAGAACCCACGGTTACACTCAAGTCACCGCCCAACTCACCGGTGACATCACCGCGGACAACATTAATTACACCTCCCGTAGTGTTCTTACCAAACAACGTACCCTGTGGTCCACGTAGAATCTCAATCCGCTTTGTATCAAAGTTATCTAACATACTACCGGCTGCTGTACCGAGATACATTCCATCCATAATTACACCGACCGATGGATCGAAACTTTTATCTGTCTCTGAATATTCCACACCGCGCAGACTTACATTGACGCCACCTGGCGTGCCTTGATTTTTTTCGATAAACAAGTTTGGCGTATAATCAGCCATATCTCGTATGCTACGAACACTAGCAGCTTTAAGCTCCGTCGTAACCGAGGTAACAGAAATAGGTACGTCTTGAATTGATTCTTCTCGTTTCCGTGCCGTAACTGTAATTTCTTCCAGAACTAGGCCTTCAGAAAATACAGTCCCACCAGCTAAAGAGGCTGATATAGCGATAGCCATTGTCACTGCTGACGATATAATTTTAGATTTTTTTCTACTCACACCCGACTGAGTTGTCATTATCGTACTCCCCATACTTGATTTAGAGAGCTTAAATTAACATGGAGAACAAATAACAACACTCTCATTTGTGATAACTATAGCTAGTCCCTATCCATTGTGATAGGGCGCCTGAAGTGGCCAAACAATGGTATCCGGCACATCACACCATATTAGGTTCTATTTGATGGCAGAATCCGGCCATTATCGCTCATGATCACGGATCATCTCTTTTGCTATCAGCAATTGCTGAATTTGAGAGGTGCCCTCATACAACCTAAAGATACGTACATCACGGTAAAACCTCTCCACTGCATAGTCCGCAATATAACCCGAACCACCGTGTATTTGTACGGCACGATCCGCCACGCGGCCAACCATTTCTGTGCAATATAGTTTGCAGGCAGCCGTATAGCGAGACAAGCGGCCACCGTTATCAAACATGCGTGCAGTTTCTTCCACCATGCATTTACCCGCAAAATATTCGGTCTCGCTGTCAGCGAGCATCGCTTGGATTAACTGGAAGTCAGCTATGCGCTGATTAAATTGCTTTCGCTCTAAGGCATAACTCAAGCTGTCATCAATCAAACGTCGCGCGCACCCTAGGGCGACCGCGCTCATATGTAAACGGCCTCTGTCGAGCACCTTCATCGCAGTGATAAATCCCTTGTTGGGTACGCCGCCAATAATGGCGTCTTTGGGAATCTTCACATCTTTCATAATGACATCGCAGATGTGGGCGCCGCGCTGCCCCATTTTTTCATTAAGAACCCCAAGTTCTATCCCTGGCAAGTCTGCATCCATCAGAAATGCTGTAACACCCCTGGAGCCTTCATCCACTGTTCCCGTACGCGCCATTAAGGTGAACACACCAGCTCGATTTGCGTTGGTAATGTAACGCTTGGTTCCGTTAACAACATAGTGATCCCCCTCCAACCGCGCAGTTGTCCGCACAGACCCTGCATCCGAACCTGCATCTGGTTCGGTTAAAGCGAATGAACCGACCAATTTACCGCTCGCCATCCGCGGTAAATATCGTTGTTTTTGTTCTTCGGTGCCATCAATCAAAATTCCTTGCGAGCCGATACCAACGTTGGTACCAATAACACTACGAAAAGCCGGCGACGCATAGCCAAGCTTTTGTATCACATGAGCCTCTTCTTCGACGCTCAGTCCTATACCCCCATATTCTTCAGGTATAGAAAGGCCAAACAAACCCATCTCTTTCATTTGCTCAATAATTGCCGGAGGAACCGCATCATCATCGGATACCTTCTTCTCCATTGGGATAAGCTCATTGGCCACGAATTTTTCGATACTTGCTAAGAGTTGGTTAAACGTTTCTTTGTCGAGAGCCATATAACTTTAGTCTATTAATTAAAAAATCATTATCGCTGAAACCTATCAGATTACTACTAACACTTTGGGTAAAGTTGAGTTCAAATAGGGTGTGGCATAATTTTTTAGTGTGAGCGCTAAAGATAGGGAGTGAGTACAAATAAAGCAGACATTCACCCTTTAGTAAGGTTACTAATTAAAAAGGCAGTCATACTAAAAGCCCAGCGCATAGGTTTTTCCCCGTCACTAAGACAGAACGCTATCTATTTGCATAGCAACAATTATTCTTAAAACATGTAATAAAGGGCATAGCAACCAGGAGACAAAAAAATGAGCACAATAAATTCAGAAGAAATGAATAAAAAACTAGCCGAGATGCTCGACACGCACGAGATTAAAGCAATAGCGCATCGTTTTGCTCGCGGCCTTGATCGCTGTGATCGAGGCATCATTGAGTCTTGTTTTCATGAAGACGGTATGGATGACCATGGCTTCTTTAAAGGCAATGCTGGAGAATTTTGTGACTGGGTGATGGGAGAACTAAAGAAGTTTAAGAGCTCACAACACCTAATAACAACTCAAAATAGCGAAGTAAATGGCGACTCTGCTGTTTGTGAAAGCTATTTTTATGCCTATCACCTTTTACCTACACCTGATGGCACCAAAGACGTGATTGTAGCGGGCCGTTATGTTGATACGATGGAAAAAAGAAATGGAGAGTGGAAGATTACTCTGCGACTCGCCACTTTTGACTGGAACAAGATTACCGATTCAGCGCCACTACCCGTCGCTGATAATGATCCACGCACGCTTGGCGCCACGCTCCCCGACGACGCCTCTTACACTGCGTTTGCCAAGATCCAAAAGTAATACTTTATGAGATACCAACCATGACATTACCTACTCACAACATTGCTATACAAAATGCCTGGATAGTCACTGATGTAGAAGAGACTGCAAAAAAGTGGTCAGCTGCAATGAACATTGGCCCGTTTTATATTGCGGAGTACACCCCTGCGGCCTTTGATACGATTGAATATCATGGAAAACCCGGAAAATTGCACATGAAAATCGCGATCGCCTATGCCGGTGATGTTCAAATTGAGCTGGTTGAACCTGTTGGCGTTTACCCTTGCGCCTACTTTGACACTATAGAAGCGGGGTCTACCGGATTCCATCATCTATGTTACTGGAGCGACAACATTGATGCGGACCTCACACACTATGAGCAACAGGGGTTTGATATAGCTAACCAAGGACAAATGGCGGGCGGCGGACCCCGCTTTGCATACATAGATGCTAGCGAAACGCTTGGCTGTATGATCGAGTTACTGGAACGTGCTGAGGGTACCGAAAAGATTTTCAATACCTGGAAAGAAAACGCAAAAAATTGGCAACCTGGCGATCAGGCCATCGTCAAACTCTAAGGGCTAACTCAAATTCTGATTACAGCTGTCAGGATCTCATACGCGATGACGCCCTATCAATGATGCTAACTGACATGCCTGACCGCATGCTGTATAAAGTGCGGAAACTAATAGGATAACAACATGACTGATGCTTACATTATTGACACTTGTCGCACGCCTCGGGGTATTGGGAAAATTGGTAAAGGTTCGCTGGCGCATATTCATCCACAGCAGCTTGCGGCAACCGTACTAAAAGCGCTAGCCGATCGTAATAACCTCAACACTGAAGAAGTCGACGACATTATCTTTGGCTGTAACAATCAAAGCGGTAAGCAAGGCTCTGACATAGGTCGAATGGCTGCTCTGGATGCCGGCTATTCCACTCTAGCATCTGGCGTCACACTCGACCGTTTTTGTGGTTCAGGTATTACCTCAATTAATCTAGCTGCGGCACAAGTTATGTCGGGTATGGAAGATGTGGTTATCGGCGGCGGTGTTGAAATGATGAGCTATACAGGCTCGATCAAAAACTCAGGTGAAAACTATCCCTTATTTGATCGCGGCAACTTGTCTTTGAGAGAAAAACACCCACAGTCAAATCAAGGTATATGTGCGGATGCCATTGCAACTCTTGAAGGTATTGATCGCGACAGTCTAGATCAACTTGCGGTCGTCTCTCAGCAGCGTGCCGAACGGGCCATAAATGAAAACCGCTTTGATGGCTCCCTCGTTACTGTGTATAACGCAGATGGGTCGGTAGCATTGGACAAAGAGGAGTTCCCTCGTCCAGGCACCAACACAGAATCGCTCGCTGGATTAAAGACGGTGTTTGATCAATGGCGCGTAATGCCCTTTGACGAAACTGGACAGACCTATGGCGAGCTCATCGAAAAAGTCTATCCTGAAATAACACAATGGAATCATGTGCATCATGCAGGCAATAGCTCAGGCGTTGTTGATGGTGCGGGTGCAATTTTACTGACATCAAAATCCTATGCAGAGAAAAGCAGATTAAAGCCTCGGGCTCGTATCGTAGCGACTGCCAACATAGGTGACTGCCCCACATTGATGTTAAACGCGCCAGTACCTGCCGCAAAAAAGGTTCTCGCAAAAGCCAATCTCAGTAAAGACGATATTGATGTATGGGAAATCAATGAAGCGTTCGCTGTGGTGGCAGAAAAGTTTATCCGTGACCTAGATTTAGACCGAGAAAAAGTTAATATCAATGGTGGTGCTATGGCACTGGGTCACCCGATCGGTGCGACTGGAGCTATGCTGATTGGGACAGCATTGGACGAATTAGAACGCTCGGGCGGTCGGTATGCTCTAATTACCATGTGTGCCGGCGGCGGCATGGCGCCAGCGATTATTGTCGAGCGTGTATAAAATAATGGTAACTCCGGGCAATGACGTTCGGCGACCGATTCGAATTGCAATTGGCGGGTTACATCAGTGATCAACCTTATAAGAACGGATAAAGGGGACGAAAGTAATTCGTCGCTGATCAAATTTCCTATTTAAAGTATTGGTTTGTAAAAGTGCTATTCTGACAGTGATAAAGAACTGCGTGCATTTTTGGAAATATCACTACTCTCAAAATAAATATCTCGCCATTCTTTATCGCGATAACGCGCTGTTTGATCACTAAAATTTTCAGAACTTGGCGCGCCTGACTGGCTATAGGACAAAATTGCCTCAGCGCGTGGGCCCTTATCGGTAAAGTTAACAGTCATGATGAAGCTCGAGCCATGGGCGATATTATAGCCACTGCTGCTCAACGTTTTACTATCACCCAAACGGTCATTACTTCCAGAGAATATAGGTGAATCGATATAAGGACGAGTCACCTGAAGATTAGCAATGCCTTCACGGCTATTCCCACCATGCACGGGGAATGGAGTGCCGGCTCGATGTGCTGTTTGCAGATCGCCTAGCGAGATGTCTAGCTCAATACTCGCATTATTTAGAAGCAAAGCTGCCTCCGCGAGTGCTATTAGCGGCCGCTCTCCTGTCGCAAGCCCTACTGGTGTCAGCGCTGGTTTTTTTACATCGAACTCACCAGAAAACAGGGGGCCTGGAAATCGCGTGGCAGTAACGTCATAGCGAGTTATCCACTCTCTAAACAACACCGCACCTCGGCTCTCTAAATTGTAGCGGTTATCCCAGCTCTCTAAAATATTACACGCATTGGTTAAATCAACAGACTCATCGGCTATTGAGACTTTAGGATTCTGTTTGCATCGATCAAGTAACTCAGGCTTGAGTAAATGTGCAGATAAACCTGAATTGTCGAACAGAGCCGCTTGAATCTCTTTGGGTGAAAACAGGCCATCCTCGCCGCGGAAATTAAATCCGTTTAGGCCCTCCAGTATATGGATATTCATCCGAGTGCGGACGCTCCGTGGCGTCTTGGTGGCACCATATAAGGGTGAGTAACCGGTGGTGGGGTGTTTAGGGTCGCTCAGCCAGTAACTATCATTTGAATTAAACACGTAATAATCACTTTCAATCAATGGCCGCTGTTCAAACGTAGTTGTGCCAGGTGTCAAAGCATCCGGGTGCGCAACCCACTCGTCTCGAAGAGTGCTTCCATCAAGAATGACTAGGCCCTTGGTTAAATACAATTGCTTCAATTGAGGCACCTGCTCAATGCGTGCATTCCAGGCTTCTATTGCCTCAGAACTGAGCGCTCCCACATTGCTATTATCAAGGTAGACAGCTCGGCCTTCTGCGCTGGTTGATATAGTATTTACCCATGGCATCGCGTTGTATGTTTTATGCGCTTGGATAAATTCATCCATAGACTGTGCTTGCCCCATTGCTAACCACTGGGCCATCACTTGAGTATTGTCGCTATTGGCATCACGAGAGGCATAGGCCGTTTGCTTGGTCCACGCAAGCCCCGGTATTTGAACGATTGGCCCGTGGTGACTGAACCAAATAGGCGTGGTTTGGATTTCCATCCCTTCGCTTGTTAGCACGCTGATAGATACGTCACGCGCTTCGAGTGAACGCCACTCTCCCTCGTAACGGTATTGTGTTGGATCCTCTGGATTCAGGGTAAGCTGATAAAGCACTACGCGTTTAGAATCTGATACGGTGTGTGTCCAACCAATGGCATTGTTGAAGCCGATGGCAACACCAGGATTTCCTACTAAGCTAGCGCCATATACATTCAATTCTCCAGGGATAGTCAAATGCTTTTCCCAAAATCGACTGGTGCCATACCAGGGATAGTGTGGGTTGGCTAATAGCGTGCCCTTACCATTTTTCGTGGCTTTACCTCCAAATGCCCAGCCATTAGACCCCATGCCTTCGAGTTTAATGGCGTTAAGCGCCGCCATTTGCTGTGATGGAGCCACCTCAACAGTAGCCGTTGTTGCAGGCGGTTGAGCTGCTACAACAGCAGCCGCCATTCGGGTAATAGTATGCACTGAGACCACATACTGAGTCATAAAGTCTTCAGCACTGACGGGCCTCACCCATGGTGCATGGTCACACCACGAACCGAATTCTCCTGCGGAATCGTTTAGATATCGGTTATAGCCTTCGGTGTATCCCTCAATCCATTTTCTGATTTTCCCAGTCTGAGCGGTCAGCGCGGCGCGCCCCTTCACTGGCATATTCAAGGCTTTCATCACCATATCGCTATACACATGAGCGTTCTCATGCCCCGCACCCAAATACTGTGCCGCTTCACCTTTGGCGGTAATTAGAGCCACGGCCATATTGCACACATGATCTTGCCCAGAGGCATAAGCTTCACCATAGCCGAGACTGCCATAGTCCGCGGCTTTAATGTGGGGTACACCATATTGTGTGCGCACAATGTCTACTTGATACCGTGATGAATCCTTAGTGTCTGGCTGGCATGCGGCCAGAGCCATTATTGCGATACACAGTAAAAGATAAATCTTTTTCATTTCTCGACCTTGATTTAGATTACTGCATTAGTGTAAGTCTCAAATAGTATGGTTTTACATAGAAATTTCTCTTACTATTTTTTAATCTATTAAGACTCTTTAGAACTTTTAGAAAGTAAATATATGTAGTAAATACAAATTGGCACAACAATTATGTCTACGCCAACATGAAATATACTAAATGGATTGCCATGAAGATAGTTGTAGCGATAAACACCTAACATACCACCTATGGTTGGATATACTGCTCCAGCCCAATAAAAACGTATAGTCTCCTTCTTAAATATCTTCATGCCAATAAAAAAGTATAGAACGCCAAATAAAGAAGCTCCCATTACATTACTTGTAGGCGGGTAAATAAAAAGCTGAGTGACATGAGTAACGCCCGAGATCATTAAAAGAATTCCTGCAAATTTGCTCATATATTTTTTCTTATTCCCACTCAATCGTAGTCGCAAAATAACCCTTGTAAGAACAATGGTTTGCGAGTTCCAAAATAGGGTATACAAGTAGTTTACAAGTTTTTGGTTTTATTTTGTTTTCCACGAATCTTAAAGAACCTCTATTTTCCAA
>JABILI010000058.1 GCA_018654575.1 Porticoccaceae bacterium
ACTGGAATAGTCCCAACTAATACCTATAAATGTGCTGATGATAAGTTCATTGTCATCGGTGGCAATGGCGACTCCATATTTATGCGGCTAATGAAAGCGGTAGGAAGAGCAGACATGGCAGAGGATGCTAAATATGCTACTAATACTAGCCGTGTTGTGCATGAAGCCGAACTAGATCAGGTTCTTAGTGGCTGGTGTGAAACGCAGTCTTTACAGGAAGCTATGAGCATTCTCGAAGCTAATAGAGTCCCCTGCGGTCCAGTATACAGCGCTGAAGAAATGATAAAGGATGAGCATTTTAATTATCGCGGTTTGTTTGAACAGGTAGAAATTAACGGTGAAGCCCTTAAAATACCTGCGATTATGCCTAAACTTGCTGGTACGCCTGGTGGCACAGAGTGGCCCGGACCCAAAGTGGCATCTCATACCGATGAGATTCTTGCAGGTTTAGGTATGGACTCTAGTGCTATCGCCGCCTTGAAATCAAGCGGTGTGGTGGCAGATTCAGCTTAAATCTCAACTCTCTAAAACAACATTTAATTTCTCCAACTATCTGGACACTACTATGACTATTACTTCATTCCATCCACCGCGACGAACGTTAATGGGCCCAGGGCCCTCTGATGTGAGTGATCGGGTTCTTCAGGCTATGGCTAGGCCTACTGTAGGGCACTTAGATCCTAGCTTCGTTGGTATGATGGATGAGACTAAGCAATTATTACAGTATGTCTTTCAAACTCAAAATGAACTCACATTTGCAGTATCTGCGCCTGGTTCGGCTGGAATGGAATGCTGCTTTGCTAATTTGATAGAGCGGGGTGACAAAGTTATTGTATGCCAAAATGGCGTATTTGGCGGACGTATGAAAGAGAATGTCGAGCGCTGTGGAGGCATCGCGGTAATGGTGCAGGATGATTGGGGGACGGCCGTAGATCCTGTTAAAGTGGAAGAAGCCTTGATTGCCCACGCCGATGCCTGTTTGCTTGCTTTTGTTCATGCAGAAACTTCAACCGGAGCTCAGTCTGATGCTAAGACCCTAGTTGGTCTGGCCCATAAATACGACTGCTTAACTATCGTTGACGCAGTGACGAGCCTTGCTGGGACCCCACTAAAAGTTGATGAATGGGGTATTGATGCCATTTATTCAGGATCACAAAAATGCTTATCGGCGTCTCCGGGCTTGTCGCCTGTTAGCTTTAACCAGCGAGCAGCAGATAAGATTCAAAATCGCACAAGCAAAGTACAGAGTTGGTTTTTAGACCTTAATTTGGTGATGGGATACTGGGGTGGCGAGGGCAAACGAGCCTATCACCATACTGCGCCGGTTAATTGTCTCTATGGCCTTCATGAATCGTTAGTGATTGTCCAAGAGGAAGGTTTGGAAAACTCCTGGGCAAGACATCACAAAAATCATTTAGCGCTGCGCGATGGTCTTGAGCAATTGGGTATTAACTTTATCGTTCCTGAACAGGATCGATTGCCCCAGTTAAATGCGGTCACGATTCCAGAGGGTGTCGACGATGCTTTAGTGCGCACTCGCTTGCTAAACGAGCACGACCTAGAGATTGGTGCAGGGCTTGGTTCACTGGCAGGAAAAGTATGGCGTATTGGTTTGATGGGACACGCCAGTAGCCAAAAAAATGTCGACTTTTGCCTTAATGCCCTTAAATTAGTGCTTTGATTGCTAGTTAGTGGGTGCCATTAAATCTAACAGTGCCAACACTGTCGCTTCTATGCCTGCTGTCACTGCCGGCTCTGGTTGGATTTTAAATAAAGGACTATGGTGCGATGGCACTGCTGGGCCGGTACCCGCTATGGCGGCCGCAATATAATTTTTGTCTGTGCCACCAACTCTGAAGTAGACGCTTTTTATCTCAGGGTCTGTGGTAAAGAAAGGAAAATCTTCAGCTCCCATTCCCTCTGGTTGGTGAGAGGTAACGCGATCTTCCCCCATTGCTGTTTGCCAAACATTCTTAAGGCGGCGGACCATTGCATCGTTAT
>JABILI010000011.1 GCA_018654575.1 Porticoccaceae bacterium
CTGGCGATACCTTCTTGAACAAAGGCTTCGCGTCCAGCGGCAGGGTCGGCCTGCTTAGCCACAAAGCCCCCTTTGGCACCTGTGGGCACAATAACCGCATTTTTAACCTGCTGGGCTTTGACTAGCCCAAGCACTTCTGTTCGATAGTCTTCAATCCTGTCTGACCAACGCAGTCCGCCCCTAGCGACTTTGCCTCCGCGTAGATGAACGCCCTCAACTCGGGGAGAGTAGACGAATATCTCATAAACTGGACGTGGCTTGGGTGCCAAACTGATCTGCTGTGAGGCCAGTTTAACTGATATGTAGGACTTAAACGTGCCGTCTTCGACAGTTTGGAAAAAGTTGGTTCGAAGAGTCGCTTGAACTAATTCAAGGTAGCCGCGAATAACATTATCTTCGCTAATATTAGTAATGAGGTCTAACCCACCCAGTATCTTTAGCACTAAGCTTTCATCTCTTTCAAAATGCCCTTCTGAGGCATAGCGGGGATCGAAATAGCTTTTGAACAGGGCAACTAAATTTCGTGTAATATCCAAATGCCTAGATAGGGTGTCAGCAATAAAATCTTGGCTGTAAGGGACGCTTAGCTGTTTCAAATAACGGGCATAAAGGCGCAGCATTGCCACCGCTCGCCAGTCAAGCCGAGCGCCAATAACCAAGCGGTTAAAGCTGTCATTTTCTGCATCGCCACGCCAGACTCGCAGCAAGGCATCTTTAAAGCTCTTTTGCACCGCAGGGACGTCAACATCGACATCCAGCGAGAAATTCAATTCGAAATCTTGCATCCATATGACATCTTCAGACTCTGGGCGAATAGAATAAGGGTGCTCCATGACCACTCTAAAACCGAGATTCTCTAACATAGGGATCATGTCTGACAGCTCTAAAGGTACGCATCTATGGAAAAGCGTTAGCCTAAGATGATTGTCGGCGCCCACTTGATCTTTCTGTAGATCAATAGCAACGTCATCCAAGCTTTCCAATGGGTCAAACAGTTCTATATGTTTTAAGGCAAACTCTGGCTCATAAATCTCACGGTACGCGCCAGAAAATGCTCGCTGAAATCGTCGCGACAGAGTAGTTCCTTCGGCTGGACCAAATTGTTTGAGTGCTTGTTCCTGAAACTCGTCACTCCAGTCACGGATGGTTTTCTCTACTAGGCCCTGCAAGGACTCCACATCTACTTCAAGATAATGTCTATTTTGAATTTTATACACTAGATAAATTCTGACCAATACTGAATCAGGAACAAATTCGGTCGTAAATTCACTTTCTATTGCATCTAAGGCTATTCCGATTGCTAGCTGTATTTTCTCTCTAACATCAGTGCTGTATGACTCTCGTGGGAGATATACCAAGCAATTTACAAATTTATCGAAAGGGTCAGGGTGAACAAACACTTTTACCACACGACGCTCATAAATCTGCCAAATGCCAATGGCCGCATCTGCTAGGATCTCCCGACTAATATGTAGTAGCTCTTCCCTGGGGTGGGAATCCAAAATCGTCAGTAACGCTTTACCATCATGACTAGTCGGACTAAATCCAGCTCGATCTAAAATCCAATTAACTTTTTCCCTGAGTATTGGGATTCTTCTTGGGCTGTAAGAATAGAATTGCGAGGTATAGAGACCTAGCAACCTCACCTCGCCTACAGGCTCACCTTGATCACTGAAACGTTTAATAACGACATAATCAGAGTATGCCTCACGATGTACTGGTGAGCGTTTGGACGACTTTGTCACCGTCAGAATCTGGTCATCTTCGTAGAGTGACTTAACGCCTTCACTCAATTGATCAACAGATTCCTTACGCAGGTCACCCCCATACTTGCGCAAGAGGCCACAAGCGCTATCCGGAACTTCATTTAGATACACTTTTTTATCATCGACGCTAAGCTCAAATTCCGCATAGCCGGTAAAGACAAAATAGCCATTGTTGATCCACTCTAAAAATTCAATAGATTCGTCTAGCTGCTCAACCTTGGGTGCATTTTCTTTGAGGTCTTTGATTAATCTATCCGTGCGCAAGCGCATCAATTCAAAGTCATCTACCACTGCATCAACATCGTCCAACACCAATTGCAACTCTCGTTGCAGAACCTCCAACTCTCGGTCGGTCAGCATATCTACTTCAATGGTGATAAAGGCCTCATAAGTTGCACCTTCAAGAAACGCAGGATGAATATCCTTTATAACCCCGTCAGTACCTCTCACTACCCAAGCCAAATTACTCTGCAGTGTATAAATATTTAACTCTCGCCTATTTAACGCCATCCGCAACGAGTCAACCAAAAAAGGCATGTCTCTTTGGTTAATATAAATTGTAGTGTGTTGACTTGACCAGTTGTCACTCTCTACATTGGGGTTAAATACTCTTACCTTGGCTTGGTGAGGGCTAAGAGACCGATCTAGATTATTGTCGAAAGACTGCTCACCAAAGCTATACAAACCACAAATATTCCAAAAAATATCTTCAGATGGTCTATTTAAATAATCTTGATCAGGATAAAAATAAATCGCGTTGGTTATAAAGTTTTGAAACAACGCACCGCGGGACTTATTTAATTTACTGCGAGCGAGTTCTGTCAAAGAATCGATAAGCTGAGTTCGTCGATTATCTTGTTTCACATCCATGAGAAATTTATGCAACCTTTTTGGTTTTTAAAAGTCTTTAGCTTAGGCATCATTAAATACGTTAATCTAAGGTAACAAAAAGCAATGTTGGTGTGTATTAATATTGTTGTTTTTTTGTCGCTTAAATGGCAGTTTTGTCGCCAGAATGTAAACAGTCGCTAAATCACTTCATCAGCATTTGTTTGTTGCGGGTATTGCGATTAAAATCAACGCCCCCGGAAACGTCAGACCCACACAGTAGAGGTAAGTTGTGCAACAAGATATTGACCGACTCAAAGAATGGCTAGCAAGCAAGATTGTCGGCCAAGAACATCTAGTAGAAAGATTAATGATTGCTCTACTCGCCGATGGACATTTGCTGGTCGAAGGAGCGCCAGGATTGGCAAAGACCAAGGCCATTAAGACTCTGTCAGAGGGCATGAAAGCGGACTTTCATCGGGTTCAATTTACACCTGACCTTCTTCCCGCTGACATTACAGGGAGTGACATCTACCGCCCCCAGCAAGGTACTTTCGAATTTCAAGCTGGGCCACTGTTCCACAATCTAGTACTGGCAGATGAAATCAACAGAGCCCCCGCCAAAGTCCAGTCAGCATTACTCGAAGCCATGGCAGAGCGTCAAATCTCGGTGGGTAAAAATACCTACCCTCTGCCCGAATTGTTTTTAGTCATGGCGACGCAAAATCCTATTGAGCAAGAAGGCACCTACCCTCTGCCCGAAGCTCAAATGGATCGTTTCTTAATGCATGTGCTAGTGGACTACCCTGCACCTGAAGCCGAAAGAGCAATCTTGGCTCTATCTCGGCAAGAAGCACTCAATGAGCCAACAACCAAAATTGAGCCACTAACTCAAAAGAGCCTTTTTAATGCGCGCAAACAGGTTAATAAAATTCACATGTCTGAGGCTGTAGAAGAGTATTTGGTGCAACTGATTCTTGCCACTCGCAACTCAAGAGCTTACAGCGGTGAGCTAGGTCAATGGCTAGATTACGGTGCCAGCCCGAGAGCGACCATTGCCCTAGATAAATGTAGTCGAGCCCTTGCTTGGATGGAAGGGCGTGACTTTGTTACGCCAGACGACATACGCGCTGTGGCTCATGATGTGCTTAGGCATCGACTGATTCTTAGCTTTGAAGCTGAAGCCGGTGGTATTAACGCCAATCAAGTTATCGACAAGCTGCTGGAGACTGTGCCCTCGGCATAACACCCAATCCTATGAGCGAAAGCGATATCAACCGAGAACACCCCGCCATTGCCAGCTTATCTGAGATGATTAGATTACGTTATGGTGCTAGAGAGCTAACTGGATTTCCTAAAATTCAAGCTCGTCAAATGCTGGCTGGTGGTCATAAATCTCGGTTTCGAGGTCGCGGCATGGACTTTGACCAAGTTCGCATTTACCAACCCGGCGATGATGTTCGCAGTATCGACTGGCGGGTTACGGCCCGCACAGAGGTACCACACACAAAGATATTCAGCGAGGAGAGAGAGCGGCCTATTCTGGTCATCAGCGACTTGCGGAGCCCTATGTTTTTTGGCAGCCAGCGGCTTAAGTCAATGATAGCCTGCGAAGTGTCGGCTGCGCTTGCTTGGGCTGGCCTAGCAGCCAATGATCGTGCCGGCGGCTTGATCTTTGGCAAACAAGAGCAGATGGATGTCAAACCCAGGCGCAGCCATCATGCTGTACTGCAGTTTATACACGGACTTCAAGAATACAGCGCAAAACTATTAGACATCCAACAACCCGGGGACCCCCAGCCTGATCGATACAGTTTGGCGGAGATCCTTGAGGAAGCCCGACGGTTTGTACTCCCTGGTAGCACCATTTTCATCGTCAGTGACTTTCATGATCTTAATGACGATTGCGAACGTCATGTGTTTGAGCTAGCGAGGCATGGTAACCTCAACTTTTGTCACGTTTTTGACGATATAGAACAGCAGTTACCACCGCCCTCGCTTTATGCTGTGAGTGATGGGCAACGGCAGACACTGCTAGACACCAGTAACAAACAACTGCGTGATCGTTTTCAGCTAGCTTATGCTGAACGAGGATTGCGGTTGCGTAAAATGAGTGAAAAACTCTCTGCCGGTCTATTGCCTTTTAATACATCAGATAATGTCATGAGCGTATTGCATAGAGCGTATGGTAAGCGCCGCAGTCAAGCGCGTGGTAACTGACGCATGGAAAATGATCCTTTAGCACAGCTTCGCGATATTCACCTGCCCGAGCCCATCTCATGGTGGCCACTCGCTCCCGGCTGGTGGGCGCTTATTATTCTTTGCCTTGCTCTCTCTATCTGGCTTGTCAGTAGGGCTGTGCAACGGTGGCGTGCCAATCTATACCGTCGTCAGGCGCTGCAAAAGCTGACTTTACTAAATAACGAACTCAGCTTTACCAATGACCAAAAACTGGTCATGACTTTTGAAATACTAAAGCAGGCCGTCAATAGCGCCTACCCCAGCCAGTTCTTTAGTAGTCTTGAGCTCAATGCTTTTGTGGCATTTTTACAAAGTAGTTGTGACAAGCCCCTGTTTGCACTTCTCCCCGAAGATCTAGATATCCTACTCTACGGAAAGCCCTCAGCGGGTAATAATAAAAATCTAATCATGGAAGATGTTTTTGGTAGTAGTCAACAATGGCTCAGACGCCATTACCCTGAGGACAAACTTGAGGCACGGAGCCAATGTTAAGTTTAGTCTGGCCCTGGGCGCTTGCGCTAGCGCCTCTGCCTTTTGTTTATCGATGGTTGCGGAAACCTTCAGAGACGAAAATACAAGCCTTGCGCGCCCCCCTATTAGCCGCCGCTGCGGGTGATCAGGGATCCTTAAAAGCAACCACTTGGTACAATCGTGTACTGTTGTTTTTACTCGCCGTCTGCTGGCTATGTGTCCTGCTGGCCGTGGCTCAACCAGTGTATATTGGCGAACCAGTAGCGTTACCTGCCAATGGACGTGACATTCTTATTGCCGTAGATATTTCTGGCAGTATGGAAAGAGATGATATGGTCATTGGTGGCCGGCAAGTCAATCGATTGGTTGCGGTGAAAGCGGTAGTTGGAGACTTTGTCGTTAAGCGTGCCGGAGATCGGCTAGGACTTATTCTATTTGGTGAAAAAGCCTACCTACAAACGCCGCTAACCTTTGACCGCGAGACCATGCAAACACTGTTATTAGAAGCACAAATTGGTTTTGCTGGAAACGGAACCGCTATCGGTGATGCAATCGGCCTAGGAGTTAAACGATTACAAGATCGACCCAAAGATCATCGAGTTCTCATTTTAATGACCGACGGCTCTAGTAACACCGGTGAACTCAACCCAACAGAGGCCGCTGATCTAGCACGTCGAGCACAAGTGAAAATCTATACCATCGGCATAGGGGCAGAGCGTCAAGAATCTCGCGGTTTGTTCGGACGAAATGTCATTAATCCAAGCGCTGACTTGGACGAAAAAACACTAACTGAAATTGCTGCTGCCACGGGTGGTCTTTATTTTAGAGCCAGAGACCCTAAAGAACTGACCGGAATCTATGAACAACTTAATCAGTTAGAGCCCATCGAGCAAGACGCAGAAACTATTCGCCCCATAGCATCACTGTTCCATTGGCCCCTAGGGTTTAGTTTTGTCTTAAGCCTTGCCATTGCAGCGGCTCGTAGTCGAAGGGGGTCACTTGTTTGATCTAATACTAGATAGTGTTCTTTATGCATGGCAGGCCTTCCACTTCTTGCGTCCTTGGTGGTTTTTAGGTCTAATTCCCGTGGCGCTCATTATTGGTTTTTATAGCTGGCATAAGCATCATGCGGGCAACTGGACAACCATTATTAATCCTGACTTACTGCCTTTTTTGATGGAAGGCAAAGCACCAACTGACGGCCTCAGCACTAAATCCTTAATCACCGCCTTAACGCTCGCTTGGATTATTTATCTGATTAGTCTTGCCGGACCCACGTGGCAACAACTACCCCAGCCTGTGCACAAGCAAGATAGCGCGTTAATAACTGTTTTTGATCTATCCCCATCGATGCTTGCTGCAGATCTTGCACCCAGCCGATTGGTGCGGGGCCGATACAAGCTAATCGACATTTTAAACCGGCGTACTGAAGGTGTCAGTGGCCTTGTGGTCTATGGTGGCGACGCTCACACCGTTTCACCGCTCACAGAAGATAGCAATACAATCGTCAGCTTGGTGCCCGTATTGCATCCTGGGTTGCTACCCCAGTATGGAAGTAACGTAGAGGATGCTATTCAACTCGCCGTCAATTTAGCAACCAGCGGTCGCTATCAACAGGCTGATATATTATTAATTACAGATGGCGTTGACCCTTCTGCCATTTCTGAAATTACATCCATCATTAATGATAAAGGCGAATACCGGCTATCGATTTTAGGTGTAGGAACGGAAAATGGTGCGCCTATCCCATTAGGCTCTGGCGGTTTTGTAAAAGACACTCGCAGTGGCAATGTAATTATTCCAAAACTGAATATTAGTGATTTGCGTCGCCTTGCTAGCACCAACAATGGTAACTATCAAACTATTAGCAACGATGACCGTGATATTGATAATCTGCTGACGGCAATGGATTCATTGTTTAGCGATTCAACGCAACAAACTGACCGATCATTTGATCTCTGGGACGATCGCGGATACTTGCTAGCATTGCTTTTAATACCCATTTTACTGCTGACGTTTAGAAAAGGTGCTGTGGTTGTTTTTCTGATGGCGCCCCTACTATTTCCATCTAATTCAGTAGAGGCTCTTGAATGGCAAGACCTTTGGGCGACCGGCGACCAACAGGGCGCGGAAGCTTTTGAGTTAGGTGATGCTGAACAGGCAAAGTCTTTATTTACACACCCTCAGTGGCGTGGCAGCGCCGCCTTCAAGGCTTCTGATTACGAGGTAGCCACTCAAGAGTTCTTGACCGATGGGACAGCAAATGGCCACTATAATAGAGGCAATGCGCTAGCGAAGTCTGGTGATTTTGAGAGTGCTATAGAGGCCTACGATCGGGCCTTAGAGCTAGAGCCTGAATTGGAAGATGCAATTTTTAATCGCGATCTCTTAGAGAAACTCGAGCAAGAGCAGGAGGAGGAGCAGGAGGAACAGGAGGAACAGGAGGAACAGGAGCACAATCAAGAGTCCTCGGAACAACAGCAAGAGCAGGACTCTGAACAGTCTGATGAGAACGGTGACCCGAGTGACCAGCAACCCCCAGAGCAAGATCCTGAGCAACAAGATGAGTCAGCAGCACCTGAGGAGAAATCTGAGGAAGAATCTGACGAGGAGTCTGAGAGTAAAGAACAGCAAGAAAACGAAAAGAAGCAAAATGAATCAGAGCAGCAGGTCGAGGAACAAACGTCTGAGGCTGAAATGACCGAAGAGGAAAAGCAAAAGCAGCGAGAAATTGACGCCATGCTCCGTCGTATACCTGACGATCCCGGCGGTTTACTGCGAGCCAAGTTTCGCTATGAATCGCAACAGAGAAAACAACAACGATCACCACCTGACCAAGAGCGCTGGTAAATGAAGCTGAATTTAAGACGATTATTAATCCTATCAACTCTCTGTTTGTCCGCCATGACCGCTTCAGATAGTTATGCTGCACTTACTGCAAAGGTAGATCGAACTGTATTGGACAGTAATGAAACCCTACGTGCTGAACTGCGCTATGACGGCCAAGTATTTGCTGGCGAACCCGACTTTGAGCCTCTCAGCAAAGACTTTGAGGTGCTGTCTAATAGACGACAACAAAATTACTCCAACGTGAATGGGAAGACAGAATCATACACGGCTTGGACCTTAGAACTCCGCCCCAAGAGAGCAGGAATACTGCTAATACCCTCACTAACGTTCAAGAAAGAGGTAAGCAATGCAGTAGAATTGCGGGTTCGCGCTGCTCCTACTAACTCTAGCGCCAACCCTGGGACTCAGCCGATTTACACCGAAACCACCGTTGACACTAATACCCCCTACGTTGGGCAACAGGTCATTTTAACGCATCGGCTGTACACCTCAGTCCAACTAAGGGACTTTTCTCTGTCAGAGCTGACTATCGATAAGGCCGAATTGCACAGGCTGGGGGACACTCAGTATCAAAAGGTCATTAACGGTAGAAACTATCTCGTGTTAGAGGTCAAATATGCCATTTTCCCTCAGGCAAAAGGCACATTAATCATCCCCAGTTTACGTTTCGCTGCTTATGAGGTGAATAATCGCAGTCAATTTGGGGTGTTCAATAATCGTGGCAACCAAATTATTCGGGATACTGAATCAAAAGTCCTAGAGGTAAACGCTCGCCCCTCTCAGGCAAGTATCGATGGATGGATGCCAAGTACCTCGGTGACAATGGAGCAAAGGTGGAGTGGCGACATTGACTCGGTTACGGTAGGTGAGCCGGTTACACGCACTATTACAATACGCGCTGAGGGGCTTAGTGCAGCTCAGATTACGCCTCTGCAAGAGCCTCAAGGAGATAATTATCGCGGTTACCCAGATCAACCTCAATTAGATGAAATAATCACCCCCAATGGATTGGCCGCAACACGCATCGAATCGTTGGCTTTAGTGCCTAACAAGCCTGGAGAGATCGTTTTACCTGCGGTCCAACTGGTATGGTGGGATACTAATAGCAATCAGCCGCGAATAGCGTCTCTATCCCCAATAACCTTGCAGGTTAGTCCGAGCTCAAATATCGATGCAACCGCAAATGGCAGTAATGTCATGCAGATGACCAACGATGCAATGACCACACTAGCTACCGATGCTTTAAAACCTAAAGTATCTTTCATGACGAACCTATCTTTGAGTATCAACGCCTTACTAATAACCTTGATTATCGTGCTCTTAATGCGCCGTAAACGTGAGTCTTCAGCTGCACGCTCACAACAGCCCTCGTTGTCGCTTGATTCTGCTCGGCTCAATCTTAAGCAACAACTGCGAGCTATTGAATCTGAGGCTAAGGATGAAAATCTCATGGCGATGAGAGATGCTATTTTACGCTGGGGTAAAATTCTGTTTACTGAGAACCCGCCAAGTACCTTAAAAAGTCTCGGAGACCTCTTGGGCAACCCCAGTATTAGCCAACTCTTCGCTCAACTGGACCAACAGCTCTATCAACACAATGGGGTTCCAGCTACAACGCTAGATGTGACCTTATTACTTGCAAGCCTCAAGAAAGAATCGAACTTTAGCCGGGGATCCGCGTCAAAAGACAACGCAGGAACAGCGTTACAATCTCTGTATCCCGATTAAAGTAACATCAAGTCACTCATTAATAGGACCGAAAAATGAAGACCACCTCGACCGAGAATAATAAAGCGTATTGGAGGGCAAATATCAGCCTGCTGACTAAACTACTGACGATCTGGTTTATCGTCTCTTTTGGCTGTAGCATTATTCTGGCGGACTGGTTAGACCAATTTTCTCTCTTCGGCTTTAAGCTTGGTTTCTGGTTCGCGCAGCAAGGTGCTATTTATGTTTTTGTAGCCCTCATCTTCATTTACGCCTGGCGAATGAAAATTATTGATCGCCAATTTGGCGTTTCCGATGATGAGGACGAAGCATGAGCACACAAATGCTGACTTATCTGTTTGTTGGATTATCCTTTGCCCTTTATATTGGTATCGCTATTTGGTCTCGCGCTGGCTCTACCAAAGATTTTTATATTGCCGGCGGCGGTGTCCACCCCGTGGTCAATGGTATGGCTACCGCAGCTGACTGGATGAGCGCTGCATCATTCATCTCTATGGCAGGAATCATTTCTTTTATTGGCAGAGATGGATCTGTCTACCTACTTGGCTGGACTGGTGGTTATGTTTTACTGGCCTTTCTATTAGCGCCCTATCTACGCAAATTTGGTCGCTTTACAGTCCCCGATTTTATTGGCGAGCGCTACTACTCCCAGGCTGCACGCATTGTTGCGGCGGTTTGTTTGATCTTCGTTTCCTTTACCTATGTTGCTGGTCAGATGCGTGGCGTGGGCATTGTTTTTTCTCGGTTTCTTGAAGTAGACGTGAATACCGGTGTGATAATTGGTATGGCTGTTGTGTTTATGTATGCCGTACTTGGTGGCATGAAGGGTATTACCTACACTCAGGTAGCTCAGTATTGTGTTCTGATTTTTGCTTACATGGTGCCAGCAATCTTTATATCTATCATGATCACGGGCAACCCCATTCCCCAGCTAGGCTTTGGTGCTGAGGTTACTGATGGTTCAGGTCTATCAGTGTTACAAAAACTCGACGGGGTATTGTTAGACCTTGGCTTTGGTGCCTATACCGCCGGTACCAAATCAACCATTGATGTTTTTGCAATTACCGCAGCCCTAATGTTTGGTACGGCTGGACTTCCTCACGTCTTGGTGCGCTTTTTCACAGTGCCCAAGGTCTCTGATGCACGTTTGTCCGCAGGTTATGCTCTTGTATTTATTGCCATTTTATACACCACTGCTCCGGCAGTGGCCTCATTTGCACGTCTTAATTTAGTCGATACGGTTCACAATACCGCCTATGACGAAGCTCCAGAATGGTTTGGTAATTGGGAAAATACAGGGTTAATCGCCTGGCAAGATAAAAATGATGACGGCATTATGCAATATGGCGCTGGTGCCGCATTATCACCTGCGAAACCGATATTCGATGTTGATGGCACTCTAGGTAGTCATGGCGAGCGACTATTAACTAATAAATCCACTGAGTCTGCCAACGAAGTCTATATCGATCGAGACATTATGGTGCTGGCCAACCCTGAGATTGCAGGCTTGCCCGGCTGGGTGATTGCTCTTGTTGCCGCTGGTGGCGTGGCCGCCGCCCTATCAACGGCTGCTGGACTGCTACTGGTTATTTCAAGCGCTATCTCTCATGACTTACTTAAACAAACCTTCATCCCAAAAATCACTGAGAAACAGGAATTGCTCTATGCCCGCTTAGCGGCAGCCGTTGCGGTCTGTATCGCTGGGCTATTTGGCATCTATCCTCCCGCCTTTGTCGCCCAAGTCGTAGCTTTTGCGTTTGGCCTTGCCGCTGCATCCCTATTCCCAGCGTTACTTTTGGGTATCTTCTCCAAACGCGCCAACAAAGAGGGTGCTATTTCGGGAATGCTAGCAGGCTTAGTATTTACCTTTGCTTACATAGCGTACTTCAAATTTGTTGCGCCAGAACTTAACAGTGCAGAGTATTGGTTATGGGGTATCTCTCCAGAAGGTATTGGCGCCATAGGCATGTTACTGAATTTTGCGATTGCCATGACAATCAGTCGCCTAACCGCTAAGCCCCCAGCGACTGTCCAAGCATTGGTGGATAATATTCGCATTCCTAGCGGCGCCAAAGCGGCAGAAAATCACTAATCTTTAGGTCCGTCATAAGCATAAAAAGGAGGCTATGTAGCCTCCTTTTTTTACTCTAATAAAAGTGGTTCGTTAAAATGTTAACCCATCATCAATATTTTGGCCTGCCTGCTCAGAGGTTTGCAATCCCTGCGTCAAGTGCATGCCATTAATTTCTTGCTGTATAGCCGGGACATCATCAGGAGATGCATAAAACTGCGAGTACCATTTACGGCCCGTTCTGAAGGGTCCATCCGTTTTTAACTGCATGATTTTGAGTGCAGGTCGTTTGTTCTGCCAAATATTAAAGTCCGCACTGAAGGCTTCTAACGCCCCAGCTTGCGCCTCTCTAGCCATGACGATATCAGCCTCGGTAGCAATCTCTGTAGAGCCCTTAACTAAACAGCCATGCCAACATTTCACTACACCATCCTTTACTGGCGTATTAGCTATTAACTCGAAAATGACCATCCCAGCAAATTCTTGTTTAGACAACAGTATTCCAGGTCCGGTATACCAAGTGCTGGTGTTAAGGTAAGTTTCGTATAGTTGCATCGGCCCACCTTGGCGTTGGATGCAAACATGGTCTCTAATTTCATTTTCAAAATACTCACTGGGTGCACCATGAGTTGGCCCCAGATGCTGGACATCGACAATATTATCGATTATCTCCTGTGGATGGATATTTAGTTCACCTAAATGATCAAGTTCCCACCTTACCCACTGGGGATCATCCCACTCTGGTAGTTTGGGCGCATCGTAATCTGGTTCTCGATCATCTGGATCATACCAAGCCATGACACAGCCCATGTTGTCGATAACTGGGTAAGATTTAATAGACGCAGATTTTGGGCATGGCCCATTAGAATACGGTATATCATCAACATGCCCTTGGGCGTTATAACGCCAGCCATGGTAGGGGCAGCGGATTGAGTCTCCCTCGATCTGCTGATTGTTCTTGACGATCATGGAACTTTTGCTATCAGTTAGATGGGTCCCCATGTGGCCGCAGTAGGCATCCAACAAGACTGGTTTGCCGCTAGCCCCACGAAACAGAGCTAAATCTTCACCAAAAAAACTTATCGCCAAAGGCTCAGTGGTTAACTCGCTGCTTTCGGCAACGACAAACCATCCTCTTGGGTAGGTATTGGGGCCCAATTTATAGTCTGCTGATTTCGCCATCATCTATCTCCCACAATTTTTATAGTACTAGACGTTATAGTAATAGCACGAATTCTGGAATCGTCCATTTGGATGAAGAAGGGTTGGTAAATAGTGTTCAACCAAATGTCTCTTTATTCCAATAATCTTTATGATAGCTTTACAAACTTAAGATAGCTTTAACTTGACGCATTTATCTATGTAAAATGCGTCTTAATTTGGGTCAAAGGAACGAACATGAATACCTTTAATATTTGGGAGTGCATAATCTGCGGCTGGTTATACGATGAGGCTCTTGGCTGCCCTGAGGATGGCATCGCTCCCGGTACGCGATGGGAAGATGTTCCTGAAGATTGGACCTGCCCAGTGTGTGGCGTTTCAAAACAAGATTTTGAGATGGGTAAAACTGGCCCATCCCCGACTCCTATCTCTGCTGCTCCTGCTGCTCCTGCTGCTCCTGCTGCTGCTGCTTCTGCTGCTTCCGCCGCTCCGATCACTCCCTCCGATGATCAATCATCAACGATTATAAAAGAAGCACCAGAAGAGGCTCCAACCTTTACAAATTCAGGCGAACCATTCCAGATTTGGGAATGTATTATCTGCGGCTGGGTCTATGACGAATCTAAAGGATGGCCGGATGATGATATTTTACCTGGTACCCGATGGGCAGATATTCCAGATGATTGGACATGTCCGGACTGCGGCGTGGGTAAACAAGACTTTGATATGATAGTGGTCAGTGAGTCGAACACTGCACCGACCACTAGGAGCACACCAGAGTCGGTTGATTCGATAGATCACAGTCAAGCACCTATAGTGATCGTGGGCACAGGTCTCGCCGGTTATAACCTTGCCCGTGAGTATCGCAAACTAAACAGTAGTACGCCGTTAGTTATGATCACTAGCGATGATGGACGCATGTACTACAAACCGGCGATATCCACTGGCTATCACAGACAACAGACCCCAGACCAACTAGCCAGTGCCAGCACTGAAGAGATGGCCCAGCAGCTGCAGGCCGATATTCAGGTGTTCACGACTATCGAGTCTATCGATATCAACAACCAAACAGTGCGCACCTCTAAGGGGCAGACCCACTATACTAAACTCATATTGGCCACGGGCGCTCGTTGTATCGAACTACCTATGACTGGCAGCGGCCTAGACTCTGTCTATTCAATCAATAATCTGTTGGACTACGCTAGCTTTCGCAGCGCAATGGAAGGTAAAAGCCATGTGCTTATTATTGGTGCCGGGCTCATCGGGTCGGAGTATGCCAACGATCTCATTCAAAGTAGTTATAAGGTAACCGTCGTTGACCCGCTACCCTCAGTACTGGGAACGCTAATGCCAAAGGCCGCCTCTGACTCGGTCAAAAATGCGTTAGAAACGGCAGGTGTTAACTTTCACTTTGACACGGTTGTTGAAAAAATCGATACACAGGCGACAGGCGTTAGAGCAACCCTTGCTAATGGCCAAGTCATAGACGCGGATATTGTTCTTTCGGCTGTTGGCGTGAGGGCAGACCTTACATTGGCCAATTCTGCAGGGCTACAAACCAACCGGGGAATCATAACTGACAGGGCGTTACAAACTAGCGCCCAAAATGTCTATGCTCTAGGTGATTGCGCCGAAGTCGACAGCCATCTCTTATTTTATGTCGCACCACTAATTGAAGGGGCTAAAAAATTAGCCGCAACCCTTAATGGAGATGTGCAAGACGTCTACTACGGCACTATGCCTGTGGTTGTTAAAACAACGCTATTCCCAGTCACAGTATCGCCGCCACCTAAAACCGGCGGCCAGTGGCACATAGAGATTAATACTCCAACTGGCGTTAAAGCTCTCTTTAGAACAGCACAGGGGCAACTACTAGGTTATGCACTTACCGGTGAGTGCACAAGGTTCAAAGAAGAGCTCAACGTGGTATTACAGCCGATAATGCATGGACGAGAGCTTCTACAGGGGGGGTGAAACTATTTATCCAGCCGTTGCTGTTCCCCTGGATTACTCATACCAATGGTCTATTTAGTCAGAAAATTTAGCGTCACGCTTTTCTATAAAAGCATCTCGCCCTTCTTGGGAGTCACCTTCGGTATATGCCTGTAGAGTAAAACCCTGCTCCCAGCGATACTTATCTTCAAGATTGCCATCTTCAATTCCGGTCAGGGCCTCCTTGGCTAGCTGAATCATCGGAGAGCTTTTTGACGCGATCTTGGCAGCAATTGCCATCACCGAGTCACGCAGGTCAGATAAATCGACCACCGATTCAAGAGCACCCAGTCGATAGGCTTCTTGTGCGTCGATAAAATCTCCCGTGAAATACATATGCCGTACTTTTTGTACCGGGAATAAACGCTGTAAGTGGGCGCCACCACCCATGGCACCGCGGTCTACCTCAGGCACACCAAAACTAGCACAGGCTGAGGCCACCACAATATCCGCAGCACCTGCAATACCGATTCCTCCGCCAAGAACAAAACCATGCAAGGCCACAATTACAGGTTTAGGATTGCGGTGAATGGCCTCGAAGGTGTCGTAGTTACCCTTGTTGACAGCCACTATCTTGCTGCTGTCTGCGGCCAGCTCTTTAATATCGACACCGGCACAGAATCCTCGGCCTTCAGCCCTAATAACAATGACATTAACGTTGTTATCTACCCCCAACTCAACAATAACCTGAGCAATACTCGCCCACTCAAGGCTGTCAAACGCATTAACTGGCGGTTTGTTGAAAACTAACTCGGCGATGCCGTCTTTAATTATGGTTTCAAATGCCACAATGAACTCTCCTGAATCTTTAGTTTGTAATGCATTGTTCTTGCCCTAGTCAAGCTCGAGGTTTTCAGAATTCACCTTCGCCAGCTTAGTAATAACCTCACCAGATTCTCTAATAATAGAACCCATTAAGTTTTCAACAGAAGGCAGATCATCAATAGCGCCGGCAATCTGGCCACTAGGCATAATGCCTTGGTCCGCATGACCATCGACCATAGAATGCTGAATCATCATTGGCGCATTAGCCGCCATCATAGTTTGCCCCAAACTTAAATCACTTGACCCCTTCATCGCCCATGCTGAGCGCAGCATTGAAAACAACGACCCCCCGGTTAACTGACTAAACGCCAGACCATTTTTTATGGCGAGCAGTAGCATCCCAAAGGTTGACTTCCCCTCGAGTGTTTTCAAATATTGGTTTTGGATCATTCGCTGGGGTATTCCGTCGAGTTTAGTGCTGACAATGATCTGCTCGGTTGCTGTGCTTAGGTAATATTGTTTAGTGGTTAAGGGAACTGGGCTTTCCTGAGTCAAAAGAAAGCGTGTACCCATGGCGATACCCGCGGCTCCAAGAGCTAGCGCTGCCACCAAGCCTCGACCATCTTTAAAACCTCCAGCGGCCACGACTGGAACATCTAATGCCGCTACGACCTGAGGTAATAAAATGGTGCTAGCCACCTTTCCCGTATGACCGCCACCCTCACCACCTTGAACCACCACGGCGTCAGCACCCAGCGCGACAGCCTTAACAGCATGTTTTAAAGCACCAACCGTTGGAATACACACAATGCCCGCCGCTTTCAGCTTTGCCACAGAAGCTGCATCGGGTGAGCGACTGTAGCTAACCGCTCTGACCTGATGACGAATACAAATATCAATAATTTCACCGGCACCCGGTGTGTACATATGGAAATTCACACCGAAGGGTTGGTCAGTTGCCGATTTTATCTGCAAAATACCCTGCTCAACTTCCTCTGGTGTCATTACTGCCCCAGCAAGAAATCCAAAGCCGCCCGCCTTGCAGGTGGCGCTGACAAGGCCAGCATCAGCCACCCAACCCATCGCGGTTTGGATAACGGGATAACGACAACCCAAAAGTTTCGTTAAATGGGTCTCCATCAAGCCTCCGAATCTAGTTGCAACGCTCTGCTCTTAAAGCAGCATCTTTGTCGCTAATATGCGGATCACTGGGCTTTCAATCATCGTCCAACAAGACTATAAGCCTCAATTACGCAATTGCACCTGTCGCTAGCAAAGTATCAACTTCCTCTTGTTCATAACCAAGGCCTAACAGTATCGACTGACTATTTGCACCCAACGCTACCGCTTCAGCACCTGCCTTCACAAGCGTGCGAGAAAAGCGAGGGACTGGAGCCGGTTGCCAGACATCACCATCATCGACAAAGGTTTCTCGAGCAACGTTATGCGGATGGTGCCGCGCCTCGGCCATCGACAAAACTGGTGCAAAGCACACGTCAGTGCCTTCAAATAGATCACACCACTGATCTCGAGTCTTAGTTTTGATCAAAGTTTCTAGCTTGTCAGCCATCTGCGGCCAAGTTTGTGGCGCCCAGTGATTTTGAATCCACTCTTTGCTGTCAGCCTCATTTAGCCCTAAGAGATCAACCAGTAACCTGAAAAACTGTGGTTCAATTGAACCCAGCGATATGTAGCCGCCGTCACTGGTTTCATAAACATCGTAAAAGAAAGCCCCAGAATCAAGCATGTTTTCGCCTCGCTTGTCTGACCCAATACCAGCCTGTAATTGAGAGTAAAAGAAACCCATCAGACTAACAGTACCATCGACAATCGAACAATCAATAACCTGGCCCTTTCCTGAAGCCTGCGTCTCTAAAAGCGCGCAAACAACACCAAACGCTAACATCATGCCGCCACCGCCAAAATCGCCCACTAAATTAAGCGGAATGGTCGGTTTCTGACCTTTCTGCCCAATGGCATGCAACGCCCCCGTTAGGGCAATGTAGTTAATATCATGTCCGGCAGTTTGAGCTAGAGGTCCTGTTTGACCCCAGCCGGTCATGCGGCCGTAAACCAATTTTGGATTAATGTCCAAGCATTCATCGGGTCCTAAACCCAGCTTTTCCATAACTCCAGGCCGGTAGCCTTCAATAAGCGCATCTGCGCTCTTGATGAGTTTTTTCGCACAGACAATCCCTTCTGCTGATTTCATATTGATGCAGATAGAGGATTTACCACGATTGTGAACGTCGTACTTAGGGTTGCGCCCAGCTGTCAACCATTGACCGCCTGGCCGTTCTACACGGATAACCTCAGCTCCCATATCAGCCAACATCATCCCTGCGTATGGCCCAGGTCCCAATCCAGCAAATTCGATAATAGTTTTACCTGACAAGGGGCCCATCGCGTTTCCTCTTTTAGTATTTTTCTCTAGATTTTTTTGTTTAGATTTATGATTCGTTACAGTTTTGCAGAATACTACAGGATAATCTGGAACTAGTAACAAGATTCATTCAAGGTTAGCAATAATAAAACATTTACATTAAAATGTTTTTAGCAGTATTATTGAAGTACCTTCAGTTGATAAAACCACAAGTCTAGAATCCGGAAGAACCACTATGTCAAAATTCAGCGCGCCCATTGATCAAGCCATTAAAGCTGTCACTGCGCCTGGTTCTCCATTTGAAATAACCCAGTATCAGTCTCAGGGTGTTGACTACCGCATTTACGCCAACGCCCCAAAAAACCTTATTGAACTTCTCGCTCCAGGGCGTGGTTTCACTGACCAAGAATTTATTATATACCAAGATCAACGCTGGACATTCAGCCACTTTCACCGTCAAACCGACCTTATTGCTGTCCAGCTAATCCGTCGATTTAAGATTCAAAAAGGCGATCGGATTGCCATTGCCATGCGTAATTATCCAGAGTGGATGGCCGCCTTTCTTGCCATAGTTTCAGTTGGCGCTGTTGCCGTGCCTCTCAACAGTTGGGGTGCAGGCAAAGAACTTCAGCAGAGCCTTGCAGAAGCCCGCTGTGGCCTAGTATTTTGCGACCAACAGCGTCTAAACATTATTCAACCACAAAATCACGGGCTAACATCGATTGTAGTGCGTCACGAAGGCGCCTTGCCTCAAGCCTGCCATAGCTACAATGATGTAATCAGTGACCAGAGTGTAGTGCAACTCTCAGCAAAAGATATCCGCGGAGTACTCTCAAGCATTGAGATTGATACCCAAGACGAAGCAATGATAATGTTTACCTCGGGCACATCAGGAACACCAAAGGCCGCCTTATTTACGCACTTCAATTGCTGTCAGTCGATAACCAACTTTGAGGCCGTAGGTGCTGCCGCCTATATGACCAACATCGACGCCTACACCAAACATCTTAATAGCGGCAGACCCTCCAAGGCTCTAATAACGGTACCCTTATTTCATGTTAGTGGTTTATTTGCACAATTTCTACTAACACTGCGCGGTGGCAGGACCATGGTCTTGATGTACAAATGGGATCCGGCCGAAGCTTGCAACTTAATGACAGAAGAACAAATTACCATTTTTGTAGCTGCACCCTCTATGTTGCTAGATCTTGCTCGACACCCCAAATTTAGCTCTGTGGACACAAGCGTTATTAGCAATGTGAGTGGCGCAGGCGCAGCAACGCCCACAAAAGCAGCCCAGTTTCTCAAGGAAAGTTTTTCACAGTCGTTGCCAGGAACAGGCTGGGGAATGACCGAAACAGGTGCCGCGGGAACCTCATTCACCGGCTATTTTTATAACCTAAAACCCGGTTCTAGTGGGTTTTTAAACCCCATTGTGGATCTTCGTTTTTGTGATGAACGCGGGATAGAGCTAGAGGCTGGTGCTCCCGGAGAGATATGGATCAAAAGCCCCACCACCATTACCGGTTATACCAACAATCCAGACGCTAATAAAAACGAATTTAAAGACGGTTGGTTTAAAACGGGTGACATCGGCTACTTAGATTCCGACAAATGTTTGTTCATCTGCGACCGCGCTAAAGACATGGTAATCCGTGGCAGCGAGAATATCTTTCCGGTGGAAGTAGAAAACACAATCCAATCACTGCCCACTGTTATAGGTGCCTGTGGGTTTGCCATTCCCAGTGAGCGCTATGGCGAAGAATTAATGGTCGTGGTGCGGGTTGCCCGAGAGGATTTAGATCAAGTCGATGAGAAAATGATTCAAGATCACTGTCAAGAGAACTTGGCAAAGTTCAAAGTGCCCAGCATTGTCATTGTTACCGATCAGGCGTTCCCGTTAAACGCAAGTAACAAGGTAGTAAAGAAGCAAGTTAAAGCGCTATTTGGCCCAACCTAAGCTCTAATCTGCGTATTTTACAGTCCGTCCCAGTACGGTAGCACGCTAAATTGTATAGAATGCCTAATTGTCGACATGCACCCAACACTAAAAGTGAACAACTGTGACCGCTAAACGAACACAAGATAAAAATGGCCATCAAGCATTAAAGGCAAAAGCGACACGCGAAAAGATTCTTAACGCCGTTGTTATGCTAATTAATGAGTCTGGATACAGCTCTGCTAGTTCAACCGCTATCGCTAAAAAAGCGGGTATAACCTGGGGTGCGGTGCAGCACCATTTTGGTAACAAAGAAGAGATTTTGATCGCAGTAATGGAAATGTCTCGTGACTTTTACATTCAGTCACTGGATAAGACTGAGATGAGAAAAGGCACTTTGGAAGAACGTGTTAGCCATTTTGTCGACAGCGTATGGGAGCACTACAAAAGCGACCTTTACTTTGCATTTTCAGAAATTGTCATGGCCACCCGAGGCGACAACAGCGACCTACCGCTGCGCCAAATTAGGGTTAACAATGGTCTAGACGAACATTTAAAAGGTATGGTTGAAATTTTTAATGGCTATAAAATCTCGCAGTCCCGTCTTAATGAAGCTCTTAGATTTACCCATCGTTTTTTGGGCGGATTTGCTATAGATCGTATTCTAGAGCCGAGCATGCCTTTTGAAGATATTCATATAGAGCGTATAAAACAACAACTTTTGGCTATTATTCACCACTAACAACATCACGCGCCACACCAATCAGGGTTCCATTACACCTAGCAATTAAACTAAATCGCAAAAACATTGCAACTTAAATGTTTTTAGGTGATAGTCGCCCTATGTGTATAGAAAAACATTATTGCTAGGAACAACATAATGGAAACCATAGAAAAGTTCAGGCTAGACACTCGTGATTGGCTTATCGCCAACTGTCCTGAGTCACAGCGCCAACCGATCATCAAAGATCAACAGATATGGGGAGGGCGTCGCCGTAGTTTTTACTGTGAAGATGCCAAGCTGTGGTTCGAGCGAATGAGAGACCGCGGTTGGACCGCTCCTTCTTGGCCAACCCAATACGGCGGCGGCGGTATGAGTTCAGAGCAGGCAAAAATACTTGACCAAGAAATGAAAGCCTTAGGTTGTCGCCCTGCCCTCTATGATATTGGCCTTTGGATGTTTGGACCGGCATTACTTGAGTACGGCACTGAAGAGCAGAAGCAAGAACATATACCAAAAATCGTGCGCGGCGAGATCCGCTGGGCCCAAGGGTACTCAGAGCCCTCAGCTGGTTCTGACCTGGCATCACTTAAAACACGGGCCGAGGACAAAGGCGATCACTTTCTCGTCAACGGTACCAAAATGTGGACCACCCAGGGCGACAAGTCCGATTGGATCTTTTGCCTAGTCCGTACCGACAACGACGCTCCCAAACAACAAGGCATTAGTTTTTTGCTTATCGACATGGCAACAGAAGGCGTACTTGCAAGGCCCATGGAACTAATCAACGGCGACCTCGAGTTTTGCCAGACCTTCTTTGACGACGTTAAAGTCCCCAAAAATAATCTTGTAGGTAAACTGAATGAAGGCTGGTCTGTAGCCAAAGCACTGCTTAAATACGAACGTAACATGATGAGTATCATGAGTTCTATTGTTGAAAAAGAAGAAGGCGACATTGTCGCCATCGCCAAGCACTACGTCGGTCTGGACAGCAGCGGTAAACTCGCTAACAACAGCCTACGCAGTCAGTTAACCGAGCACTTAATGCGCGCCCAAGGCGATGCCCTAAATGCCCTGCGCCTGTACCAGCAACATAAAAGCGGCGTTGTTGATGGGGGGCTTGGGCTTACCTTGAAATATTTAAGCACCTCTGAACAACAACATAAAGACGAGCTATTGCTAGCCATTATGGGCAATCGCGGGTTGAGCTGGCACGACCCAATATTTTCTAAGAGTGAAAAAAAGACCGTTAAAAATTGGGCCTATAATAAAGCACACACTATTGCTGGCGGCACATCCGAAATTCAACTCAACATTATTGCCAAAAAGGCCCTCCAGTTACCCAGTTAACCGGGGGGGTCCAATAGAATAGATATGAGAACAGTTTTATGAGTATGGTTTTAAACGAAGAACAACGTCTGTTGCAAGACACCATCGATGACTTTCTAAGCAGCAATGCCCCCATCGAACAGCTGCGGCACCTTAGAGACAGCCACGATGAGAAAGGCTATTCAATCGACCTCTGGCAACAGCTAACGGATCTGGGTATTCCCTCGATTCTCATGCCCGAAGAGTTTGGCGGCTTTGGGTTTGGTTTTAAAGGTCTGGGCGCTGTCATGCAGCAAATGGGCCGCAACCTAACAGCCTCACCGCTATTTTCCACCGTGGTACTGGGGGCCTCGACGATTGAGTTGGGCGGAACAGAATCGCAACAAAAAGCTTTACTGCCAAGTATCTCCGCAGGGCAACTCACCCTGGCCCTGGCTGTTGACGAGACACATCACCATCAGCCCCTTAACAGCGCTACTAGCCTGCTAGACCAAGATGGCCAGTTAATCATTACCGGCAAAAAGGTCTTTGTCTTAGACGGCCACAGTGCCGATAAGCTAGTGGTTGTGGCACGCAGTTCTGGCAATACTGGCGATCCAGAAGGTCTGTCACTGGTATTAGTTGATAGCGACGCTGCGGGTGTTCAAATAGACAGAACAAAATACATGGACGGCCGCAATGCCGCGAATATCATTTTTAACAATGTGCTTGTAAGTCACGATCAAGTCATTGGCGATCTAGGCAAAGCTCGCACAATACTGCAAAAAGTGTTAGACCGAGGCGTCATTGCCATGTCTGCAGAAATGTTGGGCGGCTGCCAAGAGGTATTTGACCGAACCCTGCAATACCTGTGTGACCGAGAGCAATTTGGCGTAAAGATTGGTACTTTTCAGGCCCTACAGCACCGCGCGGCACTAATGTTTTGCCAGATTGAACGAAGTAAATCTGCAGTACTCAGCGCCCTAGCGAGCATTGATGAAAACAGCTCTGACAGCTCATTACAGGCCAGTTTAGCTAAAACGCTTATTAACGACTGTTACCAGCACGTGAGCAACGAGGCGATACAAATGCACGGAGGCATGGGTATTACCGACGAACTAGATATAGGTCTATTTTTAAAGCGCGCTAGAGTCAGTATGCAAATTTTAGGCGACAGTGATTTTCACAAAAACCGCTATGCTGAGTTAAACGGCTACTAAACGTTGTGCTAAAACCCCTGAAGGAGGTTTTATGAAAGAACAAACTTTAAAGGGCAAGGTGGCATTAATTACTGGCGGAGGTCAAGGTATCGGTCAAGGTATTGCGTTAGCCATGGCAGAGCGCGGCGCAAACGTGGTAGTAGTCGGTCGCACCTACTCAAAATGCGAAAACACCTGCAAAATGATCGAGCAACGCTTTTCTGGGAAAGCCATCCCTAAGGCAGCTGATGTAGCTATGCATAAAGATCTCAAACGGATTACTCAAGAAACAGTAGAAGAGTTCAAAACGATTGATATCTTAGTTAACAATGCAGTTGCAACCTCAATCGGCCCGCTGATAGATCAAAATGATGAAAATGTCATACAAGCATTTATGGTCGGCCCTATGGCAACACTTAGGCTTATGCAGCTCTGTTATCCCTATTTAAAGCAACAAGGCGGGTCAATTATTAACATGGCCAGTACAGCATCAAAACGGTGGGATATGTCTAACTACGGGGTCTACGCCGCTGAAAAAGATGCCATTAGAGCCCTAACCCGCGCTGCGGCTAGCGAATGGGGGCCAGACAATATCAGAGCCAATAATATCCTCCCTCATGCAAGCTCGGCGGCCCTACAAAAATGGATGACGCATCGTCCTGAGGAAGCTGCCGAATTTACTAAAAGTATCCCACTCCAGCGCGTAGGTGATTGCGAAACAGACATAGGACAATTTGTTGCTGTTCTTTGCTCGCCAGAATCATCCTATATCAGCGGGCAAAGTATTGCTTTAGATGGTGGTCAAGCATACATGAACTGAGGTTTGTTATGAGATATCCAGCCAAACAAACAACGCAATGGCTCAAGCTGGTGCTCGGCAGTTTAATCCTATTTTTTATAGCTGCGCTGATGCTCTTTAATCCTGCCAGCCTAATCACTAGCCAGCAAGCTAAAAATGACGCACTAATTGCCGGAAGTATGGCCTATCACGTAGGAGTATCTGCCTACCTTTACGGCTATCCTATAATCGAAATGACTAGTCAAATGCACAACGAAACGCATTTAGTAGAAGAGGATCAAGCAGTTTATGCCCCAGTTAATAAACTCTATCGCCTCAGTCATCTCATCAATCCTCAGACCGCAGGTAATTTAAGAGCACCTAATAGTGACACCTTGTATTTTCACGGCTGGTACGACATTACCCAAGAACCTCTAATTATTCACACTCCTGACACAAAAGGACGCTACTTTACCATTGCAATAACCAACCTCTATGCTGAAGTTGTACACATTGGCCGCAGGACAACAGGCACGAAAGAGCGTTTATTCGCCCTAGTATCGCCCACCTGGAGCGGGACCCTGCCTGACAATGTCACACCAATAATCACAGAAACCTCCAAGGGTTGGTTGCTGGGGAGGATGCTAGTCACGGGGCCAGACGATTTCGCCCGAGCAAACAGCCTTATGGAGCAAATTTGGTTAAAACCCTTAGCCAAATTTAACGGCCAACAGGGCGATAAAACAGTTGGGAAAATAAAGGCTGACAAACATGATTTTAAAGGATCTCTTAGTTTTTTTGCCGAACTTAATCGCACACTAAAAACATTACCTCTCCGAGCTGGAGAGGCAGCCCTATTAGCTCAATTTGATGAAATTGGTGTAGGTCCCAATGTAACCTTTGATGCCGATCTTCTCACTCCGCCTCAACGCAAAGGTTTGGAGCATGCGATAAAAGACGCTGAGGATATTATCCAGGCATCAGTACAGCGCACCATAAAGTCCACAAATGGCTGGATGATCTCAAAAGATATTGGAGTTTACGGTTATCGCTATATGCATCGTGCCTCTGTGGTCAAAGGAGGTTATGGCAATCTACCCGAGGAAAGCCTCTACCCTGCTGCTGTGTTCGATGAAAATGGTAACCTACTGAATGGCAGCGATAGATTTCGAGTTCACTTTAATCCCGAACAATTGCCACCGGTTGATGGTTTCTGGTCACTCAGCGCATACAAACTTGAGGATGCCCAATTCGAGCCCAACAGCATCGACCGCTACAGCATTGGCAATTTAACTAAGGGACTAACGTACAACGAATTGGGCGGCCTGACCCTTGATTTACAGCATGAAATGCCGGCAGACACTTCCACTAATTGGCTGCCGATACCTAAAGGTCACTTCATGCTGGTCATGCGCCTTTATGAGCCCAAGCAAAACGTCTTAGATAATCAATGGATACCGCCGAGTATCGAGCGCCTCTAGTCCTGAGCTGACGATGGCGGAATAAACTGACCATACCATTTGCGAAACTTGGCAAAGGGTCCATCACCATCACAGAGCAATGGTCTTTCATAATAGATTTTGCGGTTCCAAATGATAATATCCTCCTCCATTTGAGAACAAATATTGGCAATAATCGCATCACCAATACCCCCTGAAACTGTTTTGCCATCCACCTTTTTCTGCATGAAAGCGTACATTGCACGAGCATGTTCAGAATGAACAGGAGTTAAATTAGCCAACAAGATCGTATCGCAAATACCAGAGAATTTAATCACGGACAATCCAGGGCCTGTGCTGAAGTTCTCAATAAATCCTTCGATTACCCCTCTGGGTGTTTCATTACGCGTTTTTAGTAACCCATGGCGAGTAAATTCACCAAACTCTTGTTTCTGCACATCAGGAATATCATCAGTCCCATGGACAAAATGAAAATGTGCAGCATCTACTGCATTCTCACCAATTTCCTGCATGTGCGTACTGATCTCCCAGGTAAAACTTTTGATTTCACCCCACTCGTCATTTTCTAATGTAGCTTCAGAGACAACAGGTGGCTCATAGGTGGGAGCAATATCATCAGGATGATACCAAACCAAAATACACTGGTTTATCTCTCGTACCTCATAGGACCGAATCACCTTTTCGCCGCGCGCCACTCTCGGAGGAAGGTTTTTGGCATAGGGAATGTGTTTACACTGTCCTTCCCCATTAAACTGCCATCCGTGAAAAGGACACACAATATTCTCACCATCCACCGCAGCAGCCGAACCTGCGTGTTCACGAATACCATAGCCCAAGTGAGCTCCCATATGGGCGCAGTAGGCATCAATTACCTTAGCGGCACCTGATTCAGTGCGAAAAATCACTAAATCTCGGTCAAAGTAGGTTATCGGCTTTGCTTCGCCGATGGCAAGTTCACTCGAATAGAGCACCTGAAACCAACCAAATGGCATCGCCAGTGGCACTCGGGGTGAATGTCGATCAGTCGCAATCATTCTAAATTCCTCTATTTTCAAGTTGTGCTTAACGTCTACTGGGTTTATTTAACAGCGGCGCCACCATCAACAGATAATAACTGTCCAGTGATAAATGATGCTTTGTCTGAACAAAGAAACACCACCGCCTCAGCTACCTCAGAAGGTTCACCAATGCGACTCATCGCTGCTGAGCGCTCAAGTGCATCTGCAAGTTTTGGTTGTTCTTTAAAATATTTCTCGATTCCAGGTGTACGAATAACTCCTGGAGACACTGCATTAATGCGGATACCCTTTTTCCCATACTCCACTGCCGAACTCTTGGTCAGCACATTAACACCACTCTTGGCCGCTGCATAAGCCGTGTTATAGGGCTGTCCTCTCAATGAAGAATTAGAGGATATATTTACAATACTACCCCCCTTACCTGAATCCAGCATAGCTCCAACTTCGTGTTTTAAACATAACCATGTATTGGTTAGACACATCTCTAGTGTGTCGTCGAATACGCTGCGTTCAAATTCATGAATAGGTCCAGAACCACGACTGACAGCTGCGCTATTGCAGGCGATATCAAGTCTGCCAAAAATAGTAATAGCAGCATCAATCATCGCCTTTACTTGCTCTTCATTGCTAACATCCGCACAGACAAAGTGTGCCTCTCCCCCTGCTTCTTTGATTATATCAACCGTCTCTTGTCCAGTTTCGGCGTTAAAATCAGCTACGATGACCTTTGCCCCTTCACGAGCAAAAGCTTCGCAAATAGCACGGCCAATACCTACACCACCACCGGTGACTAGTCCTACTTTGTTATCTAATAGATACATTTAAAGAATCTCTTATAACACCCAAAACTATGGGAAGCTTGTACTTTATTTAACTATGGTATATTTTTGTACTATAGTATATTTATTGAGAAAATTCTAACAATTTGATTACTCAAACAGACGAGGAAATTTATTTTGGAAAACTTACAGTTAGTGGTAAAAGAAGGTATCCGCGAACGTAAGAAACGTATGACCCATGAACGTATCTGCGATGTGGCCTCTAGACTTTTTATAGAACAGGGTTATCCAAATACCACCATTGATGCCATCGCTGATCTCTCCGATATTTCCAAGCCTACTTTTTTCAACTATTTCTCATCAAAACTCGCGGTCCTTCATGAGATTATCGACATTATGGATGAGCAATTCGTTAGCTATATTACTGATGAATTAGATAACCAAGACAGCACCTTAGAGCGACTGCAACATGTGATGCGTCGATCAGCTTTATTTATTGAAGGCGCCCCTGAACTAACCCGATTGACATTAGTCGAAGGGATTGGCGCCATTGGCGACATCCACAAGTCACAAGCTCGATTTAAGCGAATGCATGGCGCAATGGGCCAGCTCATTAAATTGGGGATCACCCAAGGTGATGTACGAAAAGATTATCCCTTAGAACTTCTAATACAAACTGTCTTTGGCAGTTATCTATATGCCTTACTAACATGGCTCACCGCACAGGAACACAGCTTGGCAATAAGCCTGGAGAATACTGCGGTTTTTCTTGCTGAGTCGATCAGCCCAAGAGCCTTATGAGGCGTCCTAAAGAGCGCAATACACAAAAGGAGCGACACTACAAATGATGACCATCACCAGTGATTTAGATTACAAAACACGACCCAATAACTACGAATTAAATCATATTCCTGGTACTAAAGGCCTTCCTCTGATCGGCAATGCTCTGCCCTTTATCAAAGATATGCTCGCAGATTCCAGAGGTCGTGTGGAAAAGTTTGGCAAAGTCTCTCGTATCGTGATCGCGGATCAAACTGGATTGTTAGTGGTTGGTGCAGACAACTTTAAAACCATTATGATCGACCGAGATAATAACTTCTCCAATGAAATGGCCTATGCACAACAACTAGGAGCCTTTTATCGCGGCGGACTCTTGCTTCTTGATTTTGATGAACATCGAATGCAACGCAGGATCATGCAACAAGCATTTAAATTTAGCACCATGAAACATTACATGGAACCGCTCAATGAGCGTTTTAGGGATTCCCTAATTAACTGGCCCAAGGATACAGAGCTGAAGTTTTATTTTGAAATAAAGAAAGTTCTCCTAGATATTGGCAGCAAAATATTTTTGGGCGAGAAAGAATTCACCCAAGAGTCAGAGATGGTTAACCAAGCATTTTCAGATGTCAGCGGTGGATTGGGCTCTGTATTAAGATTTAACCTTATTGGCACCAAATTTCATCGAGGGCTTCAAGGCAAATCTGCCTTGGCTGACTATGTGGCACGTAAAATTCCGCACCGCCGAGCTGGCGATGGCGAAGATGTACTGAGCCACATGTGTCGAGAACGAACTGAAAAAGGCGAGTTTTTTAGTGACAAAGAGATTATTCAGCACACTACATTTTTGCTCTTTGCCGCTCACGATACAACCACCAGCGTGCTCAGTCATATGGTCATGTACGTAGGCTCACGACCTGAGTATCAGAATCGTCTGCGCCAGGAGTGTTTGGCACTTGGAACTGATGAGCTTAGCTATGAAGATCTTGATAAATTACCTGAATTTGAACATTGCTTCGAGGAGGTTCTGAGGCTGCATCCTCCAGTACCAATGAGTATGCGGCGAACTATTAGAGAAACTATACTCGGTGGCCACGCAATCCCCCCTGATACCCTATTGTTCATGCCAACTTGCTACAACCAACGTGACCCCGAATACTGGGCTGATCCCGATGTATTTGATCCTAGCAGATTCAGTGAGCCCAGAAATGAGCAGAAAAATCATAGCTTCTGCTACCACCCTTTTGGTGGTGGTGCTCATAAATGTATCGGCATGCACTTTGCATTAATGCTATCCAAATGTTTCATTTTTCATTTATTACGCAATTTTGAAGTCAGCACGCCGCCTGACTATGCCCCCGTTTTGGATTGGGTACCCATTCCCAAACCATCTGATGGCGTACCTATTCGCCTAAAAGCTATTAACAGCTCAACATAACCTCACAATAAGGAGAGATCTAAGACATGATTTTAGATGCATTTAGATTGGACAAAAAAATTGCCATTGTGACCGGTGCGGGCAAAGGCATTGGTAAAGATATAGCGATCAGCTTTGGAGAAATGGGCGCATCAGTCGTCTGCGTCGCCAGAAGTATTGAGGATATCGAAGACACCGCTGAGCAAATCCGATCATTTGGAAGCAGCGCATTAGCGGTAGTCTGTGACGTCACCAAAGAAGAACAGCTAAAGAACTTAGTTGATCAAGTGTTAAAGGAATTCAAAGGCATTGATATTCTTATTAACAATGCCGGCGCTCCAGGTCGCGGATGGGGACCCATTGAAGAGGTCGACATGTCTCGTTTTGAGCATACTCTGCGAATAAATCTTACATCCGCCTACACATTAACTCACTTGTGCACTCCAGCACTACGAGACAGTGGCGGTACCATCGTCAATGTCTCATCAGCTCTAAGCTGGATGGTCGACAAGAACTTCTCTTCCTATGCCGCGGCTAAAGCAGGCATGAATCAAATGACTAAGGTTATGTCCTATGAGCTTTCCCCCGGTGTTCGAGTTAATGCTGTCGCACCAGGTGCTATTGAAACCCCGAGCATGGAATACATTACCAGTAACCCAAAACGTAAAGCTGAAGCTGAGCGCTGGATTCCTCTTCAACGGTTGGGCCAACCAAGGGATATTGCCCTTGGAGTACTTTATTTAGCCTCTCCTGCCAGCGGCTTTGTTAGTGGAAAAATACTAGAAATAGACGGTGGTATGCAAGCCATACCCGGAACCGCAATCCAAGAAATAATCGCCAAAAGGTAATAAAAAGGTAGTAAAAAGAGCAAAGGAGCTTAGCAGGTATGAATCGTTTTACAGACAAGGTGGTAATCGTCACCGGCGCCGCATCAGGTATCGGCAAGGCATCTGCACAAAGAATCGCCTCAGAGGGCGGAGTCGTCGCCTGCATGGATATCCAAGAGGATGCCCTATCTGATGCCGTGAATGGCATAAATAACAACCCAGATACCAGTGGTGCAGCATTTAGCTACGTCTGCGACATTGGTGACCCAAAATCCACAAAAAAGGTAGTGGCCGCAGTTATCAAGGATCACAAAAATCTCAATGCACTCTGTAATATTGCTGGTATTTTGAAGCTCCAAAACACCCTAGAAGTGTCCCTAGAAGATTGGAATCGCATATTAGCCGTCAACCTAACGGGGACATTTTTTATGTGCCAAACCGCACTGCCCCATTTAATTAAAACTAAGGGTAGCATTGTCAACATGACCTCTACCGCTGCACTAGGAAGCCACCCCTGGACAGCTGCCTATGCCGCCTCAAAAGGTGGGCTTCTATCGGTCACTAAAACGATTTCGATTGAGTTTGGCAAACAGGGTATCAACGCTAATTCTCTCAGTCCCGCTTCAGTGGAGACACCCATGAGTAACAATGCCAAGTTACCCGAGGGCGCGGACTACGATCTACTGAAAAAGATACTGCCATTTGATGGTATTGTGCGTCCCGCTTCTGATGTGGCGAGCCTGGTGGCCTTTTTAGCTTCCGATGATGCCGTTCATATCAACGGTATTGACGTGAGAATTGATGGTGGAATGATGACCTAGCAGAACAACGAAACCTTGTTATTTAGCTTGCCATTGAGGTTTTCTTTTCTCCATAAACGCGGTGAGGCCCTCTTTGATGTCACGGCTTTGTAACATAACCTCTAATCGGTCAAATTGCCCATCTTTTTGGGCCTGCTGCAATTCATCAAGATTAGAGGTATTCAACCCCTCCATTACCGCTTGTTTGGTCGCTTGAATAGCAAGGGGTGCACACTGAATAATCTTCTCAGCAATACCAACAGCTGTACTCATTAATTCATTTTTAGGCACCACCTTATTCACAAAACCTAAACGATGGCCTTCTTGAGCGGTTACCGGGTCGGCGGTTAATAGAATCCCCATCGCCGGCTTTAAACCAATTTGACGCGCCAATCGATGCATACCACCAGCCACTGCTGCCGCTCCAATCTTAGGTTCTGGCAATCCAAATACAGCCTCTTTAGCGGCAACGATAATATCCGCCGCTAAGGCCACCTCAAAGCCGCCACCCAGAGCCAAGCCATTAACAGCGGCAATAATGGGCTTATAGCAACCTGTACGCGACGTTAAACCGCCATAGCCACTATCTGGCAAGACATAATCATCCGCCACTTCTGCGTTAGCCATCATGCTAATATCACCGCCAACGCTAAACGCTTTATTGCCACTGCCAGTAACAATGGCAACCCATAAGCTATCATCAGCATCAAATGCATCAAGAGCCGCAGCCATTTCAAAGGATGTTGCTGGGCTTAATGCGTTTAAGACCTCGGGCCTATTTATCGTAATAGTGCAGATATGACCTTTATGTTCGACTTGTATCAATTCATAGTTCATTGCGAATCCGGCTATTATTAATCGGGCTAAAATCCATGGAGCTGTGTAAATTCAGTGACATCCACACGTGGCTGATTAAGTTGATTCACAGGGGCATCAGGGTCAGCATACCCTAAAGCCATGCCCAGCATTACCATCTCGTTAGACGCTAAACCCAGCACATCTCGCACTATGCCCGCCCACATACTCCATGAGGCCTGAGGGCAGGTCGCCAGTCCTTTTTCATCGGCAACTAACATCACGCTTTGTACATAAAGACCTAAATCAATCATCTGAGATTCGCAGAAACTGCGATCAAGGGTGAATATAAGGCCTACCGGTGCATCGAAAAAGCTAAGGTTTCTTGCACCTTGCTGCATGCGGCCCATTTTGTTATCACGTTTAATTTCAAGGGCGCGGTACATAACCTCTCCACAGTCAGCACGACGTGAACGCCATGGTTCAGCTAGGCCCGAAGGATAAATAGGAATATCTGGATCGACCCCTGTAGGGTTATTCATAGCCTGGGCAATGGTTTTTTGAAACAGCGTGTTTTTCACTTCGCCGCTTAATGCGTGTACTCTCCAGGGCTGCAGATTACCACCAGAGGGAGATTTCCCAGCAGTCTCAAGAATATCCATCACTAATTCAGGTTGGACATCTTGCTGAATATATTCACGGATAGATTGCCGTCTGGCTAAGCTCTCAGAAACAGATATTTTTGTCATACTGCACCTCAGTATTATTCATTTTCACTTAATATTAATCTTTTCCTAGCTCGCGTTGGGTATTTATGGATTGCTGGCGCAATTTTTCTCTGGTCTCCTCATCCACCAGCACACCTCGATCACCAATTTGGTCGATCAACTGTTCAGAAAAGGGAAGCTCATTGGTCCACTCTGATTGCAACGTCTGTTCTGATTGGACGGCTCTTGCCCAGTCTACTGGCGGCAACCATCCAGGATGAGGCACCAAAGTGCCCCTTGTTCCCGCAAGCGGGTGCAAGGCACGACGCTGACGTATTAACTCCGCCAGCCGTGCTACCTCACTTATATTAATAGCTGCTAAATTATGGGTTTCATTGGGGTCTTTTGTAATGTCAAACAAAAAGCTCGTCAAATTCGCATTGGTTTGCCCTTCTCGTACTATTTGTACCAATTTCATTGAGCCATCTATCACCGCAGTCCAAATTAGTCCTGGAACGGGAATCTCTGATACAAAAAATAATGGCGCTTTTCGCTTAACTGAGCTTCCGCTATTCAATGCAGGCCACATATCTTGACCATCAATAGGGTTCGGTAGCGTCGCCTGAATACCTGTTGCAGAGACAATAGTAGGAAATAAATCAAGGTACGACATTGTTTGATCTAAAACAGTCCCAGCAGCCAAGTGGTTTGGCCAGCGCACAACCGCCGGCACTCGAATACCCCCTTCAAAAGTTTGACCTTTCTGCCCTCTTAAAGGTTTGTTGTTGCCGCCGAAATAATTCGATCCACCGTTATCACTCATAAAGACCACGATAGTATTGTCGGCAAGACCCTCGCTCTCAATAGTACCGAGAATACTCCCTATCGCCATATCCATTTCATCGACCATAGCTGCATAAACCCGCTGATAGCCCTGTCTTGAAAGGTGCTTATACTTTTCAATAGTCTTGGCAGGCGCCTGCATAGGACTGTGAGGTGCTGTAAAAGGTACATATAAAAAGAACGGTTTGCCTTTGTCTCGCGCTTCAATAAACGCCGTGGCTTGACTAGCCTCAATATGAGTTAAATACTCACCATCACGGCTTACACTCACACCATTGCGTTGCAAATCATGTCCATTTTCCCTGCGGTGATTATAAAAATCAGTGTTGGTGTGCAAATGACCAAAGAAATAGTCGAATCCTTGGGAATTTGGTACTTGCTGTTGCTGACTATGACCTAAATGCCATTTACCAATAATTCCAGTTTGGTAGCCCGCATCCTGGAGGACCTCAGATAAAAGATACTCATCTTTGCCTAAACCAGCGTTATACCAGGGGTGTATCTGATCGTAGGCTATACCTAAACGTACAGGATCTCTGGCAGTCAATAATCCAGCTCGCGTTGGTGAACATATAGGGGCTGCATAAAAGCGCTCTAGGGCCACTCCTTGCGCCACTAAACCATCTATGGCTGGGGTCTGAATCGGGCTGCCGTGATAACCCACATCGGCCCACCCCAAATCATCAGCCACCATTAGAACAACATTAGGTCTATCATTAGCTGCAACAAAGGCACTGACCAATAAACCAAGCGTCAATGACCAGGCTCTGGACAACTTTATCAATCTCATTTTCTTCGTTATGTTGCGCTCAGATTGCATAGTATCGCTCCAAATGAACTCTCACGGGCTAGGTATACTAGGTACTGTAGTATTTTGTGCACAGCGCAGAATCATCCAACTTGGTTGCGATATTCGTTCAATAAGTGATACTTGGATAGAGTGAATGATAGATTTGGCCAACCAAAATGACTCATCAAGCACTATTTTAAGATTAATAAATATCGTAATTTTGGGCCTATTGACTATAACTAATATATGCAACGACAAGACTAAGCAACGAGGAATTAAATCATGGGAATCTATGCCTTAACTGGCGGTGCTACCGGTATTGGCGCAGCAATCAAGTCACTTTTAATTACCAGGGGCCACCGAGTTATTGTCGTCGATTTAAAAGATGCTGATATTACTGCGGATTTGTCCACTACCATAGGCCGCACTGCAGCTGTTGACGGTATAAAAGGTTTGGCACCTGAGGGGCTAGATGGTCTGGTTACATGTGCTGGTGTCGGCTCTCATATTCCCAATCATCGCCTTATTGCCAGTGTTAATTACTTTGGTACGGTAAAGGTAACAGAACAGCTAGCGGATTTAGTCGCGGTTAAGAATGGTGCCATCGTATTACTTTCCTCTAACTCTGCACCCATGTCCACCAGCAATGACTACGTAGATCTACTGTTGTCCGGCGATGAAGACGCAGCGCTTGATGCAAGTGAAAAAATCACAGGTCATGAAGCCTATAGTGGCTCCAAGCAAGCCATCGCGCGATGGATGCGTCGCAAGGCTCCCGCGTTTGCCAGGCAAGGTATAACGATTAACGCCCTTGCCCCTGGGTATACCGAAACCCCAATGACTAAGGTTGTATCAGAAGACCCGAAGTACGGAGACTCTATTAAGCGCTTTAAAGAGAGCATCCCAGTGGGCCGTGCAGGTAAACCAGAAGATATCGCCGATTTTGTAGATTTTTTATTGGGCCCTAAATCTCGGTTTATTTGCGGGTCCGTACTATTTATCGACGGCGGCCACGATGCCATGCTGCGGGCCGACCAATTTTAAACTTCATTAAATAATCCCAAGATAAAAATATCACAAAAAAAGGGCTGCAAATTGCAGCCCTTTTTTTGTGTTACCGACTTTATAGTTCTAAGATGAAATCTACACCCCAAACTTCTGGCTCACCATACTGAGCCACGCTAGTACCCAGTGAGTCACCATAGTTGAACGAGAAGTTTCTATGGTCATCATCAAAGATGTTACGACCCCAGAATGCAATTGTCAGGCTACTGCCAGTCAACTGCTTAGTCCACGCTAGACGAGTGTTTACAATTATGCGCTCATCATTCATTAACTGCTCAAATACAACAGGCGCATCGCCACCTGGGACTGCATCAGTGTTGTAGACAGCTGAGTTTAAGGCGATTGGAGACCTCTCATCCTGCCAGTTACCATTTAGAGTCCAATGTAGGGTGCTGTCAGCTTTTCTCATAAGCGTCCAGTCGACATTAAAGTTCAATGAACTATCAGGGGAACTGCGCTTAGCCAGATGAGCCGTTTCCATCACTACGCTGCCATTAGCTGCATCAGTAATAAGAGCGGGGAAGTTTTCAAAATCACCATTATTAATAGTGTAGGCCAATGAAACCAGCATATCATCAGTCGCGCTGAACATTAGGCTAGTTTCAAGACCATCTCGCTTAGTTGATCCTGAGTTAGTGATTGAACTAGATACTGTTCCATTATCGTTGGCTAACAACTGAGAAACCTGCAGGTTGTCATACTCATACTTAAAAAGAGTAGCATTTAAGCGAGCTCGGCCATCCATAAAATCAGATTTAAAGCCAATTTCCATACTAGTGATTTCTTCCTCATCAAAGCCGTCGGCAGTATCATTAGCTGCATCATAATGAGAACCATTGAAACCACCACTACGATAACCCGTTGCGTAGCTTGCATATAAGTTAGTATCATCACTAACGAAGTACTGCACGCTAACTTTTCCTGAGAGGTTGTCAAAGTCTTTACTAAAGCTCTTACCATAAACTCCCGCCTTCTCTGGTTGGTTCATAGCATTGGCGTTATCGACATAATAAGCGCCTGGAGCTTGACCACAGAAAAAGCCAAAGAAACAAGCTGGGCTTGCTGATGAGCGGTGGAGATACGTAATATCCTTCTCTTCCTCGGTATAACGCAATCCGGCGGTGTACGCCCAAGCGCTATCATCTGCTCTGTAGGTCATCTGACCATAGAGAGAGGTTGCTTCCGTTGCGATGTCATAAGAAGTCGTTCCTGTAAAGGCAATTGGGAATACTGAAGTTTGGTTATTTCGAGATTCCGAATCCTCATCGTAATAGTAGAAACCAAGGACATAGTCTAGATTATCCCCTGAACCCACCATTTGGAACTCTTGACTAAATTGCTCGTGCTCAATCGTTGCGTAGTTACTAAACAGCGGTGCACTGCCATTATTATTAATTGCGTCAATCAAAGACTGTGCAATCATGAACTCATAAGAGGCTGGTACATAAGGGCCACCCACCGAATCAAACATTAATCCGCCGATTGTCAGCAGAACAAGGTCAGGAACTACACCTGTGGAAATACCATTAGCTCCCATGGTGACGGTATTGTCCATTCCGTCGAGATCTCCCTCATTGAGGTTACTAACCTCACGGATACCCGTGATTGACTTAAATTCAACATCACCTTTATCCCACGTTAAGGTCAAGGAATGTGCGTCGACATCATTGGCTGAGCGTTGATCCGAATCGTTTGACCCTGTGCTAGGGCGCGATCCATCCTGAGACAATACGCCATTAGCAAAGGCTGCGTAGTCCGAAATCCACTGGCTCAACTGTGCAATATGAGTTGCGCCACCAGCCGCCTGGGCGGCACTGATGGGAGAGTATGGAGGGCCATATGCAAGATATGGAAGGCCACCTTGAGTTGCAAGTAAGGAGTTGAGACGGTCTGTACTTGAAATAGTCACATTGTTTGGATACCCAGCTGCATTTTTAAGTCCGCCTCCTAGGGGATTAAAGCCGACTACGTTTAGCGCCTGAGCAGTTTCATCTAACTCATTGTGAGCATAAGAGTAACTTGCATTGAAATTTTCTGTCAGATCCCAGTCCATCATAAAACGATGACCAGACCGGTTAACATTCTCTAAATCTTCACCACCTTCGCGAGTATTTTCATACAATCCATCACGAGTGCGGTCATAAGCAGACACTGCAATTGAAAGGCTGTCAGATAAAGGTAGGTCTAACCGAGCGTTCATACCTTCATGATTATAATCACCACCAGAAACCTTAACTTTTAAACCAAACTCATCAGAGGGCTTTTTGGTGATCATGTTAACTGCACCACCGGTGGAGTTACGACCATATAATGTGCCCTGAGGGCCCATTAGCACCTCAATACGCTCTAGGTCCATTGCATCGACGCCATTACCAGCGGATTTGCCAAGGAATATTCCGTCGACATAAATTGCATTGGCTGGATCAGTCGAAACACTGTTCGCATTACCAGAACCGACGCCACGTAAATTAATACTTACATTACCCCGCGATGAAGGAGCTTCGAAACCACTCATACCTGGTGTAGCTGTGAACAAATCAAGAATATTTGCAACGCCGCGGGCTTCAATATCGTCCGCCCGAAGAGCCGTCATCGATATCGGCGTATCTTGCATACTTTCTGCTTTTTTCTGCGCCGTTACTATAATTTCGTCCATAGTGAATTCAGCTGTTGTTGCAATTGTTGCATTGCCTGCAAGGACAGCACCTAACAAAACGTTTTTATAAAATATGGCTTTACTAGAGTTTGACATGTTCATCTCCTCATCCTAGTTTGATCCTAATGTAATAGATTAATAATTATTATTAACAACTGCAGAATCCCTTTTAAGGAACTCTGCTGTTTAGTCACTCAGTCGCACTTATTGCGTCAAACAACTCGCTATGAGCTGTGTCTCCAACATTTTGCAATCAACACTGTAGAAGACAGTTTTGACGAAAAACATGGTAGATTCGTTTGACGTTGATCCAACTATAAGCAAGCTAGCTAAGGGTCTTACAGATCAAAATCATTCAACTTTTTGTACTTAAACCGCCACAAGATTGTCTTTTGAGTACATTTTTCTTAGCACACCCGCCAAGCCTTTGAATTGCCTCAATATTATTAAGGTTCACTAAAATGGGCTTCGCTACTCTAAAATCGCTAATTTAGTCTCTATGGACTATGCATGTACTTGAAGCTATCAGGGGCTAGGAGGGGCTATAAACTGGATTTTTCGCGGTACATCTTTGGTGTCATTCCCGTCCAATTTCGAAAAGAACGCACAAATGAGCTAGGCTCGGTATAACCCAGTAGGTAGGATAAATCATTTATTTTGATCTTAGAATTACTCAGATGTTCCACAGCAGAGGCACAACGCAGTTCGTCCTTGAGAATTTGATAGCTAGTTTTTTCGGCCAATAGCCGCCGACGTAGACTTGATTCAGACATGTGTAGCTTTGCAGCAATTTCTGAAAAAGTCGGCATCCCTTGCTCAAAATCTAGTCCTACCAATGACTTAATTGCCGCGCTAGTGCTTGCAGGCTTCTTTTCGGAGAGTATCAATTCATACACTGTGTTCTTAAGAAACTCCTCTAAAGACTCAGCCGTTTGAACCAATCTGAAATCTAGAAACTCCTCGGCAAATACTAACTGATTAATCTCAGCATCAAATTTCACGGAGCAATCTATCAATTTTTCTACTGAGATAGTGTAGGCTTCACCAACTTCTGGTGCAGAGATTTGGAGTAAATGGGCTTCTATTGTGCGTCCAATCAGCCAACCACAGAGCGCATGCCAAACAAGGAGCCCGGAAGCTTTTATAATGGTGTCGTAAGAATCATAACGATCCCAATCAGCCGGAATAAAAACCTTATCTACATTGAGAGGATCAATATGATACTTGAGATGGCAAAAACCTTGATTCTGATGAACTGAGATTTTGTATCCACTGATAGGATACAGCAAAGCGTCAAACCTTTGAGCTCTATTCAAAGCCTCACCAAGGGTCTTGCAACCAATCAGGCAGCGGCACAACATCTCAAATATTTCGCTACCAACCCCAGCTGCCCAAGGAAGCTGGCGGCGCAGGGTTTGCATGGCCAGTACAGATTGTTTAAACAGCTTGGAATAGTCGTAGGCAGATAGAATACTCTCATCTGGAGCCTGTTGAATGGCCTCTACGCTTAACCCTGCACTCTTCGCTATCACCTGAACGTCTAGGCCTATGCGCTGGAGGTAATCCACTAAGCGCTTAAATTTAATAGCGGCAATACCTATATACCGTGAGCTCATTCCCTACCCATTAAATAGTTTTAAAAACACCCTTTGGCGACGAACTTAAATGCTAACAACTTCGAATTCTAGCGCCATGTCATTTGATGTATAGACGTATAAAAATGAATACATCTTCATTATGTATGAGAATCTCTGCTATGGCACAAGAAATAACAAATTATTTGAAACGTGAATGTAGTGTAAATGGACTAACAAATGCCTTCTTTAATGGTTTGATCTGTTGGCTGCTGATTAAAAATAATGGGACTATCACCTGGTGGGGACAGCACAACTTCGGATACGATATTATCGCGACTGGATTCATCCTTCCATTCATAGTGACCCTCATAGTCATACCCATTCAGCGCCGGAAAATGGCTAAAAGCAAAACGCCAGAATTTCACTTCGACCGATCCATAAGTGCTCACGCTTTTCTCTGCCGGTTCCCCAAATCATTGGCGGGCAAAGCTTTTTACTTCGGTTTAATCGGTATGGCAGTTATTGGAGGGTTAAGCCTATTACTGCTCGCACTTATTGGCGTGCAAGACTTTACCTCACTTGAATACTCTATTTTTAAAGGTCTCTGGGCTGGTCTTTTATCTGCCGTTTTGGTCGCGCCTATGATTTTACTCGCGCTTGATCAAAACTAAGAGCCGGCTGATATATGAAATATCAGAAACTCCTCTCAAGCGGCTCAATTGGTGGCCTAACACTCAAAAACCGTATAGTGCTTGCAGCTATGGGCTCAAACTACGCAGGTGCCGACGGACATGCCACTGAAAAACTACAGGCATATTACGAAGAGCGTGCCAAAGGCGGTGTTGGTTTAATTATTCTAGAGACATCAGCTGTTAGTTGGCCGGCCGGGGCATCAATGCCTTACATGCTGGGGTTTTCTAAAGATGAATTCATTCCCGACCTGCAATCACTGACCAATCGAGTCCACAAGCATGGCGCCAAAATTGCTGCCCAGCTAAATCACAGCGGCAAAGTCGCACAAGAAGATACGATTGCCGGTCGTTTGATTCCGGTGCCCTCAATACCTGACAAGCAACGTAGTGATCTCATGCCTTTGCTGTCATCCGCAGAGCTTTCCACCTTTATCAAAGGTGCTGGCCCCGATGGAAAAGGTCCTCGTTATGAGGTGCTCTCCACAACTCTGATTAAAGTCGAAGTACAACATTTTGCAGCCGCTGCAAAACGAGCTAAACAAGCAGGTTTTGACGCGGTGGAAATTCATGCCGGCCACGGCTATTTAATTTCCAGCTTTTTATCTCCAGCTGTCAATAAACGTACTGATGACTATGGTGGTAGCACCGAAAATCGCTCACGCCTGTTGGTAGAAATAATTCAGGCCGTGCGCGCAGAGGTCGGCCAGCATTTCCCTATCTTGGTTCGCCTAGATGCCAAAGAATATCGTATTGATAACGGCATTGTTCTAGACGATTTCTTGATTACCGCGAAACTTGCCGAACAAGCCGGGGCCGATGCTCTAGATATAAGTGCCTATGGTAATAGCAGTAAGAGTATTGCGTTCACCGAGGCTCCTCTTGTTCACGAACCCGGGGGCTTCATTCCCTTTGCCCGTCTCGCAAAAAAAGCTGTATCTATTCCAATTATTGCAGTGGGTAGAATAGAGTTACAACAGGGCGAAAATGGCCTTGCCGCTGGCGATTTTGACTTTGTTGCTATGGGCAGAAAACTTTTGGCCGATCCGGACTTACCCAATAAGGTCGATGCCGGCACTACAGGTCTAATAAGGCCCTGTATCTACTGCTATATTTGCGTCAGTCAGATATTTATCAACCAACCAATGAAATGCGCAGTCAACGCGAGTCTAGGTAATGAATATTTAGACAAAAATATCATCTACTCTACAGCGCTGCAAAAGAAAACCTTGGTTATTGGCTCTGGCCCCAGTGGTATGGAAGCCGCGCGACTACTTGCCCTGCGTGGGCATCGGGTCAGCATTTGGGAAAAAGATAAGGATTTAGGTGGCACGGTAAGAGTAGCAGCCCTAGCCTACGAACCCAATTGGCGTTTGATTAGCTACCTTAAAAACAGCCTAGATGATCTTGGCGTAGACATCATCCTAAACAAAAAAGCCACTGCCGAGCAGATAGCCGCAGAGGCGCCAGATCAAGTAATTATTGCGACAGGTGCAATACGGACTGCTCCAGACATCAAAGGTAACGAGTTGCGTCATGTGTTCGATGGCGAGCAACTGCGGGGATTATTGTTTGGCTCCGATGCCCAAGTTATTAAAAAGCTCTCACTGTTCGAGCAAGTAATGCTGACATGCGGACGCTGGAGTCAGTTACTCCGTCATATAGGTGCCCTGCGGCTACTAAGTAGGCTGTGGTTGCCTATGGCCAAAAAAATTACAATTATTGGCGGTGATCTAGTGGGCCTGGAATTAGCAGAATTTCTTGTTGCCCGCGGGCGCAAAGTACAGGTGCTCGAGCCCTCACCAACTCTGGGGATCAATCTAAGTATTGTGCGCCGAAGCCAACTAATTCATCAGCTAAAAGAGCATGGCGCTGAACTGTTTACCCGGTGCGAAATCAGCGAGATCACCCAATCAGGTGTTCAGTATCAAATGGATGGGAAAGCCCACATCAGTGCCTGTGGGCAGGTGATTATCGCCATGGGTGCCGAGGAAAATCTCTCCCTTTACGAACAAATTGGGGCTTTGGGACTACCGGTTAAAGTTATTGGCGACTGCGCTGAAGTCGGTTATATTCATGGTGCAATACAGACTGCTCGAGAAGCCGTGATGTCCCTGTAACCACCATTAAGATTGTCTAATCAAGTAATGGCTGAGAGGTACCGTGTCTATGTCTATAAATACCACCACTGATCCAGTATCGTTTAGCACAGTCCGAACTAAGTTGGTGCTGCTGGCCAGCTTTATGCTTATCAACGTCGACATAACTGCTGAAGATGGGGTCCTAACACCACTGCAGGATGGTATTCCCTACAGTGAAGAACGCATCAAGTGCTCCAATTTTGAACCCACCAGACAGTCTCTATTTGGCGATCTCCATGTGCATACTAAATATTCTTTTGACTCCTATCTGTCAGGCCAGCGCAACAACCCAGATCAAGCCTACCGATATGCCAAGGGCGAATCAATCACTCTACCTGATGCTAATAACGAACCCACAGTGACGGCGAAAATTGGTCGCCCTCTAGACTTTACATCGATTACTGACCACGCCGAATTTCTCGGCCAAATCAATGTCTGTACCGAAAATTCCTGGTCCGCCGGCTACTGGTGGCCGCATTGCACAATGACCAGAGCATCTAATCTCTGGGTGCAGCTTTTATCAGCGTCTTGGTGGACTAATCTAGGGGGACAGGGGACTGATAAAACAGAGCGCTCCTTTGCCTGCACTCTCGGAGACTGTGATCAAGGTCAACTAGATTTCTGGCAGGATATTCAGTTGCAGGCAGAGCGCCATTACGACCGCTCCAGTAACTGTAAATTTACAACTTTTGTGGGCTACGAATACACGGATGCTCCAGACCAGAAAAACATGCATCGTAATGTTATTTTTCGCAATGCCAATGTGACTAAGCTGCCCGTATCTGTTTATGAGACAGGCCGTGGTAATTTCCCCGAACTCTGGAGAAGACTTCGTGAGGAGTGTATAGACCAGGACCAGGGCTGTGATGTTATGGCTATTCCACACAACCCCAACCTATCTGCCGGCCTGATGTTTCGAGACCCAGAAACTGATGAAGAGCGTGACAATCGTCTATTTTTCGAACCTGTTGTCGAACTGATTCAACACAAAGGAGCATCGGAATGCCGATTTGACCACCTCCGTGGTCTAGGTGTTGGTACTGAGGACGAGCTCTGTGATTTCGAACAAGTGCTCTCAGACAACTTACATATGCTTAGCTCGGTCAATGGGGTAGTCCGCAGCGATCGCGCAGAAGAGGTTGCAATCGAATCCTTTGGGCGACGCAATATGATGCGCAATGTGCTTAAAGATGGCTTACTAATAGAACAACAAACTGGCACTAATCCATTTACCATGGGCTTTATTGGCAGCACGGACACTCACAGTGCCACACCAGGCGGCGCGGAAGAAGAAAACTACGTAGGGCATTTAGGACGGCGCGACTCTGAATACCGCAATGTGCAGGATCATTTCTTTTCAAACCCTGGAGGCCATGTTGTAGTCTGGGCAGAAGAAAATTCTCGGGATGCTATTTTTAATGCCATCAGACGAAAAGAAACCTACGCAACCAGTGGCACCAGGCCTATTCTCCGTTTCTTTGGTGGCGCTAATCTGGACCCTGGACTCTGCGACTCCCCCACCATGATCGAGGACGCTTATGCCCAAGGCGTACCCATGGGCGGAGAGCTCAGCTCTACTCACGGCCAACCGAAATTTTTGGTCAGTGTTCAGAAAGACCCCGGGACAGCTCAGCATCCAGGCACCGACCTACAGCGCGTACAGATCATTAAGGGCTGGGTTGACAGTAAAGGTACAACCCATGAAAAAGTCTATGATGTGGCTGGAGATCCCGATAATGGCGCTGGGGTCAATCCTCTGAGTTGCAAGCCCCAGGGCCTTGGTCACAGTCAACTTTGTACCGTCTGGCAAGACCCACAATTTGATGTGCGACAAAATGCCTTTTACTACGCCCGGGCAGCGGAAAACCCCACTTGTCGCTGGAGCACGCATCAATGTCAGGCAGCTGGCGTCAATCCATTCGATAAAAGCTGCCCTGCTCAGGCGTCTGCGGCCAATGAGCGTAGTATTGCGCTCGGTGCCACTGGGGATGTATATAGTAAATGCTGCCTAGACCCAGCAACCCAACCTTTTCACTCGCCCACTATTCAGGAGAGAGCCTGGTCTTCTCCGATCTGGTACAAACCAAGCCCTCTCACTCTTGGAGATGCACAGTAATGCAGCAATATGACTACATAGTTATAGGTGCAGGCTCTGCTGGCTGCGTGGTGGCAGAACGTCTTTCTCAGGACCCCAACACGTCCGTGTTATTACTCGAAGTCGGAGGCAAAAATAACAGTGCGCTGCTGAGCATACCTCTGGCTGCCGCTGCAATACTCAACAACCCGGCATTTAGCTGGTGCTATAACACCGAGCCAGAGCCCTACTTGAATAATCGCTCTATTAATTGGCCTCGAGGTAAAGTACTGGGCGGCTCAAGCTCTATAAATGGCATGATTTATATCCGCGGCCAGCGCCAAGATTACGATGGTTGGGCGGCGCAGGGAAACCAGGGCTGGAGCTTCGATGAGTTGTTACCCTATTTTATTCGCAATGAAAAAAATAGTCGGGGCGCCAGTAGTCATCACGGCGATAACGGACCTCAGTGGGTGGGTGAAATAGCCCATGAATTCGAAATGTCGGATCGGTTTATCGTTGCCGCAGAGGCAGCGGGAATTCCTGTCAATAACGACTTTAATGGACCCCAACAAGAAGGTGTTGGCTATTTTCAAGCCATGATCAAAGACGGGAGACGCCAGAGTTCTGCCACCGACTTCCTCCACCTGTGTAAGAAACGTAAAAACTTTACTATGATAACCAAGGCCATGACCAACCAAATTCTCATCGAAAATGGTGTCGCTATTGGGGTTAGTTATAGTCGGGGCAAACAAACGCTTATAGCCAGATGTAGCAAAGAGGTTCTGTTGACTGCCGGAGCCATAAATTCTCCGCAACTGTTAGAGCTTTCCGGAATAGGTGATCGCGACCGATTACAGGCACTGGGTGTTGAACTCCACCACCATTTACCCGGGGTAGGTGAAAATTTGCAAGATCATCTAACTAGTAATGTTTGCCAGAGCATGACGAAAGGCAAGACCTTCTACGATGAAATGCGACCCCTATCATTTATCAAAAATATTGTCCGCTACTTCGGTAGCCGTAGTGGTTTGCTAGCGTTACCAGCCGCCCAGGTTGGCGTATTTATGAAGACCTCCGATAACCTTCCAACTCCCAACGCGCAGATTCACTTTGCCGCTGCCGCTGGCACTTACAATAATAAAGGCGATATGGTGCCAACTCCGGGCGTCACCGCCTCTGTGTGTCTGCTACGCCCTACCAGCCGAGGATCTGTGCACTGCCAAACAACAAACCCTTTGGATCATCCGGAAATTCGAGCGAATTATTTGCAAACAGAAGAGGATGTTGCCGATATGCTCTCGGCCCTCAAGAAGACTCGGCAGATATTTGCTACTCCGCTGCTCGATGAATTTGGCTGTACTGAAGAAACCCCCGGAGCTCACTTACAGTCAGATGAACAATTAATCGAATACCTCAGACAGTACTCCGTCTCGGTTTATCATCCAGTGGGTACCTGTAAAATGGGTGCTGATCCTATGGCTGTTGTGGATGATCGTCTGCGCGTACACGGCATAGCTAATCTGCGGGTAAGTGACGCCTCCATTATGCCCAATTTAATCTCCGGCAATACCCACAGCTGCTGCGTGGTGATTGGTGATAAATGTGCCGATATGGTAATCCAGGACCAACTCCTAAAGAAACGGCAGGAAGTGTCATGACGAATAAGCAACTCACGCGTATTCTTGAACAGCAACGACAGGCATTTTTGGGGGAGGCCCATGTTAGTCTTTCCACCCGTTTAAATCGCCTTGATCGCTGTATTGCCCTGTTGATCGACAATCAGGACGCCATCTGCACGGCCGTGAACTTAGATTTTGGTGGTCGTAGCCATATAGTCACACAGATGTCTGACCTTTTAACCTCAGTCAATGAATTAAAACACGTCAAGAAGAACCTTAAGAAATGGATGCGGGCCGAAAAGCGAAAAGCCCCCTTCCCAATGAATTTAATCGGTGGGCGTTCGCTTATTCACTATCAGCCCAAAGGTGTGGTCGGTATTATGAGCCCATGGAATGTGCCCATTAATGTGATATTCAGCCCCCTGGCAGATGCTTTAGGCGCAGGTAACCGAGCCATGATCAAGCCATCGGAATATACCCCCGCTACGGCCAACCTGATGACTAAGTTATTTAACCTCTATTTTGACCTTACTGAAGTGGCAGTATGCAATGGGGATGCCGCGCTAGGCGCAGCCTTTAGTGCCCTACCCCTAGACCATCTAGTGTTTACCGGGTCCACCGAGGTAGGCAAGCTAGTGATGCGAGCTGCGGCCAAAAACCTCACCCCAGTAACCCTGGAACTCGGGGGGAAATCTCCGGTGATTATCTCCAATTCAGCAGATCTTCAAGATGCCGTCGAAAAACTGGTGGCTGGCAAGACCATGAATGCAGGACAGATATGTATCAGTGCCGATTACTGCTATGTGCCCGAGTCACAACTGGCTGAGTTTATTGAACTGACTACCGCCACTTACCAGCAGTATTTCCCTGGTTGTGTAGACAACCCAGACTACGTCTCAATAATTAATCAGCGGCATTTCGAGAGGCTCAAAAATTATCTCAGCGACGCCGAATATCATAACGCTAATGTTATTAACCTGGGCAACGCCACAGAGGATTGGCAAACATCTGACAGCCAAAAAATACCTCTGCATCTAGTGATTAATCCAACCGACGATATGCTAGTGATGCAGGAAGAGATATTTGGACCTGTGCTGTGCGTACTCACCTACACAGATATTACCCAGTGTATTGACGCTATTAATAGGCGCCCAAGGCCTCTGGCTCTGTACTATTTTGGGAAAGACCGTGCCGAACAGCAGTTCGTGATAGAACAGACTACCTCAGGTAATATCACCATCAATGATATAGCCGTTCACTTTGCCTGCGACGACATTCCCTTTGGCGGCATAGGGGACAGTGGCATGGGGTCCCTCCACGGTCATGCCGGGTTTAAAACCTTTAGTCATAGTAAAGGGGTGTTTAAACAGGGAGGAATCAATCTCGCTAAGGCCGCAGGAACCTTGCCACCGTTTAGCGGCAAGGCGAAAAAAATGATTGCTGGCTTACTGAAAAAATAACGCCTTAACCAGGCTTGCTGATCCTGAGCTGCCAGATATAAAAACGTCGACAGCTAGCTTTAAGGTGGCACCAGAGACGTAGGTTAATAGATAGCGACGGGCTTCAGCTATATCCGTCGACTGCACCATACTCTTAAGCGGCAGTATGTCCGACACTTTTGAAAAGCCCTCAGGAGGGCCATCACCAACCGTTTCATCTATCGACGAAAGCCAAAATTGTACAGGTTACTTGGCTGGCGGAATTTTGTATGTCATACGCAATATAAACTCACGTAAAAAATACGGCAAGAAATGATATATTTTAGTTACTAGGCACTCACTCAGCGAGCCAATAAGATAGCGTTTATTATGAGGCTCTAGATGAAAATTATTTTAGCCCAGCAGAACAGGTGATTATTGCGCTAGGGGACAAGGCCAACCGATCATTGTTCAACAGAATACAAACCACAGGCATTCCCGTTGTGCAGATCGGCGACTGTCGAGACGTAGGCTATATTCATGGAGCTATTGCTGACGCGCGAGCTGCAGTAATAAAACTAAACCAAGGTATCAGCTAAATGGAGAAATACTGGGACTTCGCCGCCGCCGTCAACCTCTAGAGTCGCGCCAGAAACATAGGCGGCCTGTTGTGAGGAGAGATAAAGGCAGGCATCGGCAATATCTGATGGCTCAGCCATACGCTTGAGCGGCAGCATGTTGGCCACTTTCGCAAAGCCCTCAGGACCTCCGTAATGGGCAACGCCCGCATCGTGATGTACTAAGCCAACAATAATGGCGTTAACTCTTACCGTGGGCCCCCACTCCTGCGCCAATGATTTGGTAGCACTTAGCAACCCAGCTTTGGCCGCTCCATAAGCAACAGTCCCTGGTGAGGGTCTCGCGCCACTAACGCTGGCAATATTAATGATATTGGCGCAACTATTGTCTATAGACATAACCTGATAGGCCATTTGCGAAAGTATCAGGGGAGCCACCAAATTTAATTGAATGATCTTATCAGTAATGCTTGGGCTTGCAGTAGCAGACTCTATGGGTGGGCTGCCACCCGCATTATTAACCAGAATATCCAGACGCTGGGTTTGTGCCATGCATTGATCTATGACCTGTTGGGCCTGACTTGGATCACGAATATCTGCTTGCACAAAGATGGCACTTTGCCCATCAATCGCAACCGGCTGTGAAGGCTGTCGACGACCGCAAATAATGACATTGGCGCCAGCTCTTAAATAAGCCTCAGAAATTGCACGCCCTATATGGCCTGCACCCCCGGTGACGATTACCGATTTTCCCTTATAGTCACTCATATTGAACGTCTCAATCAATGCACTATTATCTAGACCCTGAGCCCAGCGCACAGGATGGCTTGAATAATAGCATTGCAACTCTCCAAACCATTACTGCATACGGACTAGCTTAGAGATAAACTGAACCCTAAGGGCTTTATCTCTAGGCTAGTAATGATAGCATTTACCTTTAAGTAAAATAAGCCAACCCACATTTTAACGCAGAAGGGATACCCATGAGTGCCACAGTGTTTAACCATCCAAGAGACTTACTAGAGGCTACAGGGACCCTTTTGGGACCTACAGACTATATTACGATAGATCAGCAACGAATCAACCTGTTTGCCGAAGCGACTGGAGACCACCAATGGATCCATGTAGACCCGGAACGGGCCGCAAAGAGTGATTTTGGCGCCACCATTGCTCACGGTTATCTAACCCTGTCGCTGGCAAGCTTTTTCCTTCCTCAGATGATGCAAATCGACAATGTCACTATGGGTATTAACTATGGCACCAACAATGTGCGTTTCCCCTCCGTCGTAAGGGTTAATTCAAGGCTTAGGGGACGGGGGGAGATCATTCAGGTCGACGAAGCTAAGGGCGGCATTCGCTCAGTTGTTCGTATCACCATTGAACTAGAGGGCAGTGATCGTCCGGCCTGTGTATTGGAGACGATCAGTCTTTCTTACAGTTAATTTACTTGGCAGCGTTTAGTTTTAACCTCTAATTATAATTTAAACACACGCTTCGCGTTTTCACGCAGAAACTTGGGCCATACCTCGCCTCTAAAGGGCACATTAACCATGTCTGAAAAAATACGCTCAAGAGACAAGCCCATAGGGAAATAACCGGCATACATTATTTTGTCTGCGCCTCGAGTATTGGCAAATTTCACGATATTCTCGGGGTAGTGCTTAGGTGCGAAAGCACTGGTCATATAATACAGATTAGGATACTTCAACATTAGTTTCCAGGCTAGTTCAGTCCATGGCTCGCCGCCATGACGCATCACCACTTTAAGCTCTGGGAAAAACCAGCATATCTCGTCTAGGTGTTCTACTTTTTGAGGCTCCATAGGAATACGCGGGCCCGGCACCCCGACACAGGGACAAAAGGGAATATCTAGGTCGACACAGGTCACAAAAATCGGGTACCAACGCTTGTCGCTGAGAGACACCTGAGGGCAGAGGCCCGAAGGAAAGGCAGTTACCGCTTTAATATCGTACTTCTCTTTAAGGCGGCGGATTTTGCGCACCTCTTCCATTCCATTGTTAGGGTTGCAGTCATAACAACCAAAGAAACGATCTGGATGTTTTAGCACCGCTTCGTTTTGAGACTCATACTTGTCTTCGTCAACGCCCACCATCGCTTGGGCAATACCAAATTCGTCCATTTTTTCAATGGTGTAGGCCAGATAGTCGTCTTGCAGGCCCGTATTAGGAATATCCTTGAACATATACTGAGCAGGCATCTTGAACATCTGCCGACTCTCTTCATCCATTAATAATGGCTTTATGAAGTCGTAATAGTCAGAGGTTTCTTGATTCGGTACCGCCAACATTAAGTCGATGATTCCAATATTCTCAGGCATAGCCATAGCTTTAAATTTCCCGTGTTGATGGCATCTATAGATACCAAACCAATGTAGTTTACCACTGCACAATAGTTGTAGTGTCAGCGGCTATTAATTCAATTAAAAACATTTGTATAGCAATGTTTTATTATACCTCAAAAAATGCCGATCCAAACCCTTTTATTAGAGATCTATTTTATTCCCAAAATTAGGTCTGCGCCCTTTTCTGCAATCATAATAGTCGCTGCATTGGTATTGCCGGAAATAAGTGTTGGCATTATAGATGCATCCACCACCCTAAGATTTGACACTCCATGCACGCGGAGTCTGTCATCAACTACGGCCTGTTCATCATTGCCCATTTTGCAAGTGCCCACAGGGTGAAAAGCTGTGGTGCCATGCTTTTTAATATAAGCCAAAATATCTTCATCGCTTTCCACCGCGACACCTGGTCGCAATTCTTGGCCTATAACGGTAGCCAATGGCGCACTCGCGAATATATCTCGTAGCCTTTTAACCCCAGCAATCAGTGCTATACGATCATTTCCAGTGGCCAAATAATTAGCATCAATAAGCGGTGGCTCAGCACAGTCATTACTTGTTATTTTTACGCTTCCTCGACTTTCAGGTCGCGTCAAATAAGCAATACTAGTCACCCCTGGCAAGTCATCAAGCGTGGAGTTATTGTCTATATCTCGATCACCACTAATCCGAGTGAAATGCATCTGTAAATCTGGACGATCCAGGCTTGGATTTGAACAAAAGAAACCCCCTACCTCTGCCGCCGGAAAATTTAAAATACCCTCCCCTTTGGTAAGATAAAGATAAAGGTTATAGACTAAACGATGAGGCTTAAGTTCTGCATTCAGACCCAAGGGCGCCCTAATATGATTCGCAACAACAGCCCCTACATGATCCTGCAGATTTTCACCCACGCCAGGCAAGTCAACCACTGCAGTTATGCCATGGCGATCCAACAAAGCCTTATTACCAATGCCAGACAACTGCAGTAACTGGGGAGAATTAATCGCTCCAGCAGAGACAATAACCTCACGTCGAGCCAAGATATTAGACGCCTTGCCTTTACATACAACCTCAACCCCCACCGCGGCCTTACCCTCAAATAACACGCGATTAACTAGGCTATGTTTCATAATTGTGAGGTTATTACGCGACCGAATAGGCCTTAAAAAAGCACCGGCAGTGCTGTGGCGGCGCCCTTTTTTAACAGTAACGTCGAAGTAAGCCGCACCTTTTTGATTACCACGATTTAAATCGTCTACCGTTGCTATGCCTTGATCTACACAGGCTTTTAAATACATATCGCAGATTGC
>JABILI010000015.1 GCA_018654575.1 Porticoccaceae bacterium
AATAATGAACTGACGGAGCGTGAATACTGGCAGCAACGAACTCTCGAAGTGAGCGAACTGGCGGGGGAGCGATGGGAAGAGATGTCCCAGTTTATTATCGCCGCCCGGGGTGCCGATCCCGCGCTAATTATTCGACCTGAGGCACTCGATGCCATGGCTAAAGCGCAGGCTGGTGGCGCCAGATTGGCGATTCTTTCCAATGAGCTAGATTTGTTCTACGGCGCAGGTTTTCGTGACAAACTCCCGTTTATGAGGCAGTTTGAAGTGGTTATCGATGCCACCTACACCAAAATTATGAAGCCCGACCCGCGCGCCTATTATAGCTGCGCTGAAGCGCTGGGGTTGGCTTGTGAAGACTGTATTTTTGTTGATGACCAGTTACGAAACATTGTTGGCGCCAAACAGGTTGGCATGCAGACGGTACATTTTAATGTACAGCAGCCTAGGCAAAGTTATGAGCAGGCACTGAGCCTGCTACTAGATGATTAGGAGAACAATATGAAAGCCAGAAATTTGAAGTTTTGGCAGCCCATGATTCACCCGGCTGCAACTCACAAGACATCCCCAAAGATTATTTGTGTGGGAGAGGGTGTTGAGGTCACCGATATAGATGGTCACCGGACGCTGGATGCAGTTGGTGGGTTGTGGAATGTCAATCTGGGTTATTCCTGCCAGCCCATCAAAGATGCAATCACCGAGCAATTAGAGACATTACCCTATTACTCGTCCTTTCCCGGCGTCGCGACGGACAAGGCTATAGAACTTTCCCACGCTCTGGCCGATTGGTTTGCTGAGGACGGTATGCAGCGGGCGTTCTATACCTCAGGTGGATCTGATGCCGTAGAAACGGCGCTGCGGTTAGCCCGTCAGTACCACAAAATTCGCGGTGATAAGGATCGCTACAAATTTATCAGCCTGAAAAAGGGCTATCACGGCACCCATTTTGGTGGAGCCTCCATTGGTGGGAATGCAAAGAATCGACGCAACTATGAGCCGCTTCTTCCAGGCTGCCACCAGATTGCCTCTCCCTGGCCTTACCGCAACCCTTTTAATGAGTCTAATCCGGAAATTCTGGCTCAGCTTTGCGCCAACATGCTGGAGGATGAAATCAAGTTTCAGGGGGGCGATACTGTTGCTGCGTTCATAATGGAGCCGGTACAGGGTTCTGGCGGGGTAATTGTGCCCCACAAAACGTTCATGCCAATGGTGCGTGAGATATGCGACCGCCACGGTGTGCTTTTGATTGCCGATGAAGTCATTACCGCTTTTGGTCGGACCGGAGCCTGGACGGGCTCCAGGCTATGGAGCACTAAGCCTGACATGATGTGTACCGCCAAGGGCATTAGTAATGGCTATTATCCTTTTGGAGCCACTATGCTGGGCGAGACTGTGGTCGAGGCATTCGAGAGTAATTCTGATAGCTTGGGGGAGATCGGCCATGGATATACGTATTCTGGGCACCCGGTGGGAGCTGCTGCAGCACTGGCAACCCTCCAGCAACTGGCAGTTACCGACGTTGCGACAAACTCCGCTGCCCGCGGAGCGGAGCTATCTGCAGGCCTGAAAATACTCATGGCGAAACATGACTGTGTCGGTGACATACGAGGAATTGGACTGATGCAGGTATTGGAGTTGGTCTCTGATCGAAGCAGTAAGATGCCGCTTGGTAAAAACCTCATGACGGCAATCTCTGAGGCCATTTACCGAGAGGGCGTAACAGTGAGAGTGTCTGGCAATAATATTATCTTGTCACCACCACTTATTATTAACGCGGGTCATGTTGAGACTATCATTAAAGCTATCGATGTCGGCCTTGGCTCGATTCAATAAAAGAGGCTAGTTTATGTTATCTCCCACTATTCTGATTGTCGGTACAGCTGATACCAAAGCAGACGAACTCCTATACCTGAAGAAATGCGTGGAGCGTGCCGGTGGTAAGGGTCGCATTATGGATGTCGGGGTGCTAGGCACCCCTACTTTTGAACCGAGCTATAGCAAGTTTGATGTAGCGATCGCTGCGGGGACAACGAACGACGAGATTATCGCGCTCGGAGACGAGAATCGGGCGATGACTAAGCAGGCCGAAGGTGCCAGTAATTTGGCTCTGACACTTCAGCGCAAAGGCGAAATTAATGGCATGTTGGCCATAGGTGGTACCCTGGCGACAGATCTATCACTGGACGTTGCCTTGGCATTGCCGCTGGGCTTTCCAAAGTGTATTGCTTCGACCGTGGCATTTTCACCGCTGTTGCCACCACAACGAATGGCCCCGGATGTCATGATGGTGCTGTGGGCTGGTGGTCTGTTCGGTTTAAATACAATCTGTAAGTCTGTGTTGAGTCAGGCAGCCGGGGCCGTCGTCGGCGCGTGCATGGCACGAGAGGTCGAGCCAAAACCGCTACCGATTGTGGGCGTAAGCTCACTGGGAAGCAGTTCACTCCGTTATATGCTAAAGCTCAAACCTGCCCTAGAGCAGCGGGGGTTCGAAGTGGCGGCATTTCATACCACTGGCATGGGAGGGCGTGCGCTAGAAGTCTTGGCTGCTAGTGGTGAGTTGGCCGCCGTTCTCGATTTCAGTTTGGTTGAGGTGAGTAATCATGAAAACGGTTCGGTAGTGAGTGCCGGCCAGGACCGTATGGAAGCGGCCGCTTCAGCGAGGCTACCATTAATCGTTGCCCCTGGGGGCGTTAGCTTGATGGACTTCCAAACCTGGTCGCCGCCCGAGCACAAGATCAATGGCAGAGAGATACTCACACACAATCGTCTCATCGCCTGTGTGCAATTAACCGTGGAAGAGAAAGTTCAGGCTGCTCGTACTATAGCTGCGAAGCTGGACAAGGCAACAGGCCCCTGCGCCTTTATTATGCCCCTGCATGGCATTGACGAATGGGACAGGGAGGGCGGGCCCTTCAATGATCCTGCTGGCCTTTCGGCCTTTTATGATACGCTTCGAGAAGGGCTGCACGATAACGTCGAACTGATCGAGGTAGAAGCGCATATCAATGACGATTTGTTTGTTGAAACTGCACTGGAGATTTTTGATGACTGGCTTGCGCAGGGTCTAATTTCCAGGGAAGTGTAACCTCCCTGCGATCTTCCAGGGCCGCTAAATATACTGCAAGCCGAAGGTTTCAATTTATTTTTCTATAAATAGCTTTAATTTTATTATCATATGCGTTACTTTAACTTAACACGTTAACAATTTGGGTCGCGCGCTCATAGCTGCGCTTATTGGATAGCCACTGGTGACCGAGGCATAAGATTTACCTCGGTCTGCATTTTCAACCGAACAAATGATAAGAGGTAGGTGATGCGATTTTTAACCTTTGAGCGAAGTGGCCAAGTATCCTGGGGTGTTATAACCGAAGAAGGCATCATTGACTTGGGGTTTCGAGTGGGCGGTGACTTACATTCGATCCTAAAAGACGGCAGAGTTCAAGAGATGCAAGTGCTGGCGAAAGATATGGCTGAAGACTTCTCTAGCGATGATGTTCGCTTCCTTCCCCCGATCATCGCGCCGGAAAAAATTGCTTGCGTTGGTGTCAACTACGCAAATCGTAATGCAGAATACAAAGATGGTTCAGAGCAGCCCAAGTTTCCCAGTTTGTTTATGCGTACGCCAGATTCGCTAACTGGCCATAATCAACCGTTACAGCGCCCACCGGAAACACCGCAACTGGATTATGAAGGTGAAATCGTCATCATTATTGGTAAGGGCGGCAGACGCATCGACGTGGAGGACGCTTACGACCATATTGGCGGGCTGAGCATAATGAACGAAGGTACATTACGCGATTGGGTGCGTCATGCAAAATTCAACGTGACCCAGGGCAAGAACTTTGTTCACTCAGGAGCCATCGGTCCGTGGATAGTCACCGCCGATGAATTCAGTCATGAGCAGCTGGAGAATATGCGAGTGACTACGCGGGTCAATGGCGAAGTTCGCCAGGACGATACTACGGCTAGCATGATGTTTCCCTTCCGTTACATCATCAGCTATTTCTCTACATTCTTTCATCTTAAACCCGGTGATGTTATTGCCACGGGCACGCCGAATGGCGCCGGAGCCCGGTTTGACCCGCCAATCTGGTTGGTTCCAGGTGATATTGTCGAGGTGGAGGTCGAAGGTGTTGGCTTACTGTCAAATGGTGTTATGGACGAGTTAGTATAATGGCTGATAAATATCTTCGGAAATTTAAGCGCTCGTTGCCTATGTCTTTGCTGCGGGCGCGAGAAGCGGTGATGAAAAATTTCATACCGTCCTTGCAGGAGCACAAACTTTCTGCGCAACAATGGCGTGTTATCCGGGCTCTGCAGGACGAGAATGGTTTAGATATTTCCAAGCTTTCAGTGCGCTGTCATTTGATGATGCCGAGCCTCTCCCGCATTATCAAAAACCTCGAGTCCCGCTCCCTGATTGATCGGAGAGCTAACGATCGGGATCAGCGTGTTTCAGTTATATTTCTCACGAAAAGCGGTAAGCAGCTGTATGACCTGGTTGCGCCAAAGTCGGTTGAACGATATGAGGATATCACTGAGAAGTTTGGTTATGGCAAGATGGAACTCTTGTATGAACTGCTAGAAGAGCTGGTAGAGAAAGTTGATGAAGCTGATGAATAGTGGCAGTTAGTCTTAACAAGCTACAATTTGGTCTCAGTAGTTATATTGGCTGAAAATGGCAAAGGCTTGAAGGCTGGCGGCGTTTTTCGGCCCTTAATCCAGCTGCCGGCGATGCCATCACTAAAGTGTTATCCGGCACAGTGGGATATGCCGTCGCTACACGAAACAATTATTTTACTTCAGTTTCCCTTGCCGCCATGCGACCCCAGTAGTCCGAGATTTCTTGCTTTACCACTGGTGCCATAAAGGCCAAACCAATAATATTAGCTAAGGCCATGGCGAAAATCATCGCGTCGGAAAAATCTAACACTGCCTCGAGTTTTATGGCACAACCGATCATTACAAATACGCAGAATATTAGGTTGTATGTCATCTTTGTAACCTTTCCATTACCAAACAAATAAACCCAGCCGGCTAAACCATAATATGACCACGCAACCATGGTTGAGTATGCAAACAGAATCACCACTATAGTAAGAATGTAAGGGAACCAAGGGATAACGCTCTCAAATGCCGCTGATGTAAGTTCTACGCCACTGATGCCGGCTGCACCTGTAACACCAGGTTCATAGACGGTTACTATGATCACTAATGCGGTGATTGTGCAAATCACTACGGTGTCAATGAAGGGTTCAAGCATGGCCACGTAACCTTCGGTAACGGGCTCTCTTGTCTTCACCGCAGAGTGGGCTATTGACGCAGAACCAATACCCGCTTCATTAGAAAAGGCTGCGCGTCGAAACCCTAAAATTAACACTCCGACCATGCCGCCGGTCATACCCTCTGGGCTGAAGGCTCCCGTAATAATCGAGGAAAATGCATAGGGAAGTTTGTCGGCATTTGCGGTTATAACGATAAGGGCCGAGACGATATACAGGCCGGCCATCAATGGCACCAACTTGCTGGTTACTGCGGCGATGGATTTAATCCCACCGATAATTACCAAAGCGGTTAGTACGCCCAATACGCCACCAACAATCCAAGCCTTATCGGCAAAATAACTGCTTTGCGCGCCGGTTGTTTCAACGAATATTGTATAGGCTTGATTCGATTGAAACATGCATCCGATTCCCAAAGTTCCTATGACGATGCAAATGGCATAATAGATTGCCATGCCTTTGCCAAGTTTTGGAAAGTTTAATGCCTTCATGCCTTTTTCAAGATAAAACATAGGTCCACCAAACACGGTACCGTCTTCATTTTCTTGCCGATACATGACGCCAAGAGTACATTCTGCAAATTTCGATGACATGCCAATTAGACCTGCAATAATCATCCAAAAAGTTGCACCGGGTCCACCAATAGAAATGGCAATGGCTACGTGTGCGACATTACCAACACCAACCGTCCCTGATACAGCGGTCGTTAATGCATGAAAATGGGTGACTTCACCAGGCGCCTTTTTGTCTGAATAGTCACCTCGAACGATACGTAGTGCGTGGCCAAAGCCTCTAAAGTTAATAAATCCTAAATAAAGAGTGAAAAATAAGCCGCAAGTGACTAGTAGCATGACGATGATTGGTGCTTGAGTTCCGTTAATAGGAACTGAAAAGAAAACAATGTCCGCAAGTGCTTTTGCAATGGGCTTAAAGCTTTCATTGATCGCTTGATCAAAACTAGCCATGGCTGAATTCGATACTAGAGAGCACAAGAAAAGAATCATGGCTCTTAGTGGCATTCGATCCATTTTGTCTCCTTTATATTTTTTATTGCTCGCTGTAGTTAGTGCGAGCTAAAACCGATACGTTTTGATGAGTTGCTAACCCTAGCATAAAGCACTGTCGAAAATCGCTATTCGGGTTGGGTTTACAGTCTACTAACTGAAATTTTAGATACTCTAGCACTTTTATACTGGGCAAAGACCGCGGCTCAGCTTAGCAACTGCATGTAATTGCGTGACCACTTAAAGTGTGGAACAATCCGCGCCTATTTTTGCATCTCCTAAAAGGCTAAAACCTTCCATGACAACGACTGCGGCAACGACGCCTGTTAAGCCACCATTGCCACTACTGGAATTTATCGCGTTAATGGCGCTTTTGACCTCGCTAGTTGCGCTAAGTATCGATGCGATGTTGCCTGCATTAAATCAAATTGGATCTGACTTAAATAGTCAGAGTCCCCAGCAAACCTACCTTGTGATTTCATTATTTTTTGGCGGGATGGCGCTAGGCCAAATATTCTTCGGTCCATTCTCTGATGCGCGAGGTCGCCGACTGACCATATTGATTGGGTTGATTATATTTATCATGGGCACCTTTATTTGCTATTTTGCTCAATCCATCGAGGTTTTGTTGTTAGGGCGAGTAATACAAGCCGTTGGCGTCTCAGGCCCTAGAGTTGCCTCCATGGCTGTGATACGTGATCAGTATGAAGGTAAGGCCATGGCTAGGGTTATGTCGTTTATCGGGGTTATATTTATACTGGTACCCATGCTTGCTCCGTTGGTCGGGCAAGCTGTGATGCAGTACTTCCATTGGCGCGAAATATTTACTGTATTTTGGATTGTTGCCGTTATTTCTGGCGCTTGGTTTTTCTGGCGTCAACCTGAAACCTTGATCAGAGCTAATCGTAAAAAGTTTGCATGGCGCCATTTCACTGATTCTTGCTGGTGGTTGTTGAAGCAGCGACAAGTCATGGGTTATTCAGTTGCGATGGGCTTTATTTTTGGTGCTTTTCTGGCTTACTTAAGTGGTTCACAAACGATTTTCCAAGACATTTACGATACGGGCGAGTGGTTCCCACTGGTATTTGCCACCTTAGCTTTTGCTATAGGACTGGCTTCTTTTCTCAATGGCATGATGGTGATGAAGTGGGGTATGCAGACCATTTGTGATCGTGCGTTGCTTTTTTCTATGGCATTCGGAATTACGTTGATGTCTATCACGCTCTACTTTGATGGTGTGCCGCCATTATGGCTATTTGTAAGCACTATGTTTTTTGGTTTCTTTTTCATGGGCATGTTGTTTGGCAACCTAAACGCAATGGCAATGCTACCAGTGGGTCATATTGCTGGCTTAGGCGCTGCATTTATAGGGTCTTTTACTAGTTTACTTGCCGTAGCTATTGCGATGATTATCAATATTTTTCTAGCAACTGACCTCATTCCTATTGCGGTCGGCTTTTTGTTATTTTCAGTGTTTTCTTTTTGTGCTGTGCAATATGCGAAGAAGATTGAGGTTTAAAAGAAGCTTATCTGCAGAGCCTGGCGTCAGGAAAGGCATTAGGTCAATATTGGATGGATACAAGAGAAACAAAACGGCACCAAAGGTGCCGTTTTGTTATTTTATTATTATTTTGACGTGCTGAGAGCCTGATCTATATCAGCAATAATGTCATCAATATGCTCGATACCTACAGAGATACGAATCATCTCACGGCTAGTTCCCGCAGACTTTAATTCGTCATCATTCAGTTGACGGTGAGTTGTGCTGGCAGGATGACATGCTAGGGATTTAGCATCACCAATATTTACCAGGCGTTTAACGAGTTGCAGGGCGTCAATGAACCTACCGCCGGCGGCTTCACCACCTTTAATGCCAAAACTTAAAATACCTGATGGCTTACCTGAAACTACTTTCTTTGCCAGCTTATGGTACTTATCACTTTTAAGACCTGCATAATTAACCCATTCAACGAGTTCATGCGCAGATAAGTATTGAGCAACCTTTAATGCATTTTCAGTGTGTCGTTCCATGCGTAGAGGAAGAGTCTCTAAACCCTGCAAAATTAAAAATGAATTAAAAGGAGAGATGGCGGCACCCATGTTGCGTAAAGGTACTACTCGCGCACGACCAATGAAGGCAGCTTCGCCTAATGCATCAGCATATACCACACCATGATAGGAGGGATCTGGCTGATTAAACGCTGGAAATCGAGGGTGGTCCTTCCAAGGGAATTTACCTGAATCAATGATCACGCCACCAACCGATGTGCCATGACCACCAATATATTTAGTCAGCGAGTGAATGACGATGTCTGCACCTTGCTCAAAGGGTTTACACAGTACGGGTGTTGCAACTGTGTTATCCACAATTACAGGAACCCCATGCTTGTGTGCCATATCCGATAGCGCTTGGATATCAACGATATTACCTGCCGGGTTGCCAATCGACTCACAAAACAAAGCTTTAGTGTTGTCGTCTATTAATGCTTCTAGTGCGTCGATATCATCACCGGAGGCCATGCGTGCTTCAATACCTTGGTTTGGCAAGGAGTGAGCAAAAAAATTGTAGGTTCCGCCGTACAGTTGACTGACACTAACAATATTGTCTCCGGCTCGAGCAACGGTTTGTATCGCCGCGGTAATTGCTGCCATACCTGATGCCACTGCCAATGCACCAATGCCACCTTCCAGCTGTGCAATGCGTTGTTCAAGTACGTCGTTGGTTGGATTCATAATGCGAGTGTAAATATTACCTGGTTCGGCCAAGTTGAATAGATCTGCGCCATGCTGAGTGTCTCGAAAGCTGTACGAGGTAGTTTGATAGATGGGAACAGCAACGGCTCGCGTTGTTGGGTCATCATCGAAGCCAGCATGAATCGCTTGTGTTTCAATCTTCATTGAGCAAAGTCCTTATTGTTATTTAATTCGATATTATAGATGCTTAGATGCTTAGATGCTTAGATGGCTAATAATTCTAATGCTTTAATGCTCTTTGGACAAGTAAATAAATAGATGAAATGAATATATCCAGATCCAATCGGAGTTTTGCGTACCTTCTAAAGCGCGAACCGTATTAATAAACTTTTGAGTTTTTTGGGCTATCAAATAATTGACGAGCATTGCATAATTCAGGCCTTATGGAAGGAGAACAAAATATGAAGTGTTTAGCGATTATTTTAGTGTTGTGTCTTCCCCAGACTGGCTGTCTTGCTGTGATGGCAGTGGAGGCTGTTACCGATGTGACTATAGCGGTCGTAACCGCGCCTATTAAAGTCGTTGGCGGTATTGTAGATGCAGTAACAGGTGACGATGAAGACGGCGAGCAAGAGGATTAAGTAATTTCGGCTGAAACGTTGCGTGAAGATCTAAAAGTACAATGAAAACTAGCGAGTAGCTTATGCCGTGGAGCGAAGGCACCAGAGCAAATAAAAAAATAATCAAAGAGAGGTTTTATGTCAAATCCACAAATAGCAGATATTGGTTTGGGTCATACTATTTTACGTCGAGCGTCACTTACGCCTAATGCAAAAGCACTTACTTTTGAAGGTGAGACTTGGACCTGCGCTGAACTAGGAGATAGGGTTCGCCGTTTAGCGACTATATTACGAGATGGCGGAGTCTCTCGTGGTGATCGGGTGGGTTATATAGGCCTTAATCACCCATCATTTTTAGAAATACTCTATGCTTGCGGGTGTCTTGGGGCTGTTTTTGTGCCACTTAATTTTCGCTTAACAGGGCCGGAAATTATATTTATTGCCAATGATGCGGACATCACCGTGATGTTTGCTGACAATATGTTGCAGCCACTGATCGAAGAAGAAAAAGCCAATTTAAATTGTGCGCGTTATCTCACCATAGAGAATGACGCTGACGGGTGGGAGGCACTTGAACCGCTTATGGTAGGTGCTGACCCGATTGTTGCGAGCGAGCATGTTGGTGCAGATGAGATCGCCTTTATCATGTACACCTCTGGCACCACTGGGCTGCCTAAGGGCGCGATGTTGACCCACGGCAATGTGTTTTGGAATAGCATTAATGTGTGTTTTGGTGAAGATACCATGACCACGACCACCTTAACCTGCGCACCTTTATTCCACATTGGCGGCCTCAACGTAACGACACTGCTATCTCTGGCTAAGGGTATTGAGGTGGTCTTGCTACGCAGCTTTGATGCGGGAGCGGTTCTTGCTCTCATCGAGAAGCACAAGGTAGGTAGTATGTTTGGCGCGCCAACTATGTTCTTAATGATGGCCCAGCATGAGAGTTTTGCCTCCACAGATCTATCAAGTATTAGCACATTAACCTGCGGTGGCGCGCCGGTACCAGTGCCACTGATCAAAACCTATGGTGATCGTAATGTCAGTTTCTGTCAGGGCTACGGTCTTACCGAAACCGCGCCTTTTGCCAGTCTATTAAGCAGTGATTTGACGATGGTTAAAGTAGGCTCAGCAGGCAAAGCGCCTATGTTTACTGAAGTCCGTATTGTCGATGAGCAAAACAAGCCGGTGGCGGCAGGCGTTCACGGTGAAGTCTGTATCAAAGGGCCAAATGTTATGAAGGGTTATTGGAATCGCCCTGAGGCGACTGCCGAAGCCATTGATACCCAGGGCTGGTTTCACAGTGGCGATATTGGTTACCTTGATGATGAAGATTTTCTGTTTCTATGTGATCGGGTCAAGGATATGGTTATTACGGGAGGGGAGAACGTCTATCCGGCAGAGATCGAAAGCATCCTCTACGGACATCCTTCTATTCTTGAGGTGGCGGTCATAGGGTTGCCCGATGAGAAGTGGGGCGAAGCCGTCACTGCCATTGCTGTTCTTGAAAAGGGAACTAGTCTCGATCTTGAAGAGCTGCGTGCCTTTGCAGGTGATTCTCTGGCTCGTTATAAATTGCCTACTGAGCTGCGCTTTGTTGATATATTGCCGCGTAACCCTGCAGGTAAGGTTCAGAAATTCAAACTCAAAGAACAGTTTGTGGCGTAGTTGATTAAGAGAGGCCAAACCGCGAATATTTACCATAT
>JABILI010000010.1 GCA_018654575.1 Porticoccaceae bacterium
CTCTGATATCGGACAGCAGTTGGCGAGTGCGCCTACTCTGGGTCTTGCGCTCATAAAGCGAGCGCTACTCGTGTCCAGTTCCCACAACTTGGATCAGCAACTCGATTTAGAATGTGAATTACAGGGTGTCGCCGGGCGAAGTGACGACTACAGGGAGGGCGTTAGTGCGTTCATGGAAAAGCGCTCACCGAATTACCAAGGGTGTTAGTGCACATGTTATCAAGTCCGTCATTCACAGTCGTCGGTGATACCCGCGAGGCCGCACTAGACAATAATGTGCAAGTGTCGGTAATTGGTGTCGGACAGGGCATAGCGATGATTGTACAGCGCGTCTAGGCGTGGCTGCTCAGATTATCCATTCGTCAGATGATCGACGGCAAAGAAATAACGATGTCGTTATTAACTAGATTTTAGGGAGAAATTATGACGACAAAGGCGGAGATACCAGACCAAAATAACGCCCAGTTGGAGTCGATTGAACGCGCCAGCATTGACGAATTGAGAAGTTTACAATTGCAGCGATTGCAGTGGTCGATCAAACACGCCTATGACAATGTAGCATTTTATCGACAAAAATTTGATCAGGCGAGTGTGCATCCAGACCATATTCAATCTCTTGACGATCTTAGTAAATTACCATTCACTGAAAAAAATGATCTTCGCGATAACTATCCTTTCGGTATGTTTGCTATCCCACGCGAAAAGGTTTCGCGTATTCATGCGTCGAGTGGCACGACGGGTAAGCCGACGGTGGTAGGTTATTCGCGCGGCGATATTGACGATTGGGCCAATGTAGTTGCACGAAGTATTCGCGCGGCCGGCGGACGAGCGGGAGATATCTTACATAATGCCTATGGCTATGGGCTATTTACCGGAGGTTTGGGTGCCCATTATGGAGCAGAGAAACTCGGTTGCACGGTGGTGCCAATGTCTGGCGGTCAGACCCCTAAACAGGTGCAGCTCATTAATGACTTCAAACCAAGAATTATCACCGTAACGCCGTCTTATTGTTTAAATTTGATCGATGAATTTGAGAAGCAGGGTCTTGATCCTCGGGCTAGTTCATTAGAAATTGGTATTTTTGGTGCTGAACCCTGGACCAACCAGATGCGCGTCGAAATAGAGGAACGACTCGGCATTGATGCTGTGGATATCTATGGCCTGTCAGAGGTGATGGGTCCCGGTGTAGCGCAGGAGTGTGTCGATCTTAAGGATGGGCCGACCATCTGGGAAGATTATTTTTACCCTGAGATTATCGATTCACGGACCGGTAAGGTAATGCCCGACGGTGAATCTGGAGAGCTAGTATTTACCTCATTGACCAAAGAAGCGATGCCAATTATTCGCTATAGAACTCGTGATTTGACCCGTCTACTCGCTGGTACATCTAGGCCGATGCGACGGATGGAGAAAATCAGTGGGCGCTCGGACGACATGATGATAGTGCGAGGTGTCAACGTGTTCCCCAGTCAGATCGAAGAACATATTTTAGCGATAGACGGTTTGAGTCCCCATTATCAAATCGAGTTACACAAAAAAGGCAACCTCGACAGCATAAAAATTAATTGCGAGGTTGTGTCCGGGCAATATGATCGCGCGGAGTTAGAGAAACAGGTGGCAAAAAGAATCAAGGATATGATTGGTGTTTCTGCCGAGATTGACGTCATCGACGTTGGCGGTGTACCGCGTTCACAAGGCAAAGCACAGCGTATCGTTGACTTGCGGGGTGTCTGAGGATTTAGAGTATAATTTCTTAAGCGGTCTGGAGGCCAGTGAGAGGTCTAGGAGGTATCGATGAATGATGTCCCACTTAATAAAATACTGTCGTCAAAGCGATTAAGGAGCTGCTGACGTTAGAGGCCGCCAAAACGTCGATAGTAGGAGGGAGAAGCTGGGGGTAGTAGTCCGTCGGCTGTCTGCATGTTATTGCGTAAAAATACCGTTGCGTCATATTGAGTTAGTTTATACAAGTCGGCTGTCATACTCGATGCTGTGTGGCCAATCCAGTTTTTGGGTAACACACGATGCGGTAGATCTGTGTCTTTTAACAGCACGCGACGATACTCGTGGATCAATAAGGTTCGGATTTGAAAGGCATCCTCTGGTAGCAGCGATTCGGCATTTTCGACGGCTTTGAGAAGCGGCCTAAATAGTTGTAGGAATTGATCATATTTTTCTGCTAGCTGATCCAAATCCCAACAATTTTTAACCATCTCGTTTAACACTTGATCGGACTTGAGTTCATCGGTTGTGGCGCGCATAACCGCCACGCAGTCGGCCAATTGTAACTCATGTAAAGTTTCGTCTAGTGACTGCCGGTTGGCGCAAGGACAGGCCATCACACTAGTCCCTAGATTCCCGAAACCCAGCCATTGAAGCTCGCGACGAAGAGTTTCGCGTGAAGTTTCGGCGACTGAACCAGTGAAGACAAGGGTCCACTGCCCATCCCAATCACTGCCGCTCTCGGCATAGATTCGTCGTGCTGCTTTTTCGTAGTGGCGTAGGCCATATTCGGTAAAACTATAGTAACTGCGTCGACCGGACTGCACCGATGTAAGCCATCCATTTTGGCTGTTGCGGTACACTGCTGTTCGCACCAACCTGCTGTTGACTCCAAAGGGCTTGAGTGCATCAATTAGGCTGCCGAGCCAAATACTGTTGCCATGTTGCGAAATAGAGTCGCCAAATACCGAAATAACTAAGGAGCCACCGCGAATCGACCGCCGCATGCGAAAATTTTCTAGGAGTGTTTCTACAACTTTGAGTTTTGACATCCGAATAATAAGTAACGTTTGGCCCCACAAGTTAATCAGTTTACTTGGACTCCTGTGTTACAGCAATAAAGTTGATCAATCAGTTATGGGATGTTTTCTGGAATTAGTCCGAAGCGATCAATTTCCTGCACACCCTTCTCTGGAGGTGTTGCTAAAAAATTGAGGACCCTCCGCAAAGCGTAGAGGCTAATGACTTAATTAACTTCAGTTTGATTTATATTCTTGAGCAATATTCGTGCTTTATAGTAAAAAAGACCTAATAAAAGGAAAGATATGTTACCACTTTAGTCGGAAGTGTCACTTCAGCTGATATTTTTGCAAGTCGCTATCTTCTATGGAGATTTTTACCAAAAATTTGAGAATGCCAGAAAAGGTGTGGGAGGGATTGAGCCTTAATGCCCGTCCACTATTTTTAATTTAGATAGCTGATTGCTTGTCATTTGAGTTAAGCCTGCGCTAGCCTCATTAATTGCAGGTAGGCCATTTCATCGAAATTCGGGAAGTTATCTAAGAACTTTTCACTTGATCCATATGTCACATGAAGACCTTCAATAAATGTGAGCATACTTAGGGCTAGACCCTCCAGCCTTTTTTTACTCATATCAGGATGTACGTCGGATAATATTTCTAGGATTGATTCCATAAAATGTACGTACATTTCATATCGCAGAGACTCTGCAAACGCGTTGTGTGTCGAAAGCCCCCAAAATTGATAAAAGAATCCCCTCACATCAGGTTTTCTTACGTCAGTTAGCAAGTAGTGAATAAACGCTTGGAGACGTTCGTGCGGAGAATCGGGAAACCGTAGTGATTCTCGTCTAAGATCCTCATCATAACCTTCAAGGACGCTATTGATGATGGCCTGTAATAAGGCATCTTTAGTCGCGTAGTAGTAGTGTAAATTTCCCACGCTGATGCCTAGATTTTTTGCGACTTGTCGCGTTGTTAAGCTCGCCAAACCTTGCGTAATAAAAATATCTTTCGCTGTTCGAATTATTTCATCAATTCTTTCGGCGCCTTTTTCCCTAACGGCTGTTCCAGATCGATTTGTAGGAGTGCGTTTGCCAGTTGTTCGAGCCATATACGATTACTCAGGAAAATTTAAGGTACATTAATTTGGGCGCTAGACTTGCTGGGTCGAATGAACTATTATTAATAGATCAAATGCTCTATTAACTTAACGCAATAATACAAGGATCTCATAATGCATCGAATAAAAATAGGGAAATCTCGTTTTTTACCAATTATCTTTTACCCCATAACCATTTTGTCTCTCCTTTTAATGTTTGGCTGTGCGCCTCAACGCGGAGAAGAGGACCTATCTGAGTTAGACAGCTTTAAAATGGCCATTCGAGCTAAATATGACTTAAAAGAGCAGGCCTTTCGAGAAAATGATGTAGATTCGATCATAAATAAATTTTATTCTGATGATGCTATTTCAACCGACAACGAAGGAAACACTCATATTGGTCGTGATGGATTGAAACCAGTTTATGAAGAAGTCATCGTAGCGAATGTCAGAATTGAGTCGTTTAATACTTTTGTCAAAGGAGATGCCGGCTGGGATTGGGCTAATTTTCACGTAACTTTTCCACGAGAGATGGGCGTTGAACCGTTTACCTTTAAAATGCTTTTTTTATGGGAAAGGGTTAATGGGCAGTGGTGGTCTAATGGTGAGATGTATGTGCTCGGAGAGTTCGACTTAAGCGACAAGTCTAATTCTCATTGAGGACAAGAAATTTAGCTTTCAGAGATATTAGGCGCTAGTAACCATATTATATTGTGATTAATCTTCATCAAAAAAGAGGTAGATACAATAAATGAAAGATGAAAATAAAACAAAAGCATCTATAAAATCAAAGGTAATCACTCGACGTGATTTTGTTAGCGGGACTATGGTCGGAAGTGGAGTGGCTTTGCTGTCAGCAAAAGCACCCGGTGTAATGTCCAGTGAGCTGGGTCAACGCACCCATGTACCTTACGCTGGTTTAACGAAAGATTGGACTGGACCCGGAGGCGTAGGTGATTATGCCTCCTCAAATGGTAATACGCACTTAGTGGTCAATGCGGCCCATTCATTTCGAGACCTTGGTTTTGAACAGCAGATCAGTGACGCTGCAGAACTTAATGAAGAATATGATTTAGTAGTAGTTGGCGCTGGGTTTGCAGGATGTAGCGCCGCTTATTACTATTTAAAAGATCATCCTTCAGCTAAGGTCTTAATTCTTGATAATCACGCGATGTTTGGTGGAGAGGCTCGCCAAAACGAGTTTGACGTTGATGGTTATAAATTGTGGGGCCCGCAAGGTTCTACTGGCGCAGTATGGCCGCTTGAGCATGCAAAAAACATCGGTATGTATGGTCCTATATGGGAAGAGTTGGGCCTGCCAATGGATTTGACATGGCAAGAGCCGACAAACTCTAAGCTTAAGATACCCTATGATGCCTATTCGCCAATGCACATTAATTGGGAGGCCCAAGATCTTGGTTGGTTTTATGATGATCATGCTATGGCAGTAAATCCTTGGAGCAACCGATTCAAGGATGTTCCTACTGACGAAAAGACAAAACAAGATCTTCTTTGGATGGAGGTTTATCGTCAACCACCTGAGCGAGATGATTGGGCTGAGTGGCTTGATTCAATGACTTACAAGGAATTTTTGATAAATGAAATGGGGATCGATAATCCTGCTATTGATGAGTACCTAAATCCTTTTGCGGCGGCAATGGGAACGGGGCTAGGGACTGATGTAATATCAGCTTATCAGGCATTTAATTTTCTTCAGCCTGGAGTCATGCAATACGGGCGCGCTTTCGGTCGTATGGGCTTGGGCGGGGATCCGCTCTTGGGTATTGGCGACGCTACAGACTATATCTATTTAGCGAGTTTTCCTGGAGGGAATACCGGGATACTCAGGCATATTGTTCAAAAATTGATTCCTAAAATATTTGGTGAAACAAAAAACATTAACCATGTCCTTTCAAATCCTGTAGATTGGGATGTTATCGATGATCCTAAGCAGACTACCCGCATGCGATTAAGCTCCTTAGTCGTAAATGTCAAGCATGATGGAGCTCCTGAAGATTCAGATCGAGTTTTAGTGACATATTTGAACGGCGGAAAGATGTCTCGTATATCGGCTAAAAAGGTCGTTATGGCCGGACAACAACACCTGAACAAACGCGTAGTTACTGACTTGCCCGATAGATATAAAGAGGCGATGGAGTCATTCCATCACTCTCCGATGATGATCATAAATGTGGCTTTAACAAATTGGAAGTTCATGGAGAAACTTGGCGTGGCGTCAGTTAGATGGTTTGGGGATGACCTTGGATGGTTCACTACGCTGCGACGCCAGATGATTTTGGATGGCGAAGAACCGATGCCTTTAGATCCAAGCAAGCCGACTGTCCTGACCATGTATAATTCTTTTTGTGTGCCAGGTCTGCCAGTTAAAGAGCAATGCGCTGCGGGTAGAATGATGATGCTTGGGATGAGCTACGCTGACATTGAGCACAAAGTGGTACAGCAGTTTACGAAGATGTTTGGCCCAGCGGGATTTGATGCGGAGAAAGACATCGCAGGAATCACCGTTAATCGCCAAGGCCATGCATACGTTGTGACACCACCTGGTTTTTTCTTTAATAAAAATGGTGGCCTATCGGCTAGTGATGTGATTCGTGAAAAGCACGGGAGAATTGCATTTGCCCACGCAGAGCTTAAAGGGTTTCAGATGTGGGAAGGTGCTGTCCATGAGGGAGAGCGTGCCGCACATCAATTAGGTTAATGTTAATTTAATGGCTGTGGAATTGGGTCATCGGGGCATGGTATGCCTCGATTCCTTTGACATATAAATTGCCGCATTATGATCCTTAACGATGGATGCACCCGAATGGTGGCAACTATCGAAAATTCTAAAGGTGATAAGTCCTTCACCTCCTTTTTTTGTTATTTTTCTGGCCGTCGCGCTATATTTTAGGTCATCACACCATTGCGGTTTCCGGTCGAGCGTGTGTGCGACTCGTTTTTGGGGGCTCCAGAACATGATTTCAGGCCGCCTGAATGAAATTACTGTTTTTTTTGGATTAGCGCTAGCAATAATAGATCACATGAGCTAGTATTAATTGGTCATTCGACCTAAATATAAGGTCGCTTTAGGGTGAGCTTGAGGCGCATGGATGGCATATAGCCTTTTTCCAAGCTTGCATTCTAACTAAAGGCGGAGCCTATCAGCTAGCCAGATAATTTTTGAACAAAACACTCGAGAATGAAAAATGGAAGAATATAATAATATTATTAATGGCGAAAAAGTTCAGTCGGGATCAACTTTTGGGGTTGTCAATCCTGCGAATGGTGATGTTTTCGCTATCTGCCAAAGCGCGAACGTTGAGATGGTGGACCAAGCGGTAGCCGCTGCGAGAGCAGCATTTTTTGAGTGGAGCAAAACCTCTCAGGAAGAGCGTAAGGCAAAAATTCATGCGATTGGTGACGCCCTTGAGGCAAATATGGCTGATTTGATGGCGCTGGTTACAGCGGAAACGGGTAAACCCATGTCTGGCCTAAACGGTGTTGGCTCAGGTATGGAGGTAGGTGGTTCGATTGCCTGGACGCACTATACTGCAGAGTTGGATTTACCTGTAGATATTATTCAGGAAGATGACATTGCTAGTATTCAGGTATTTCGTAAGCCGTTGGGAGTTGTGGCGTCTATAACGCCCTGGAACTGGCCACTGATGATCGCTATCTGGCATGTGATGCCTGCGCTGCGAGCGGGTAATACTGTGGTCATTAAGCCATCGCCACTCACGCCGTTGGCGACTATTCGGTTTGTTGAAATGGTTAGTGAAATATTACCGCCGGGAGTCTTAAACGTAATCACCGGAGATGCCAGTATTGGTGAGGCCCTATCGAAACATTCGGATGTAAACAAAATTGTCTTTACAGGGTCGACACAGACCGGTCGAAATATCATGCAGGCTGCGTCTGCTAATTTAAAACGTTTGACACTTGAATTGGGCGGCAATGATGCTGGCATTGTTCTTGATGATGTCAATGTTAAAGAAGTTGCACCCAAATTATTTGCCGCAGCTTTTCACAACAATGGTCAAACTTGCGCTTGCTTAAAGCGTCTGTATGTACATGAGTCGATCTACGAGGATCTCTGCGAGGAACTCGCACGACTTGCTAAGACAGTCGTGATAGGCGATGGTATGCGGGATGGGGTTGAATTGGGCCCATTACAGAATAAAGCGCAATTGGCTATTGTTACTGATCTCGTGGCGGATGCTAAGGCAAATGGTGGTCGCTTTATTGCCGGTGGGCACCCTATTGAAGGCGATGGTTTTTTCTTTGCCCCGACTATAATTGCCGATCTAGAAGATGGCCACCGTTTAGTCGACGAAGAGCAGTTCGGCCCCGTTGTCCCGGTAATTAAATACTCGGATGTCTCAACTATTATCGGGCGGGCCAACCAAAATGAGAGTGGTTTAGGCGGATCTATTTGGTCCAGCAATGTAACTAGAGCGGCCGCGCTGGCACAGCAGTTGGAGTGCGGTACGGCGTGGGTTAATGACCACGGTGCGATTCAGCCGGATGCACCCTTCGGTGGAGTAAAACAGTCAGGCTTTGGAGTTGAATTCGGTTCTTATGGGCTTGAGGAATATACTTCGCTACAGACTATAAAAATCACTAAAAATTAGACTACAAATTTTAAAAAAACTGGCAATGAACCGTCTAAATAAGCTTGGGCCAATTCTACTTATAATAACTACCGCCGTCCTTATCGGATGATCGGATAAGGACGTGGGACAGGATTTGCTGGACGCCAATACATCTAGTTCACCCTGAGGCAAGAAAAATATTACGCCACACTTCAATTTATTCTCATCCTCAACAGCTTTATCATAAGGTTTACCTGATTCTATCATTCGGTGCTTACGATTGTACGTGTATGTGAAGGGGGGGCTTTTTACTGATCGATGGCCTTGGTAGTCGTTAGTTTATGGTGAGAACGATGGCTGTCATATTTTAGTCAACGAGGTAAGGTACACCCATAATAAAAGGTGTTTAGTAGCGAGACACATTAAAAATAGACCAATTTTGGAGTAAGGATATGAAAACACGCGCAGCCGTTGCTTTTGCAGCTGGAAAACCATTAGAAATCGTTGAAGTAGATCTAGAAGGACCAAGAGCCGGTGAGGTTTTGGTCGAAATGAAGGCGACAGGCGTTTGCCGCACAGATGCATTCACCTTGTCGGGAGACGATCCCGAGGGAGTATTTCCGGCTATTCTTGGTCACGAAGGCGCAGGTATTGTGGTTGAAGTGGGTCCAGAGGTTAAAACTCTAAAGC
>JABILI010000008.1 GCA_018654575.1 Porticoccaceae bacterium
ATTCCAAAGTACAGGAATGGACCATGTTGGGCCTTTTACGTTTGTCTTTGGTCGGTTTGTCATCGCTACTATCGCTATTGTGCCAATCTGGTACATTATGGAAAAACCGCAAAAGGTTTTTGTTTTTCAGCCAATGGATATAAAAGCATTCCAGCTGGGCACTATTATGGCTGCTGGCATGTTAGTTCAGCAGTCAGGTCTTTTGTATACAACCGTTGCTCGGGCAGGTTTTTTAACAGGTATTTATATTATTTTTGTACCCCTAATCGGGTTGTTCATGGGCAGTAGAACAGAATGGCCCACATGGATTGGTGTTTTCCTCTCTTTAGTGGGATTGTATTTTCTTGGACAGATTCAAACCGACGAGTTTTTAATTGGCGATGGGTTGATGTTATTGAGTTCAGTATTATGGGCTTTACATGTTATCTACACTGGAAAAGTAGCCAATAAAATATCAGTATTCCGGCTAATGTTTCTACAATTTGCCATCGCCGCACTGCTTAGCTGGCTGGCGATGCTTATCTTTGAGACTTGGGATTGGCAGGCGGTTAAAGGCGCAGCTGTGTCATTATTATTTGTGGGTGTCTTGGCGTCGGGTATTGGCTTTTCATTGCAGGTGGTGAGCATGCGCACAGCTCCAGCATCGCATGCCGCGCTCATTCTCAGCTTTGAAGCGGTGTTTGCTGCGATCGGAGGTTGGTGGTTGCTCGACGAGTACCTCACCACCCCTGAATTGATCGGTTGTGGCTTAATTTTTAGCGGTGGACTAATCTCTCAGTTAAAGGTGTTCCTTAAGGCTTCAGGTGAAGCTATCGAGCATCCTCGTGGTGTTAATTAGTAGGCTTTTCTAGATATTCTCGAGCGACGAGTTAAGTGCCTTTAGGACGACAGCCTTCATGATGGGCTGTGCGAGTTCGGTGGGATGTAGGCCATCTTCTTGAATCATACCTTTGGTAACGACGAGTTCTTCAAGCTGAAAAGGAATGAGTAGAACGTTCTGTTCTTTAGCGAGAGAGGGATAGACTGCAGCAAAGGCTAGGGTGTAGCGGCGACCGTAGTTGGGTGGGATACGCATGCCGAATAATATAGGCATCGCATTTTGCTCACGACATAGCGCGATCATCGTCGTTAAGTTGCTCTTCATTAAACTGAGAGGATGGCCTCGCAAGCCATCATTACCGCCTAGTTCGAGCACGACGAAGTCAGGCTGAAATTTCTCTAAAAGCAATGGTAACCGTTCCAGGCCTCCGCCAGTCGTGTCACCACTGATGCTTCCATTGACTATTTTGTGCTTGGGATGCAAATCTTTTTGCAGCAAATTTACCCAACCCTTTTCAGGGTTTATACCGTATCCTGCGCTTAGGCTGTCGCCTAGCACTAATATGGTTGATCCATAAGTGTTGGCACCGAGTACAAGAAACAGGCAACATAGGCGCTGGAAAAAAAGTCGCATAAATTCTTCTCTAGTCTGAATATTTAAAATTGGCCCTAGCAGTGTAAGGGATTACGGTAATAATGGAACAAAACGATGATTGAAGTTCGTAATGTGAGTAAACAGGTGGTCACGACTGAGGGTACGTTACGTATTCTTGATCAGATTAATCTGTCAGCTGCTGATGGTGAAACCATAGCCATTGTTGGACCGTCGGGTTCAGGTAAGTCGACATTGTTGGGTATATTGGCCGGGTTGGATCTTCCCAGTTCGGGCACAGTATCCCTTAACAATAAAGATATTACGGCGATGGATGAGGAGGGGCGCGCAGCTGTGCGAGCTAAAGACGTTGGCTTTGTGTTCCAGTCTTTTCATCTTCTGCCGGGATTAACCGCACTAGAAAACGTGGCATTACCGCTTGAACTTAACGGTGATGTAAAGGCACTGGAAACAGCCCGTTATTATTTGGAGAGGGTGGGCTTAAATCATCGAACGGCCCATTATCCACGACAGCTTTCTGGGGGTGAACAACAGCGCGTGGCCGTAGCGCGAGCCTTTGCTTGTAGACCAACTATTTTATTTGCTGATGAACCGACCGGTAATCTTGATACTGGCACTGGTCAGATTATCAACGATTTGTTGTTTGACCTTAATCGGGAAGAGGGTACTACATTGGTGCTTGTGACCCACGAAATGAATTTAGCGTCACGATGCAACCGTACACTGCAATTACATGCGGGTCGTGAAGCATCCACTGAGAATAACAGTGAGATGGTGCGTTAATGCTGTCTCTAAGGATGCTGCTGCGCAACTGGCGTGGTGGAGAGTTAGGTTTGATTCTCTGGGCTCTTGTCCTTGCGGTGGCTGTAGTGACTTCAGTGTCCCTGTTAGCCGAGCGTATAGAGCGAACACTGAGCAATGAGTCTAGTAGTTTTCTAGCATCAGATTTAGTGGTGCAAAGTAGCAAAGTCACTAATGCAGCCTGGCTTTTAGAAGCCCAGAGCAAAAAGGTTTCTACGGCTCAAATGCTGAGTTTCTCATCAATGGTGTTCAATGATGAAGACATGCATCTGGCTTCAATTAAAGCTGTTGAGCCCAGTTATCCATTACGTGGTTTTATCAAGCGGTCTACAACACCTTTTACCAGTGATGAGAGCCTGATTGAAGAGGTTGATTATGGTCCACCTCAGGGCGAAGTTTGGGTCGATGCAAGATTGCTCCCACTGCTTAATATTGACTTGGGTGATCAGATTGAATTAGGCGATACATCGCTCAAGGTTAGTCAAATTCTCGTCGAAGAGCCAGACAGTGGTGGCTCTTACTCTTTTTTCGGTGCTCGGGTGTTGATGAACTATGCCGATATTCCTAGTGCAGGGATTATTCAACCAGGTAGTCGCGTTACCTATCGTTATCTCATGGCGGCGGGGGTAGACGCAAAGAAGGAATTCTCCGAATATGTTGCCTGGCTAAAGCCCCAATTGGATGTCCATGATCGATTGATCACACCAGATCAGGCCCAAGCTAGTATTGCTGACACAATGGACAAAGGTCGACGTTTTCTTCTCCTCGCAGGCAGTATTGGTGTTGTTTTAGCTGGCATTGCTCTGGCGCTTGCTAGCCATTACTTTGCTAGTGGGCAAACCAAACAGGTGGCCTTGTTCAAGAGCTGGGGAATTTCAGCTCATCGAGTGCGAAACATATATTTTCAGCAAAGTATTTGGATGGGTCTCGGAGGATCGCTGGTCGGACTGGTGATAGGGTTTTTGTTTCATCTATTATTGCTATTTATCGTCAGTGATTGGTTGCCCATTGCACTGCCAGCGGCGGGGCCAAGATCTTGGATAACGGGTCTGGCGACAGGGTTAATTTGCCTGGCTGGCTTCACCTTACCCGCCCTATGGCACTTACCCGCCCAATCGCCCCTTGTCGTGCTGCGGCAAGACGCAGTGCTAAAGCCGCTCAGTTCAGCAGTGCGAGTCATCCTTGGTGTTGGTGCGATTGCTGGATTATTACTGTGGTATAGCAATAATCTTTATCTGTCACTAGCTATATTGGCTGGATTTGTCGTCACCGCTTTGGCTTCAATTTTAGCTGGGTTACTTTTGCTGCGTCTGGGCAAGCAATACGGCCAGCGTTTAGGCAGCATTTGGCGTTTAGCCTTAGCCAACCTCTGGCGTCGTAAGGCGCAAAGTTTAATACAGATGGTCGGGTTTTCTGGAGCAATTGCGTTACTGATGATCATGGTAGTGGTCCGTACTTCTCTAATAGACGAGTGGCGATTCCAGCTAGCTGAAGATGCCCCTAACCATTTTTTGGTTAATGTAGCCTCCTATGAGCTAGACGGCGTTAAACAGCTGGTCAATGGTCAAGAGCTGGATACGGCGGGCTGGTACTCGATGGTGCGCGGCAGAATGACGGCCATTAATGGAAAGTTGATCACTGAGGTGCAAAAAGACAGTCATGAGTCTTTTCGTCGTGAGCTTAATCTTAGCTGGACTGAGGAGCTGCCCGAGGGCAATAAAGTCACGCAAGGAGAGTGGTGGGACTCTTCCGCAGTGACAAATCTTGCGACTACAGATGATCCTGAAGGTCAGGTAGTTGCGCCCTTATCGATTGAGGACGAGTTGGCCGGAGAACTGGGATTAACGATAGGGGATCGAGTGACATTTAGTCTCGGTGGATTGTCGTTTGAAGCACAGGTAACTAGTGCGCGCAGCCTTAATTGGGACAATATGACACCCAATTTCTATTTTTTGTTTCCGGAAGGGTTATTGGAAGATTATCCTCGAACCAGTATGACTAGTTTGTATATTCCACCGCAAAAGAAGTTACTAGTGAATGATTTGTTGCGCAATTACCCCACGGTTCAGGTCATCGAGTTAGATAAGATCATTGAGCGAATTCGCACCATTGTTGCTCAGATCACTCGTGGACTTGAGGTGATGACCTTGCTTATTTTAGGTTGTGGCGTGTTGGTGATGTTTGCTGCTGTGAGTTTGTCGATGACGGAGCGTCTTCAAGAGAGTGCCATATTGCGAACCTTAGGGAGTTCTCGGCGGTTGATACTGGGAATTCAACTTATAGAGTTCAGCGTCTTGGGTGCAATGGCAGGGCTGTTAGCGAGTGCCGGGGCTGAGTTTTCTGTCGCAATGTTGCAACGGTTTATGTTTGACCTGCCGTTCTCACTTCACTCGTGGCTATGGTATACAGGTCCAAGTATAGGTGGCATTTTGGTCGGCAGTCTGGGCGTGGCATATAGTCGCAAAGTGGTCGTTCAGCCGCCTCTTGAGGTTTTGAGAAACCTTTAGTTGACTGCTGATTACTTAATGGGAAGCTGAATGCTAAAGGTAGTTCCTTGGTCCTCATCTGAGATGACAGCTATCTGGCCGTGGTGTTGCTCAGTGATAATGAAGTGCGTGAACGATAACCGCTGATCAGTATCGTATTGATTGTTAGTTTTTTCCTCTGTCGCGAACGACTCGAACAAATACTGTTGATCGTCGGCACTGATCATTACCCCATTATGATGAAAGCGAACCCATAGATCGTCATAAAGCTGCGTCACCGCAATACGGATAGCTGGTTTATGGTTATCATCTTCGATTCTGCCAAGCGAGTTGCAAGCATGGCGTATTAGGCTTAGAAAAACCTGTTGTAGCTCAGTAGTGTAGCAAGCAAAGTCAGGCAGGTTTTCCGCATAGTCGACAGTAACATCGATGTCTTGGAACCTGAGCCCCGAGGTGACCGACAATACGTCTTCGGCGAGCTCGATACTATGATCAATAATGTCAGTAATATTTTCTTGAGACTTAGCGTCGCCGCCGCCACTAGAAAATTCCATCAGATTTTCAATAACTGATCTAGCCTGTTGACCTCGAATCACGCTGTCTTCCAGAATCTCTTTCAGGGCGACAGGGTCGAAGGGTGCATCGGTGAGACCTTGGCGAACGGTCTTAATTGACTTTAGCATCTCCCGCAGAGGCAGATTGATGTCGTGAGCCATATCTGAGGCCATTTCACCCATTAAGGACATTTTGTCGCGTTGGATAAGCATGGTTTCACTTTTGACTTTTTGCGTCACATCGTCGATCAGGATAACAACGCCAGTATCAGTCTGATCGGTCAGTGGGTAGACGGTAATATCGAAATGATATTGCCCACGCTGGCTGTATTTTATAGAGACTGCCGACTTTTGTTCTAACGCACGCGCAATCTGATCCGCGGTTACTGTAATGTCTGGATAAGCCTTCCACAAATCTTTCCCAACGGCATCTACTGATGCGACACCACTAATATCCTCGGCACGATGATTCCACTGAGTGATTTTGTTTTTGTTATTTAAGCCTATCAGCATCAGTGGCATTGAGCTCAAAATTTCTGTGATGTAAGACTCAGATCGGCGCAATTGCGAAGTGGTGGCAAGGTGGCCACTAATCTCAGTTTCCAGCGCTTTATTACTTCCTTTTAATTGAGCGTTTGCATCATTCAGCGTCGCGGTGCGCTCTTGCACTCTCAGTTCTAATTGAGCTTTAATTTCTTCTAATTCGCGATTATAACGATGGGCTTGCCGGCGACTAAAAAATAACCTTGCTATGGTCAATGACAGCGCAATAATAAAAATACTACTGGAAAAGTTAGCTATCCATTGCCAATTGGTGGACCCATCAACTTCTCGAAACACCCTAAATATATCAGCCACGGCCAACTGGGCGAAAAACAAACAGGAAAGTAAGATAATTTTTTTCATGTAATCCATGGGTTCAACAGCGTTTCAGGTCAATAGAATGCCACATAATTGATATGAAATCTCTATTCTTATGCCTGTATCTGGTGGTGCTGGGTTTAGGCGTAACAAAATCATTATTGGTTGCTAGTTACTGCCATATCAAGCTAAGGCTTCAAGTCAAAAGTGATGGAGTGTCTTAGCTATACTTTAATCTGGTCACAGCTATTAGACTTAGACTAGACTGAGTCATTATGGAAGTCATCCCTTTTATTAACGTCGCTTTCGCCTTTGTGCCCGTTATCGTGGTGTTAACGGTTATGTTTCGTTGGTCGCTGGAAATTTCTGACAGCATAGTTGCCTTGGCTCGCATGTTGATACAACTGATTTTGATTGGCTATGCCCTAAATTGGATTTTTGCAGTCAATTCTTCTTGGCTGGTGTTAGGACTACTCAGTTTTATGCTAGTTGTTGCCAGCTCGATCGCCCTGAGGCCGCTTGCTGCAACAAAGGGATGGCATGATTATGGCCAGGCTTTGTGCGCTATATCTTGCGGCGGCGGTGCGACCCTCGCGTTCATTATCTATTTTGTATTAGATATACGACCCTGGTACCAAGCGAGTACGATTGTTCCCTTAGCAGGCATGATTTTTGCCGCATCAATGAATGCTGTCAGCGTTGCTGCTGAGCGTTTTGTGATGGAAATCAAACACGGCACTAAGCCCTTGAGCGCTCGCAATGAGGCCTTTAAAGCTGGATTGATCCCTATTTTTAATAGTTTACTGGCGGTGGGCTTGGTATCCCTACCTGGCATGATGACTGGGCAAATCTTGTCAGGAGTTGCGCCGCTTATTGCTGCTCGCTACCAAATTATTGTGATGTGTATGATTACGGGTGCCTCCGGTATTTCCGCGGCAATTTATTTGCATCTGGCTAGCAAGAGTACAGCTACTAAGGCTTTATGAAGAACAGCTAACCGAAATAGTTTCAGCCCAATCGGGCGGTAAACCGGCGTAATGCCCAGCTTGTGTATGCTCCTTAAAAGGGTTTTGCAGGACTTCAAGTAACAGATGGACCTCTGAATAGTCACCTTGCTCAGCCTTTTCAATCGCAGCCTGAGCCATGTAATTACGCAGAATATATTTCGGGTTCGTTTGCAGCATAGCCGTTAAACGGCCCTCATCAGAGAGCGGCTGTTGATTCAGGCGTTGCATATATAGCTCCGCCCAGCCGTCAAATGCCTCACGGCCAACAAACATATCGCGTAGGGCGCGGTTATCATTTGAGAAGTAGCAAAGTTGTCTAAAAAACAAACTATAATCGACTTTGTTTTCTTCCAGCAGCCTTAATAGATTATTAATGAGACTCTCGTCGTTCTCGGTATATTCCTTCAAGCCCAACTTAGTTGCCATCAGATGTCGATAGTGCTGCAAAAACGTAGGCTCGTAGTCTTTCAGCGCAGTAACTAGCGCTTCAGATGGTAATAGACTCATAAATGAGGTAGCCAGTGCATTTAAATTCCAACGACCTACAGAGGGCTGGTTTTTGAAGGAGTAGCGGCCATTGGCATCAGAATGGTTACAAATAAAATCTGGATTATAGGCATCCAAAAAACCAAAGGGTCCATAGTCGATCGTGTCTCCCAAGATAGACATATTATCTGTGTTCATTACGCCATGAGCAAAGCCTACAGCCTGCCATTGAGCAATCATTTTGGCGGTTTCGGTTACTGCATGGGTTATTAGTTTGACGTATTTCTGGTTATTTTCAGCCCATTCCGGAAAATGTCTGGCAATAACATAATCAGCCAGTGCTTTGACAGCCTCAGGCTGATTACGATAATGGAAATGTTCAAACGAACCGAAACGGATATGGCTACGAGCAACCCGACAAACGGTTGCGGCAGACTCTACGTCTTCTCGATAAACGGGTGTTTCACTATTGACCAAGCATAAGGCTCTGGTCGTGGCTACTCCCAAACCATGCATGGCTTCAGAGCACAGATATTCACGGATACTTGAGCGCAATACGGCACGCCCATCGGCAAACCGAGAATAGGGCGTGGCACCAGCCCCTTTCAGTTGAATGTCCCAAAGTTGAGATTTACCCGTTTTAATGTCATCAACGGCTAGCTCACCCAAGGTCATGGCGCGACCATCCCCCAACTGACCCGCCCAAACACCAAATTGATGGCCCGAATAGACAGCCGCTATGGGTTGTAACTTCGTACCTGAAAGGTCTCCCGCCATTAGGTTTATCATGGCTGAATCAGTCATGTGCTCAGAGTTTAAACCCAACTCTGTAGCTAGTAAGACATTGCTGCTAACCAGTACAGGATTATTCAGTGGGCTGGGTGCTACCACACTATAATGTAGATCACCCTGATCTTTAAAAGCCTCAAAAAAGGTGTTTTGTAAATTCTTGCCTAAAGGATAATGGGCGTCTGACATAGTTTATTCGACACCCTCAAGACCGACATCTTGCCAACTAATTCTGGCCAGATTGTCCGCATGTAAACTACTGATATAAAGCCAGTCGTCAGTTTCTATAGCGCCGGTGTTAGTATGGTGCTCGCCATCAGGGTCTTGTAATGAAATCAGTACTTCTCCCTCACCAGTCATCGCAAAAACATGGCTGTAAGGAACTGCTTGGGGACGCATAAAGGGAGGTAAACGCTGGAAAATTTTGCGCATAAGGGGATAAGCAGAAAGGTCATCAAGTGGCTTACTGCGCGGTGACACTAGGCCAACCCAAAAGCGACCATCGCGGCCACGGACAATATTATCTGGGAACCCTGGCAAGTTATTGATTAATACCTCTGACTCGCCCGTTTTATCTCCCTGTAACCAATACTTGTGAATGCGGTATGACCCAGTTTCATTAATCAGAACAAACTGGCTGTCAGCATCTACTGCAACGCCATTGGAAAAATTCAGGCCATCCATTAGCTGTTTTGTTGATTTATCTGCGGGGTCATACACTAATAGCCGACCATGGCCACCGTGTTCCATAGTATCTAGTAAACTAGCTGCGTAGGTTCCACCGTTAGTCTGTGCGCCAAATTTAGTAGAAGCATCGCTAAAGTATATCTTGCCATCTGCAGTAACATCCAAATCATCAGCGTAATCTATATCGGTATTGTCCACGGTGCGCGTTAGTAACGAAATTTCGCCAGCAGGCGACACCTTTAGTAAACCTTTATAGGCATCAGCAATCAGTAGGTTATTATCGGCGTCAAATACTATCCCCAACGGGCTTCCCTCAGTGTTGACCCAATTGACCTGTTCGCCCGTTTGCTGGTTATAGCGCACAATCCAGCCTTCGCGGGTTGCTGCGTATACTTCGTCGCCTAATATTGCCAGACCCTCGGGCCCATGAGTGTCGGGTAAAGTAATAAACTCAATGGCAGCCAGTTTTTTGTTTTGCTTAAAATCACCGACAAAGCCTTTGTCAGTGGGGGCGGCCCAACTAATAGGCTCGACAGGGACGGGCCATAATAGTAAATAAGCAGCTAAAATAGCGGCGGCGAGTAGTATTTTTTTCGACATCATCAAACCCTCTTTGATAGATATTATAAGGCGATAATGGTGCGCTAGTGGATCGGGTTAATCAACCTTTGCTGTTTCGCTTGGTGTGCTGTCTCGGGTGAGGTAAAATGCGCGCTTATCCTTCTCAGACAATATGTATAAGGTAGTCAGTAATCTCATGGAAGTTAGCCCCCTTTATACCGCTTTAGACGACCTGCAAACACGTACCGACGTGCTTAGGGGGTATCTTTGACTACGAAAACCGTAAAGAGCGCCTCGCCGAGGTAGAGTTAGAACTTGGTGAGCCGGACGTTTGGAACAAGCCTGAGCGGGCTCAGGAATTGGGTCGTGAACGCGCGTCTCTAGAGCTTGTCGTAAAAACGATCGAAGATCTGGATTCAGGAGTTACTGATGCTCGTGAATTATTGACGATGGCAGTGGAAGAGGACGACGAAGCCACCGTGACTGATGTTGAAACAGACATGGCCTTTCTTGAGGCTCAGTTAGCTAAACTAGAATTTCGACGCATGTTCTCAGGAGCGATGGATCAAAATAGCGCCTTTTTGGAAATACAGTCTGGGTCTGGTGGTACCGAGGCGCAAGACTGGGCAGAGATGCTATTGCGCATGTATCTTCGTTGGGCCGATGATAAAGGCTTTAAAGCCGAACTAGTGGAATGTTCAGCTGGTGACGTCGCGGGCATTAAGAGTGCCACTGTTGAGGTAACAGGTGAATACGCTTTTGGCTGGTTGCGCACTGAAATTGGCGTCCATCGTTTAGTGCGGAAATCACCTTTTGACTCGGGTAATCGACGACATACTTCATTTGCAGCTGTGTTTATCTCACCAGAAATTGATGACAACATCGAGATCGATATTGATCCCTCTGATGTGCGCACTGACACTTACCGTGCATCTGGTGCTGGTGGTCAGCACATTAACAAAACCGACTCGGCGGTGCGGCTCACCCATGCCCCCAGTGGTATAGTGGTGCAAAGTCAAAGTCAGCGGTCGCAGCACCAAAATCGTGATAAGTGTTGGCAGGTGTTGCGTGCTAAACTTTACGAATTAGAGGTGAGTAAACGTCAAGAAGCAGCTCAGGCGACTGAGGATACGAAATCAGATATTGGTTGGGGTAGCCAGATTCGCTCCTATGTATTGGATGATGCACGCATCAAAGATCTGCGCACAAATATAGAGACCCGCAACACTCAGGCGGTATTGGATGGAAAGCTAGACCAATTTATTGTGGCATCGCTAAAAGCGGGCCTTTAAACATCGCGACTAAGACACCCATAACCAAAACACAGGGTAAACATGACTGATCAACACGACGAAAACAAACTGATTGCTGAACGCCGAGCAAAACTTGATGAACTGCGCAGTCAAGAGGGTCCAACGTTCCCTAATCAGTTCCAGCCTGCCCATAGCGCAAATGAATTACAAACGGGCTTTGGTGATCAATCCAAAGAGCAGTTAGAGGCGCTTGGAAAGGTTGTCTGCATCGCTGGGCGGGTGATTCGCAATCGTGGTGCCTTTATTGTGGTCCAAGACGGCTCTGATCAAATTCAGCTGTACGTGACCAAAGATGCACGACCGTTCGCTAAGTCTCTAGACTTGGGTGACATTGTCGGTATTACCGGTGTTCTGCATAAGTCGGGTAAGGGCGATCTGTATGTGCAGATGGATGACTACCTTCTTCTCACCAAAGCACTGCGTCCTCTGCCGGATAAGTTTCACGGCCTTGCTGACCAAGAAATGCGTTATCGCCAGCGATATGTTGATCTCATTGTTAATCCCGATGTGCGCAACACCTTTCGTATTCGCTCTAAGGTAGTGGACTTCATTCGTCGCTATCTCAATGAAGCTGATTACTTAGAAGTTGAAACCCCCATGTTGCAGGTGATACCGGGCGGCGCAGTAGCACGACCTTTTGTTACTCATCACAACGCGCTGGATATCGACATGTATCTACGAATCGCGCCTGAGCTTTATCTCAAGCGCCTGGTAGTCGGTGGTTTTGAACGGGTTTATGAAATCAATCGTAATTTCAGGAACGAAGGTCTTTCAACACGGCATAACCCCGAGTTCACCATGCTCGAGTTCTACCAAGCCTACGCTGACTTTAATGATCTGATGGATCTTACCGAAGACATGCTCCGCAAAATGACCACTGAGGTGTTGGGGTCAACCAAAGTTGTAAACACGGTGAAAGATTCGGACGGAGAGATTGAAAGCGAAATACATTATGACTTTGCCGAGCCTTTTGTTCGCTTGTCGGTTTTTGATTCTATTTTGCAGTACAACTCTGACATTAGCGCAGAACAACTCAGTGATGAGGGTGGAGCACGTAAAATCGCCACAGATTTGCATATTCCTCTCAAAGATATTTGGGGTTTGGGTAAGGTGCAGATCGAAATATTCGAAAAAACTGTTGAGCACCTGCTAGAACAGCCAACGTTTATTACCATGTATCCGGCCGAAGTTTCACCTTTGGCACGCCGTAATGATAATGACCCTTTTGTCACCGATCGCTTTGAATTCTTTGTTGGTGGTCGCGAAATAGCCAATGGTTTCTCTGAGCTTAATGACCCGGAAGATCAGGAAGCTCGCTTTAGGCAACAGGTGGCAGAAAAAGATGCAGGTGATGATGAAGCTATGCACTTTGATGCAGATTATATTCGGGCTTTGGAATATGGTATGCCACCAACCGGGGGCGAGGGTATCGGCATCGATCGTCTTGTGATGCTTTTAACTGATTCACCCTCGATAAGAGATGTATTGCTGTTTCCGCATATGCGGGCCGAGTGATCAAGATCGGTAAAAAACCTATGTGACGCCGGTTTTATCTATAAGGTTTTTCTAGGTTACTCTTGGAATTTTTTAACTCTAATGCTGTGTTGTTTCTACCTGAAGTATATTCGACAGCCTACGTGATGAAGTAGTACTTATACCCATTCCTTTTGACGGAGTATGAATATGTACCAAAATAGTGAAAAATCTCAGCGCCTACTTGACAGGCTGCAAGTATTCTTTGATGAGAACATTTATCCAAACGAGCAAGCCTATGCCAAGCAGTTGCATGGTGCACAAAATCGTTTTGCGGCGCTCCCTTTAATGGATGAATTAAAGTCGAAGGCCAAGGCTGCAGGCCTATGGAACCTTTTCGTACCACCTTCTCATGGTAAATATTGCGAGCATGGCGGACTGAGTTTCGCTGAGTATGCTCCTTTGTGTGAGCTAATGGGTAGGGTTATCTGGTCACCCGAGGTGTTTAACTGTAATGCGCCCGACACCGGCAACATGGAGGTTTTCATGAATTATGCGACTAAAGACCAGCAGGACAGATGGCTCAAACCTTTGCTGTCTGGCGAGATTCGCTCATCCTATGCTATGACCGAACCCCAGGTTGCATCTAGTGATGCCACTAATGTCGAAATGAGCATAGTCAAAGAGGGTAACGAATGGGTGCTAAATGGTCGTAAGTGGTTTATTACCGGCGCCATGAACGAGCGAACCCGCATTCTTATAGTTATGGGCAAATCTGACCCTAGTAATCCAAATCGTCACTTGCAGCAAACACAGGTATTGGTCCCTAAGGACACTACCGGATTGACCTTGGTCCGGCCTTTGACGACTTTTGGGTACGATGATGCTCCTATTGGCCATGCGGAGCTAGTATTTGAAAACTGCCGCGTGCCACTCGAAAATGTGTTACTAGGTGAAGGGCGTGGTTTTGAAATAGCCCAAGGCCGATTAGGTCCGGGCCGCATGCATCACTGCATGCGACTGATAGGCACGGGACAGCGATCTCTTGAATTGGCATGCCAACGAACAGTGTCACGGACTACCTTCGGTCGCCAATTGAGTAAGCATCAATCAGTGCGAGAGGATATCTCACGTATGTTTTCCGAAATAGAGATGGCGCGGTTGCTGGTGCTGAAGACCTGCCATCAAATCGATGATCAGGGTGTCTCCGCGTCCATTGATATGATTGCGGCTACCAAGACAACTGTGCCGGTGTTAATGCAAAGTGTTATCGATCGCGCTATACAGATGCATGGTGCTGGCGGGCTAACCGAAGACTACTGCATGGCTGAGGGTTATAATTATGCTCGCTGGTGTCGGCAAGCTGACGGCCCTGATCAGGTTCATCAGATGGCGTTGGGAAAGCAGGTTATTGAACGGTATTCTGGCGAGAAAGCCTGATTAAATAAACCTTAATATTGGTGTTGCTGCCTAAAATGGTTGAAAATATCTGCAGATTTAGTCAAATTAGCATGGCCTTATGCGTAATAATATCATGATGATATTGTTGGGAATTTAATCCAAGGGAACTACTAAGCATGCCCAAAAGCAAGGGTTTACTGGCTTTTAAGTTGGGATAACATATCGATGATTCAGAAAAAATTGTTGTTGTTGGGGTCTGGTATCTTTGACAATAAACAAGCATGATGGTTTTATATGTTCCATTTTGCAATACACGGAAATGGAATCTAGAGAAAGAAAAACAATTATCTTAGCTTATCATCGTACAAAAGTGGAAAGGACGTTTTAATGTCGGCATCAAATATTGAGTCTAAGCGGCCTAAGAAATCGGTGGCCCCAAGCGCAAAGCGGCCAAAGCGAAACGAGAAGGGCTGGCAGGCAGAAAAGAGCGCAATGACGCGTTCAGCGATATTGGAAGCGACTATTCAATGTCTTCTTGAGTTAGGATATGCTAATACTACAACAGCCTTGATTGCGAACAATGCCGGCCTCTCTCGCGGCGCTATGATGCACCACTTTCCTTCTCGCATGTCAGTCATGAGGTCTGTAATAGATTACTTGCATGGTCGGCGTTTACAAGAGTATCGAGACTTGATGGCAGATATTGACGATCCAAAACAATCGTTGAGTCAGGATGCTTTTACTAAATCTGTTGAGTCAGCCTGGCGATACGTAAACCTTCCCTCCTTCTTTGCTTATCAGGAATTACTTACTGCATCACGCACTGATTTTGAGTTACTGAAAGTTATCGAGCCGGTAGAGAAAGATTTTGAGAAACAATTTCTCGATACAGCCAAGGCCGTTTTCCCTCATTGGAAAAATGTCGCGAGGCTGGAAGGCGCTCATGATATGGTGCAGTTCTTAATGAAAGGCATGGCTTTGAGCCATATGACCGTGCGGAAAACAGAGCGAACTAAACACGTTAAGGCGTATCTAACCACTATCCTCACCGATATCTATCAAGAAGCAAAGTTAACAGAGTAGCTAAAGTAGACATTGCATTGTTTGTTTTGACTCCATAACAGGTGAGCTTTTCTCTCATCCTTTAGGCGCTCTTCGATAGGCCAATGGTCAATTAAAAAATAGTAGCCCTTTATTTGATGTTATGGCCCCGCTATAGATGTCTGAGATTGACTGTCGCGTATAAAAACCTAGGTGCTCATGTTTTGCAGTGATCTGTGATATATAAAGCTTAGTCTCTGTAGTCTCTCAGAGGGCTCCTGGTCGAAAACGTTGGTTAGTCTCTAGGTTTCCTTATTCTTGGTCATCGTTACTTTAACTCCTTCAGATAAGCGGGCGGCCTCGATTCTCGTAACGATATCTGTGCCTTGGACATTATGAATAAAGGAGTTGCAGGTAGTATCGATTGATAATATGATTTAAAAAAGAAACATTCTTGTCTGTTTTATGAGGTGGTGCTTTAGTATTTATTAACCTCCAAGATGACTGCAGAGTAGAAACTAACTAAAAGTAGAGCAAATTATAGGGTACAAGATGAAACTTGATAATAAGGTTGTATTGATTACGGGTGCTGGTGGCGGTATTGGTCAGGCTGCGGTGAGAAAGTTTGTGAGCGAAGGTGCCAACGTTATGCTTGCAGATATCGGGACGGATGTTACCCAGCTACTTGTGGATGAGCTAGGGACTGAACGCTGTGCATGCGTGGCAGTCGATGTTAGCCAGGCTGATCAAGTTGAGAATATGGTCAGCGCCTGTGTTGAGCGGTTTGGTGGCATTGACGTGTTTGTTGCCAATGCCGGTGTTGAAGGTACGATTGGTGAAATCATCAACACTGATGTTTCTAATTTGGATACGGTGCTGGCTGTAAATGTCAGAGGCGTATGGCTGGGTCTACATTACGTGATTCCGGTTATGCGCGACGGTGGAGGAGGCAGCATTATGATTACTTCATCTGGTGCAGGTGTTAAGGGCTCTCCAAACACTGCCTGCTACAGCACCAGCAAACATGCAGTGATTGGATTGATGCGTTGCGCTGCGCATGAATGCGCGCAGTACGGAATTAGAGTTAATACGGTAAATCCCGGCGCAGTAGACACCCGCATGATGGCATCGATTGAAAAGGGCTTTGTTGACGCTGGTGCAGGTGACTTTAAGAGTTTGGTAGAGGCTACAACGCCCTTAGGCCGGTATGGGCAGCCTGACGAAATTGCCAATATGATGGTTTTCTTGGGCAGTGATGACAGTAGTTATTGTACCGGTAGCGTTTATATGGTGGACGGGGGTAATGCGACTTAATCTTATACTCTCACTAATAATTGGCGTAAATCTGTTATGACTTTTGATTTTAAAGACAAGGTGGTGCTCATCACCGGTGCAGGTTCTGGCTTGGGCTACGCCTGTGCGGTGGCCTTCGCCAATGCCGGAGCCAAAGTCGCGATAACTGATATTTCCCAAAATGCGTTAGATAAAGCCATAGTTGCCCTGCGGGATACTGGCACGGAGGTATTGGGTTTGCTAAATGATGCTAGTGACTCTGGTGATGTGAATATCTTGCTTGATGCGATTATTACGCGCTTTGGTCGGCTCGATATCGCGGTGAATAACGCGGGGACAGCAACGCCATTACAGGAATTCCATGAAGTAGGTGAGGCTGAATTCGATCGAGTAATAGCGGTTAATCTAAAGGGCGTATGGCTCTGCATGCAGGCGGAGATTCGCCAAATGCTAAAGCAGGGTGGGGGACGCATCGTAAATATGGCCTCTGCGACTAGTCGTAACACCTACCCTAACGCTTCACCCTATGTCACCAGCAAATTCGCCGTGGCGGGATTGACTCGGACAGTAGCGGTGGAATATGCCGAACGAGATATTCGTATTAACGCGATATGCCCAGGCAATGTCGCTACCCCCCTGGTCGTTAGCCTTGTTGATGATCTATCGATTTTGGCAACAAAGCATGCTATCAAGCGCCTAGGCACACCTGAAGAGGTAGCCAACGGCGTTATGTTTCTAGCTTCGGACTTATCATCTTTTAGTACCGGAAGTCTGCTCGAGGTCGATGGAGGCTGGAACGCGATATAAACACTAACTTGAATTTCAACAATAATAAGGAATCTATCTATGTCTAGAATGTTAAATAAAGTCGCGATTATTACGGGCGCAGCATCTAATCCAGGCCTTGGTCACGCTACGGCTGTTCGCTTTGCACAAGAGGGCGCCAAGTTGGTGATCACCGATATCGATATGGTTGGATTGGCAACCGCGGAGAAAGAGCTAGTTGCTCTGGGTGCTGAGGTATTATCAATGGAGCAAAATGTTGTCGATGAGGAGCGTTGGCAGGAAGTTATCGATGCTACCGTAGAGCGTTTTGGTGGGCTGGATGTTCTGGTCAACAATGCAGGCATCGCGTTGATGAGACCTATTAGCGAGTATTCGTCGGCGGATTATGATCTGCAGATGGATGTGAATATTCGTAGCGTTTTTCTTGGTTGTAAAAAGGCGCTGCCAGCAATGATTGCTTCGGGCGGTGGCTCTATTGTCAATATGTCTTCTGTTGCGGCTCTGCGCGGAATTCCAGGTGTGTCGGTGTACGGTATTGCTAAAGCCGGCGTGCAAATTTTTAGCAAGGGCGTTGCGTTGGAGCATGCGGCTGATGGAATCCGTTGTAACTCGCTGCATCCCGGTTTGATCGACACTAATATACAAAATGATTCGCGACGCGACAATCCAGACGAGTTTAAGAAGATGTCTGCAACAGTGCCATTCGGACGCTTGGGGTACCCCGTGGAAGTGGCTAATTGTGTTTTATTTTTGGCTTCTGATGAATCTAGCTATGTGACCGGCGCAGAGCTGGTGGTGGATGGCGGTTTGATTTCAAAGTAATACTAGCCGTGTAAGTGCCAGTTTCTTGTTTTCTAAGGAATTCAAATCTATGAATCCATAAGCTGGTTAGCCATTAAGTTATTGCTTTGTTTAACGCTAGAGATAACCAGAGAGGTTATAACATGGGTTCACAATCTGAGACGTCTCGCTATGCCAAGGGCTTTGATCTTCCTGTGCGTGGAGATACGATTACAGCGGATCGTTATATTTCCCGAGAGTTTATGGATCGTGAAAACCAGCTTTTGTGGCCGAAAGTTTGGCATCTTGGTGGCATGGTCGCCGAGATTGAACAGGAGGGCGATTATGTTCGCCACAACTTGGGTAAAGAATCGGTCATTATGGTTGGCCAGGCCGATGGGTCAATTAAAGCATTTTATAATTCCTGTCCTCACCGCGGCAACCGCCTAATCCTAGGGGATATAGGTGGCAGCGATAGAATCACCTGTGGCTATCATGGCTGGCAGTTTTCCCCCGATGGTATGCTAGTCAATGTTCAGGATCCCAATGACTTTCCCGGCGGCAATCCTTGCGGAAAAGTAACGCTCACAGAGGTGCGCTGTGAGAGCTGGGGACCATTTATATTCTACTGCATGGATGAAGAAGTCGCGCCATTATTGGATTGGTTGGCGCCCTTACCCGAACGCCTCGAGAGTTATGGCTTAGATAATTGGATAAGAGTGATGTACCTGTCAGCCGATGCGGACTTTAATTGGAAAATTATTCGAGATAACTTCAATGAGAGCTATCATCTACCAACGATCCATCCAGAACTGTCGACTTTTATCAATGATGGTCTGTCCGACACGTTATTTGAGATGTATGAGACTGGCCACAATTCCATGTGGATGAAAGGTCATCAGGCCACTACTAGAAACCCGGAGTTTGAAACTGGAGAGGTTCCAGCGCCCCTGGACGATGTGGCTCGAGCGTGGGGTCTTGACCCTAAGGATTATAATGGGCATACCGGCGATATTCGTGAGGCTATAGTCGCTGCTAAGCGCCGTATGGGTCCTGATATAGGCTATACCAATTACGAAAATATGAGTGATCAGCAGCTGGTCGATTATTTCCATTGCACTTTATTTCCCAATCTGACCATTACCATGTCGCCGGAGCAGTGCCAAATTCTGCGTACTGAGCCCCATCCTAGTGATCCACAAAAATGTATTTTCCATCACTGGGTACTGGCGCCACCAGTTGAGGGTATGAAAGAAGTAATCACCCCTATTGGGCCAATGCCGTTGGAATGGGCTGAAAATCGCCACAGTGTGTATGGCGATGGCCAGTCAGTAGGCTATGTGGCGGATCAGGATCTCAGTATTGGCACCAGCCAGCAGGAGGGGCTTAACTCCCGAGGATTCAAAGGCTGTATTTTAACTCATCAAGAGAAGCGAGTGCAGCGGTTTCATGAACTGCTCAATGACTATGTCGGCACCGATATTATAAATTCTGACCAGCTGAGGTGATACAGATGTCAAAAGTTAGTCTTGTCGGATTAATTGTGTTTTGCATGACGTCCTTGGCTTTTACTGAAGATACAGTACCCAAGACGAATCCACTGGCATTGATGCGTGCCGACCATATTATGATTTCAACCGCCGACTACAGTGCCACTGTGGAATGGTATCGTAGTATTCTCGGTTTTGAAATTGTGCGTGAATGGGCTATAGATGGCTATCCAGATGTGGATGTGGGTTATATCTCTGCCAATGGTTTTATGATTGAGGTGGTCGGCACCAAAGAGTCATTTCAGGATGAAAAGGTAGCACCAGATGTGTTTACCGCCATGTCTGATCGAGGCTATGTGCACTTAGCCTTTAATAGTGCTGATGTGGATGCGGTGGCTGTGGAACTGACTCGTCGTGGTGTTGAGCTGGAACTGCCGCCTACCAATTTCGATGCGGCTGGTGTTCGACTTTTATTTATTCGTGATAACAATGGCAATCTTATTGAGATTGTCACTCCGCTCTCTGCTTATAAGTAATCATTATGAATTTATTGCCGAGTTTAAATTTTCTGCTGCGAGCCTTTTTGTTAATGGTGCTCGCTGGTGCTGGCTGCGCCGACCGGCAGGCTCTTGACGCTAATATAGCTCTATCAGGAACAGTCTCTTCCCCAGATGAAGGGGCGATGGAAGGCGTCGTGGTAATTCTTCGAAAGCTGAATAGTACGGTGCTAACTGCCGTGACTAGCGATTCTGTTGGCCATTTCCAGTTTAATCAAGATCGAGTGACTGAGGGTGATTACGAGATCAGCGTTCGTGCGGTGGGCTATGAACTACTGGGCGCCAAGACCATTGTGATTGACGAAAAGCAGTCTCAAATTTTGGGTGATCTGTTGCTAACTTCGGTCACTGAACCCTTACGTCTGGCCTCTCAGCTGACCTCCTTGGACTGGGTGAAAAGTTTCCCTGGAACCGCGGTAGAAAAAGATTTACTGGTAAAAAATATGGTTAACTGTGGCTTCTGCCATAGTCTTGAGCGCATCGCTCGCTCAGTCTATAACGCCGAGGGTTTTGAGCAGGTAATACAGCGCATGCATACCTATGAGACAGATCATTCTTCTGCTAATCGCATTCAGGTAGTCTCAAAACCCAAGCCAATCGAGGGGCTGATTTGGTATGGACGAAAAGCATCTGACATTGCCGAGTATTTAGCGAGCATTAATCTAAGTGGCGGTAAGTTGGAGTGGGATTACCCGCTTGTGACCTTGCCGCGACCATCTGGTGATGGCACTAATGCTACGGTCACTGTCTACCCGATTCCTCGCCAGCCCAGTGTGATTCATGATTTGGATGTGGATTCAAAAGGTAATGTCTGGTACGGCAATACCGGCTGGGATTTTATTGGCAAGCTTGACCCCCGCACTGGCCGGTTTTCAGAATGGCCTGCGCCAAACTTTTTGCCCGAGCCGACAGAAGGCCTTATGCGTATTGTCGGGGTGCAGGATATTCAGGTGGATGAAACGGATACTGTTTGGATCGCGGTAATGGGCAATAAGCACGCGTCCTTTAAACCCGCTACCGAGGCCTGGCAGACATACGATCTCCCTGTGATATGGAAAAACCCCTTTCTTGGTCCCGTAAGGGCGGGTGAAGGAGGATTGTGGGCCACCGGCATTACCTCAATGCCTGATGGTCCTATACGCCATGAGCATGCCTTCCGTCTTGATATCAAAACAGGTGCAGTGGACGAAGGAATTATGCTATTTGATGATAAACCATTTCCCACAGACCCTGATCGAGTTGGTCAGTTAAATTACTGCTACATGATGGATCAGGATGCCGAGGGAAACTTTCTCTGCACTGCGCCCGAAGCTTCATCTATTGCTCGCTCAGATGATAAGGGTAATGTTAGATTGGTGACAACGCCAACACCTAATGCCTATCCGCGACGGGGTTACAGAGACGATAACAATCATTTCTGGTTTACCGAGTTTTTTGCTGACAAAGTTGGCGTGATTAATCTTGATACGGATAAGATTGTGGAGTACCCATTGGGACCAAGATATATCTCACCGTATTATGCCCGGCCAGATCGCACGGGCAAAATTTGGATATCTAGCACAGGTTCAGATCGCCTATTGCGACTCGATCCTGAGACTGGCAAGGTTGTAAAGTATCTGATGCCGGTGGAGTATGACGCGCGCAAGGTGGTGGTAGATAACTCTGCCGATCGTATTACAGTCTGGCTACCTAACAAAAATCAGGGACAGCTGATTCGGGTCGAAGTGACTAACTAAAACCTTTCTATGCAAGGAAAATAATAATGCTTAAGCTTATTCATGGTTCGACATTGGGTATATTGACACTTTCAGCCTGCCTGTTCGCGAACGCTGCAGAACCATCACTCGCAGATCAAAAATTACTCTATTCAACGCCGGTGAGAGAAAATATTACCAATCTCTACTGGGGTGATTTACACCTGCATTCTAAACTCTCCGCCGATGCCTATATCTTACAGACGCGATTGACCAGTGATCAGGCTTTCAAGTTTGCCCGCGGTGGGACAGTAAGGGCTGATAACGGCATGCCTGCCAAATTACGCCGGCCTCTCGATTTTTTAGCAGTGACAGATCATGCCGAATATTTAGGTATCTATGCTCAGCTGGCAGTTGATGATCCACGCTTAAATGTCTGGAAAATGGGCATGGAGTGGAAAGAGTTAATGGGCCAGGGGGATATGATGAGCTTGGCTCTAGCATTTTCTGATGCGATTCAGACTAGTGAACCAGAGTATCTGACCCCCGAAAGTCTGCGCAGTTCGATCTGGGAGCATGCCTCTTCAGTAGCGGACAAATACAATGAGCCGGGGTTGTTTACCGCCTTTGTCGGTTACGAATGGACCTCAATGATCACCGGTGACAATCTACACCGTGTGGTTATCTACAAAGATGGTGCCGAGACAGCATCGCAAATAACACCTTTCTCTGCCCAGCATAGCAATGACCCTGAAGACCTGTGGGACGCTCTGGCTGATTATGAAAAGCAAACCGGAGGCGAGGTGATTGCTATCGCCCACAACGGCAATGTCAGTAATGGCCGTATGTTCTCGCCGAACCGTGAAAATGGGCTGCCGTTAGATGCGTCCTATGCGCGCAAGCGAGCGCGATGGGAGCCTGTGTATGAAACAACGCAGATAAAAGGGGATGGTGAGGCACACCCTTACCTGTCACCAGATGATCAGTTTGCTGATTTTGAAACCTGGGACCAGGGCAATATCACCCTCGGCACGGATAAAAAACCCGAGATGCTGCAATACGAATATACCCGTTCGGCACTGCGTGAAGGTCTGCGTCACGAGGCTAATTTGGGTACTAACCCTTTCAAGTTTGGCGTTATCGGTAGTACCGATTCTCACACGGGTATGTCCACCACCAATGAAGATAATTTTTTTGGTAAATTTGCCCACGACGAGCCCTCTGTGGATCGCACTGAAAAGCGCATGGCGGATCAGCTACAGAAGATATGGAGGCTAGTGTCCTCTGGTCTGGCCGCGGCCTGGTCTGAAGAAAATACTCGCGAGTCGATATTTAGTGCGATTAAGCGCCGAGAAGTCTATGCCACCTCGGGCACCCGAATTAAGTTACGCTTCTTTGGTGGTTGGGAATATAAGGAGTCTGATGTATTGCGCGCTGATTACGCCAGCATTGGCTATGAAAAGGGCGTGCCCATGGGTGGCGATCTAACGCGCAGCGCAGAGAATCAGTCGCCTAGCTTTATGGTAGCGGCCACGCGGGATCCCGATGGTGCCAATCTTGATCGCATACAAATTATTAAGGGCTGGCTAGATACTCGAGGTGAAACCCAAGAACAGATATTCGATGTGGCGCTCTCCGACGGGCGCAAGGCTAATTGGAGAGGGGAAATTCCTCCTGTGGGCAATACCGTAGACAAGCTAAATGTAACCTATAGTAATAGTATAGGTTCGGCCGAGTTGACTGCAGTATGGACTGATCCTGATTTTGATCCAGAACAGCGTGCATTCTATTATGCTAGAGTTATTCAGATTCCCACGCCGCGATGGACTGAGTATGACGCAAAGTATTTTGGCGCAACTATAGACCCCCGAGCACCTAAGACAATTCAGGATCGGGCTTACTCCTCACCTATTTGGTATACCCCATGACAGAAACGTTAACGAATAAAAAATGGACATTGGGTGCCCGCCCGGAAACTAGTGTCAGTAGAGAGCATTTTAAGTTTGAGACTGAGATCGTCCGGCCATTGGCCGATGGTGAGTTTCTAGTAAAAAACCAGTACATCGCCTTTGAGCCAGCACAACGCGGTTGGCTCAACGATGTGCGTAGCTATTTACCTCCAGTGGCTATAGGTGAAGTGATGCGATCTGGGGCAGCAGGCGAGATTATTGCTAGTAAGCACAGTGATTATCAGGCCGGAGAGCTTGTGCAGGGCAGCTTTGGCTGGCAAGAATATGCTATCAGCGATGGTACCGGGCTATTCCCCGTTACAAAAATTCCTGCAGGCATACCCATGTCTTATCCCTTGCATATATTCGGGCTTACTGGCCTTACTGCTTATTTTGGGTTGCTTGATTTAGGACTGCCGAAAGCTGGAGAGACCGTGTTAATTTCTGGCGCTGCTGGTGCCACTGGGTCGACCGTGGGGCAGATTGCCAAGCTTTTGGGCTGCCGGGTAATTGGTATCGCCGGCGGTCAGGCCAAGTGTCAGTGGCTGATTGATGAGCTTGGCTATGATGCAGTGATCGACTATAAATCAGATTCGGTAGAACAGCAGTTACAGGAAGTATGCAAGAATAGTATCGATTTGTTTTTCGACAATGTCGGTGGTGAAATTCTCGATCATGCGTTGGTCAATATGGCCAATAATGGCCGCATTGTCCTCTGTGGTGGTATTTCCAGTGGGTATCAGGTCAAAGAGTTACCTCCGGGACCAAAAAATTACATGCAGCTAGTGATTCGCCGCTGCCATATGGAAGGCTTTATTGTGCTTGATTATGTAGATCGCTACCCAGAGGCAAGAGAGCAATTAATGCAATGGGTAGATGAGGGCAAAATTTTGGTTAAAGAGCATATCTTGGAGGGTATAGAACAGTGTCCAGAGGCTCTGGCGGGACTTTTTTCCGGTCAAAACTTTGGCAAGCAACTTGTAAAAATCTAATTACTGTAATTGATTAAACGTAATAGAACAGCACAGGAGAACAAAGATGGCAGGTAGATTAGAAGACAAAGTTATCGTAGTTTTGGGTGCATCAGACGAACGCAGTATGGGTGCTGCAACCGCAATACGTTGCCATGAGGAAGGGGCTAAATTAGTGTTAGCGGCTCGCAGGCTGGATAAGGTAAAAGCCATAGCAGATAGTATTGCTGCTGTGGCGATCGGTTGCGATATTACTGATGAGCAGCAGCTTGCTGCTTTAGCTGACGCGGCAATCTCACACTATGGAAAACTTGATGGTGCGATTAATTTTGCCGGCATTGAAACATCTTCACCTATTGCAGATGTCAGCTGTGAAGTGTTACAGGAAAATTGCGATGTCCATCTCATTGGAACCACGCTCTTTATAAAGCATATGACGTCGCGCATGACTGGGGGAGGGTCTGTTGTAACAACCTCCTCTCAGACGGCGTTACTGGCTCCTCCCGGCCTTGCAGCTTACGCAGGTACCAAGAGTGGGGCAGATCATATAGTGCGTATAGCTGCAGTAGAGTATGGTGCACAGAATATCCGCATCAATTCACTAGCTCCCGGCTTTACACCCAGCGCTATGACAGAGGGCTTTCTAGCCCTGCCTGCTATTAAGCAGGCGTTTATCAATGAGATACCACTGGGTAAATTGCCCTCCACAGATGACATTGCCAACGCAGCGCTTTGGTTACTCTCAGATGAGTCATTTATGACAGGTAGGATACTGGATATTTCTGGTGGACAAACCTTGCGTCGTATTCCCAGTGCTACAGAGATGGGCTTCTGAGTCTCTGACCTATGGCTGGTTAGCACTCTCTTGGGGTAAGGTCTTTTGGACTTGCCGGCTCTCTAGTTAATAAACCCAGCAACATAAAAAAGGCGGTTGAACTAATATTCAACCGCCTTTAGGCTTACTTAAGTTCAGATAATTAGAACTCGTATCCTAGAGTTACACCCATTTGACGACGGGGAACTGGTTCTGCCCATGCGAATGCGCCCGCATCATATCTGCGGCCTATTCGGTTTCCGTCTTCTAACACATCTGTTCCGTAAACACGCAGTTTCAGAGTGTTAGGGCCGAACTCCTTCACAAAGGTGGCGGAGATATCCAAAGTCTGAAAGCTATCAAGAGTTACCACTGGACCAGTCGCGGGATTGTATTTAGACCAATCTGCCTGAGTTTCTACTTCACCTTTGTGACTGAAACCAAGGTTCAGAGTTAGTGTTCCACCGGCGCGGTCGGATGTGTGCTCAGCACCAAAGTAGCCTGTGAACTTCGGCGAATACAGAATACGAGCCTTGCTAGAGATATCTACACCATCGTAGTCGTAATTATCGTATTCAGAATCAAGCGTACCAAAGTTAAGTCGAAGCGTAAGTGCGTCCGAGGGCATTAATACACCTTCAAACTCGACGCCACTCATAGTAGCCTCTGCTGCGTTACGAACAAAGGAACAGGTTACATTACCTGCCTCGTTCTGTTCCTTGTTACACATAGAGTCTGACGCAGGCACAACGACCACAACCTGTTTGTCGGTGTATTCAGCATTAAAGTAGGTAACGTTAATCTGACTGCTATCCGTCGGATTCAAGCGCACGCCCAGCTCAATGCTGGCGACTTCCTCTGACTGGAAAGGTAGAGTTTCTGCCGCCGTAACACCTCGGTTGAAGAACCCACCACTACGATAACCCGTTGAGTAAGACGCATAAACCATTCCAGATTCGAGTTGTCGCTGCAATACTGCACGGAATGAAGTGTTGTTGTCGTCAAACGTTGGGTTGGCCAAATTAATTAGATCAGCTGGGGCTCTGCTGTCGCTCAGTCTTGCTGCGTTGCTGGTATAAGACGCGGTATTCAGCTCTTTCTCTTCTTTAGTGTAACGAGCGCCTAATGAGAATGACCATAGATCGTTAATGTCATAGCTCATTTCTCCAAAGTATGCCGTGTTATCAAGGAAGTGCAATGCATCGAAGTTTTGGATAGGTCCTGACGTTATGTTCGAATCAGCTTCTAATATATATACACCAGCAACGAAGTTCATAGGACCATCGTAATCTGAAATATACTGTAATTCATGAGAAGTCTGTTTAAAGGTTTGATCTCTTGCAACTGGGAAAAATACTTGAGGAAGCCCCCACGAGGCCTCATCTACGTCTTCTTC
>JABILI010000046.1 GCA_018654575.1 Porticoccaceae bacterium
TAAGAAACGCCAACGGACAGCGCTTTACTGTTAGGTTTTGTCGACCAAAAACGGCCAGCAACTTCAATCAAGCAGAGAAGGAATTTGTCACAGAAATTGCCTCTCACATCCAGAGAGCTGTTGCTAATGGGATGCAGCTAATCCATCTGGATAGTGAAAGAAAACTTTTTTCCAAAACAATTTCAGGCCTGTCAATTGGCATCATTACGCTTGATGAAAGAGGCAAAGTCATCAATCAAAATAGAGCCGCAGAGAAGTTTATCGCTCAGAAAGACGGCATCTATATTATCAATGACCAGTTACATTTAGATAACGCCAATGACAAACAAAAGCTGAACAATTACATCAATGAGGTCATCGAGGCACAACGGAAGCAGCTTGCACCACCTGTCAACGCAATGACAGTTGAGCGGCCGTCAGGAGCCGTCCACTTAGAGCTGCTAATCAAGCCATTGTCAGTCGACCAAACGGTCGAATCAACTAAAACACCCCACCTAATGATATTTATTAGTGACCCAGCCAAAAAATATGAAATTGACATTAAGATGCTGCGCTCTTTGTACAAGCTAACCCGTGCCGAAGCTATGTTAGCCAAGCACTTAGCTGCGGGAGAGACGCTTGATCAGAGTGCTGCTATTCTCGGTATTGCACGCAATACAGCACGCGCTCAATTACGGTCAATATTTGCCAAAACTGGCGCCACCCAGCAGTCTATGCTGGTAAGTTTGATCCTGAAAAGCTTAGCAACATTTTCTTAAGCCACAGTGAAGCCAACGAGCCAACGCTTAACGCCCCTATAGCCACCTTAAGACTACATTGCTGTCCCATTAACTCATTGAGAAGACAAGGTGATGCGTTGTTGTCTTACGCACCTCGTTCCGTAGATATGATCTAAGCGCGCATTAAAGTGAGTGTTGGCTTGCAATAATTCGTGCTTGCCGACTACAGAATAAATGGAATTATCGCTTTTCGTTCTGCTGGATAATCCTCGAAGTTTTTGTGAAACCATTTGTGAGTATACCTCGCCCGAGGAATAAGATTTGCAGCAGTCATTGCCAATACAAATACGGCGCCTAGATTCCAAGTCATAACGGCAAAGCCAACAAATGATAATATTTCACCGAAATATTGAGGGCAACTTACCCATCTGAATAAGCCCCCGTACGGTATCTTATAGCGAGGCTCGTTTGGGGTTGGTTGCAACGAGCGCAAATTGCGCAGAATGGTGTCTGAGTAAATGTTGAGTGAAAAGCCAACCCAATAAATGATCAGCCCAACAATAAAGCGTGGGTCGCTAAACCAGCTTATCGTATATTGGTCGCCTAGCTCCGATATGTACGCCGCATTAAAGTAACCGTGTAGCGATATTGTAAACCATCCTGCAATAACGACATTCAAGGCAAATGACGATTGTGTGCCAGGCTGCACGCGCATAAGTAATGGAGTAATAAGCGCACGATTGGAGTAATGAATCATCCAAATACACAAAAAGAAAAGCGGTACAGGCTCTAATGCATTACGGCCTGTCATATACACCAAAGGAAATACTAATAGACCCGGGAACTCCATAACAACCCAGCCAAGCTTAGAACCGAGTTTTAATCCTTTTCCTCGGCCGCCAAATCGACCGCCATACTGGGCCGTGCCAAAAAAACTACTGACCAAAACCAAGGCTGCATAAATAAAGCCCACAATGAGGAATGTGTCGTATAAAACGTTGCCAGTATACCATTGCATAACAAGCTCTCTGAATAATATGTGTGATGACTAGCCTAGCCTGACGAAGCCTAAGCTTGCGAATAATTTCAAGTTTAGGGCTATGGCTGAGTTGTCGCTTCGTCCATTCGGATTAACCGCCGATTTTTCAGCAGGCGTACACTGCACGTTAGGCCTGCTATTCTGACATGAATTTATGTGTTCAAGTATGCTTGTATCTTTGTCAGGCGCCCTTTAGATATAAGTTTATGCGCCTAGATTGGTCGTTCAATAGTCCTGAATCTATCGTGAAATGCCAATTAATGAAGAGGTAAATGGTATAAGTATCGATCATTATGTAAAAACAGTAGCGCAATATATCTAGTGTCTAAGTCCAAAACCTTGAGGATATTCGAGTACTCTACGCAGATGATATCCGGACCTAAGATCTGGTAGGTTCATCCAATTGGCATCTTCATGTTGTTTTCAATAAGACTATAAAAGATAGGCAAATAGCCTTGCCATATCCTGGCAAATTTAGGGGTGCCCATGGCAACGAATAATTACGTTACAGAGCACCCGGCAAAATTAGAAGACAAAAAAAGGAGGCTTGTGAAAGCCTCCTAAAAGTTTAGGGTCAGATGTAGCTCATCGGCAGAACGCATCAATCCGGGTCAATGCATCTAATAAAATGAGCAGCAGTTCTAGCCACAGAGATTGCTGCCACTAGACTGATACATTAAGGTTAGTCTATAAAACCGTTATTATCTAATCAATATCGCATTAATTTAATAACCGCTAATTAGCCCTTAAAGAGACTTTGTTGCGATTTCATAAACGTCCTTAACCAAATTTGGCTCATTAGCGATGTTTTGCAATGCATCTCGCATCAGTTTACGGTTGGGCTCGGAGAACTTCTTCCATCGAGTTAATGGCGTAACTAACCTTGCCGCGATCTGCGGATTAACTGCATTTAAGGCCAAAATCTGTTCAGTTAAAAAGGTATATCCCGAACCATCAGTCGCATGGAAATTAACATGGTTGGCATTGGCAAATCCGCCGATCAGGCTACGAATTTTATTTGGATTAGTCATGCTAAAAGCTGAATGCTCCAACAGAGCCTTAACGCGATCTAATGCATTAGGCTGACTATTGGCGGCCTGAATTTGCAACCAAATGTTCATCGCTAAGGCTTCATCTTTAAATTGCTCTAGGAACAATGCCAACGCTTGAGTTGCATAGTCGTCAGCAGCTGGGCAATTCACTAGCGCGCTAAGTGCCGCGGACTGATCTGTCATGTTGTCAGCATTTTGGAATTGAGCCCAAGCCAACTCCACTCCGCTATCGACTAGCATCAGATAGCCCAACGCAGTATTTTTAAGGCTACGGTTTCCCATCTGATCAACATTTGAGGCGTAAGCTTGCTGTGTATTATGGCGCTCATAAATAGCTTCCAACTCAACAGCCAAACAACCTGCTAAAGCGGTACGAAGGAATGATCTGGCGTCATGAATCGCAGCGATATGAATAGTGTCAGCCTCTTCATGGAGCAATGCCTCAGTCGGTAGCTGCAACATCAGCGCCACCATCGCAGAATCTAGAGATTCATCAGACAGCAGTGCTTTATAAGCTTCAACTAATTGTCCATCGAGAACCATAGGTCGATCGTGCAGGCTCTCATGCATGAGTTGGTTTAATACTGTCAGGCTCAGCGTTTGACTGGCGTCCCAGCGATTAAATCCATCGCTGTCATTGGCCATCAGATGGGCCAATTGCTCAGGACTGTAGGGATAGTCCAATTTTACAGGTGCCGATAGGCCGCGTAATAAAGACGGTACTGGCTCAACATCAATATTTTCAAACACTAACTGATGGTGAGGCTCAATGATTTCAATGATGATCTCAGTCTCACCTGCACTATTAAGCGGCATGTCCGAGCCATCGGCACTCACGAGACCAAGCTTGACCGGAATCACAAAAGGAAGCTTTTTACTTTGCCCCGGTGTCGGGGGACAGCTCTGCTCGAAGTTAAGTTTGTAGATCTTTGCTGTAGCATCGTATTCAGAGCGTACTTTAAGTACAGGGGTACCCGACTGCTTATACCAGCGACGGAACTGCGTAAGGTCGCGACCGCTGGCATCTTCCATCGCTGTCACAAATTCTTCGATAGTAACGGCTTGGCCATCGTGGCGATCAAAGTACAGATCACTGCCCTTGCGAAATTTCTCTGCACCCAACAAGGTGTGATACATGCGTACGACTTCGGACCCTTTCTCATACACAGTCACGGTGTAAAAGTTATTGATCTCCATATAGGCATCTGGCTGCACTTGATGTGACATTGGGCCGCCATCTTCGGCAAACTGGTGGGTACGTAAAAAACTAACATCCTCAATACGTTTCACCGTGGGTGAATTCATATCAGATGAAAATTGAGAGTCACGGAATACCGTAAAACCTTCTTTAAGGCTTAACTGAAACCAATCACGAACATTAACGCGGTTCCCTGACCAGTTATGGAAATACTCATGAGCTACTACTCCTTCAACACGCAAAAATGAAGCGTCGGTCGTAGTTTTGGGGTTGGCCAATACCGCCGACGTATTAAAGATGTTTAGACCTTTGTTCTCCATCGCACCCATATTGAAGTCGTCGACCGCCACAATCATAAAGATATCGAGATCGTACTCACGGCCATAAACGTCCTCATCCCAACGCATGGATTTCTTTAATGACAACATAGCGTGAGCGCATTTATCCAGATCTTTTTCTTCAACAAAAATCTGCAATGGTATTTCACGGCCTGATACCGTGGTAAAGCTGTCTTCAACCACTGCCAAAGTACCCGCGACTAGAGCGAAGAGATGAGATGGCTTTTTAAATGGATCGTGCCATGTTATGGAGTGGCGCCCACCCTCCAGATCAGAGCGCGAAATAGCATTGCCATTGGATAATAATATTGGGTAGCTGGCTTTATCGGCCACAATTTTGACCGTAAAGATGGACATAATATCAGGCCGATCGGGGAAGTACGTTATTCGACGGAATCCCTCCGCTTCGCACTGTGTACAGTACATAGTACGTGATCGATATAGGCCCATCATGGATGTATTTAGTTGAGGCTGGATCCGCACTTCGGTCGTGATAACACAGCTAGTGGGCAAATTCGACAATGTCAGCATGTTATCGCTTAACGTGTAATCGCTGTCATTCAGCCGCTGTCCATCTATCTCTACCCACTGCAACTGCACATCGCCTTTACTGTTGAGCTCCAATGAGCCTGACTGTTCCGCGCTGGCGGGATTGCGCCTAACAGCTAAGCTGGAGGTCACACAAGTTTGCTGTTCACCTAGGTCAAAAACCAAGTCTGTAGTCTCAATCAAAAAGGGAGGAACCTTGTAATCCTTTAAATAAATCGTTTGCGGTAAAGCGTCTTTCACTAGTAATGTCCTTGAATTAATTAACTGAAAACTCTACGTTGTAGGCTGTATATTTACGAATATTGATCACGCCGGTATCAAGAATAAGATACTGCCCTTTAATCCCTTTTAACACACCCCCAACAAGGGGTTGCTTGTCTAGATTAAAACTCTTCACTTTTTCAGGAAATTCATGAACCGGAAAATTAATCTCTGTGGTGGTTGCGCTGTATAGACGTTGCAATGCCTGCAAACCAAACTCTTGCTCTAAAAACTCTAATCCAGATTCGGATTTCGCCATTAACTCATCTCGTATGGCAGGTAAATCTACCGGTTCAGCATTACCTTTTAGCATTCTCTGCCAGTGGGTTTTGTCCGCCACATGCTCTCGCAGACAGTCTTCGATTAGACCCGCCTGGTAGCGCGTTTGAACTCTAAAGATCGGCAGTCCCTGGGTCGCCCCCTGATCAATCCAGCGAGTGGGCAATTGATCGCCTCGGGTGATGCCCACCTTGACTCCGGAGCTATTTGCCAAGTATACGAAGTGATCAGTAAAACAATATTTTTCACCCCACTCAGGATCTCGACATGTACCCTGGTGAAAGTGACATTTTTCAGGACTCATAATACAGGTGTCACATTGAGGTAATTTGATAAAGCAGGGGTAGCAGTAGCCCTGACTAAAACTCTTCTTTGAACGGCGTCCACAGTGCACACAGTGGATATCACCTAAGTGCTCAATACTAATATGCTCACCTATCACCCCGTTTAAGGATACTCGCTTATCGTCAAGGGAAAGCTGATAGCTCACTGTAGCATCTAACTTAACATCCATTTTAGTTAGATGGCCTGAGACTTTTAACTCCATTATTCTTTCCACACTATAGTTTGATTCTGATCGGGAGGCTCGCAAGCTGGATTTTTTGGCGGCACATAGCCCGTACGCTGATGCCTTGGCATTGACTCTTCGTAGGCAATGATGGCCTGCATGCAAAGGGGTACTTGTTCATCCGTCAAAGATCGTCGGTCAGGCCATCTCCCAATTTCCACCGCCCGTTTAAGGCTTTCATAAACCTCAGGGGTAATACTGTTTAGTAACTGCTTAAGATCCATGCTCACCTTTTAACCGTTGCGCCAAACCGAATGCCAAACCTAATAACATCCCCACTAATAGTCCACCTAAATGGGCCGCATTAGCGATACCAACGCCAAGAAAAAACGTCACAAGCGGAGTCATACACAACAACAACCATCCAATCATAAACGCAACGATCCCTTTGGGCAGAGACAATAAAGGTTGAGGGACAATCGAGTTTTTTATCCAAATATAGCCCAGTAACGCATATACCGCACCGGACATGCCGCCAAAGTTTACAGCACCAGACCAACTAAATTGTGCAACATTTGAGGCTAGCCCACTGACCAGCACCACAACAATAAGATGCATCGATCCCATAGACTGCTCTACACGCGACCCCAGTATAGACAGCCAAAGACTATTAAAAACAAAATGTAGCATGCCAAAATGTAAAAATATGGGCGTGATAAGACGCCAATATTGGTTATCTGTGATGCCGCTAAAACTCAGGTTCTGTATAGCCAGCGAGTAGTCTACGCTGACCAGCATCCCGCCTAGGGCGCTGAGAACTACTAGAGAAGTGACAGCTGGGTACTGCTTGGCAACCCTATACCAATTCGGCTCTTGAGACATAAATTAAGAATATCCGTTACAAAGAAAACGTTAATCGTTCTCTGTGACTACGCCAAGGCGGCTACCCCAGCCCAATTTTGAACGACAAACCCCGTAAAAATTATTATCTTTAGGGTGAATCAACAAAATATCATGGGCATGCTTTTGAATCGTAATAACATCCCCCGGCTGGGTCACAATATCATTGTGCCCGTCACAGGTGATTAGTGGCCGTAATTCATTGCGCGTGCTCACCTTTAGCTCAATCTGAGCGTTTCCATGCAGTGCAATAGGCCGACTACTCAGAGTGTGAGGGTTTAGAGGCACTACAACCATGGCATCCAGCTCAGGGAATAACAGAGGTCCGCCTGCTGACAAGGCGTAAGCAGTGGAGCCGGTTGGTGTAGCAACGATCAGACCATCGGATCGCTGGCTGTAGACGAATTCGCCATCCACATACAACTCAAAAGTCATCATCCGAACCGACATGCCTGGGTGCAGCACAATGTCGTTAAGCGCCGTGCCAGTCCCAATGACTTTTCCGTTACGCGTGACAGATGTTTCCAACATAAATCGGCGAGTTTGTTTGTATTCACCTAGCAATACAGGTAGCACTCGCGCCTCAATTTCATCAGGAGAAATATCTGTCAAAAAGCCTAGTTTACCGCGGTTAATGCCTAATAAAGGGATACCTAGGGAGGCCATCTTGCGGCTAGCGCTGAGCATGCTGCCATCACCCCCAACTACAATACCCAGGTCTATTTCGCCGGCAAATTGTGTAATTGCCAATGTCTTGTCCACCGCTCTATCGACCAAGTTAGCCGTCTGCTCTTCATACACGACCTCTCGACCTTGGCTAACTAAGAAACTCTCTAGTTTATACAGAGATTCCTTAACTGCAGGTAAATCAAGATTACCAAGCAATCCAATACGCTGAAAATGTGCCATCTTAGGTATCATCCAAATGATTTAAGATAATTATACAGACTGTAAGATCATTTCTCTCTATTTCAGGCATAATATCGAGATATTCTTGTCAGAGTTCAACTTTTAGTGGTCACCTTAAGTAAATCAATATCCAGTATAGTTCTCATCGGTATGCCTGGTGCGGGGAAAAGCACTATAGGGGTGCTAATCGCGGATAATCTAGGTCTAGAATTTGTGGATACCGATAAAAGTATTGAGCTTGAGTGTGGAAAGCCCATACAGGAGCTTCTTAACCAAAGCGGCTACCTCGCTGCACGCGCAGTTGAAGAAGCAGTTTTACTAAAAGAACAAGCGAAAAACAAAGTTGTTTCCACTGGTGGTAGCGCAGTGTATTCCGCCGCTGGTATGGCGCATTTAACAGCTAATGCGGTAACCGTATTTTTAGACGTGGATATTAACGAGTTAACTCACCGTATCGAAGACTTCGACACCCGAGGAATCATGAGAAAGCCCGACCAGTCGCTCACTGAGCTCTTTGCCGAGCGCCGGCAGCTCTATCTGCGTTACGCTGACATATGTATTGATTGCAGCGGTAAAGGCATACAAGATTGCCTACAGCAGGTAATTGCAGCCACACGGCCCTACGTAAGCTCCTAAGGCTTGTCGCCAGACATACCCAGCTATGATTTTAATACCGTGAGCATAGACTGGCTGAGATAATCAATGTTGTTAGAGTTAACCCCTGCAAGGTTTATGCGGGTGGAAGACACTATATAGATACCGAACTCTTCGCGTAGGCGCTCAAGCTGCATCGCGGTAATACCCAAAAATGAAAACATGCCCTTCTGTTCTTTAATGTGACTAAAGTCCATCCCAGCTTCATTGTTTTGAATACTATCGCACAACAGGCTACGCATGGATTTAAGGCGTAATCGCGTTGCCTCAAGTTCAGCTTGCCAATGAGCCCGCAACTGATCATCTCCCAAGACCATAGAAACCAACAAAGCACCATGGGCCGGCGGCATAGAGTAGATGGACCTGGCGGTAGACATAGCCTGACTCACGACAATATCGGCTTGCTCGGGTGTTTCGGCGATAAAGGTGATGGAGCCAGTACGCTCTCGATAGAGGCCAAAGTTCTTTGAGCAAGAGGAGGCAATGACCAGCTCCGGAAGTCGCTCAGCCATCATGCGCATGCCGTAGCCGTCTTCATCTAATCCATCACCAAGACCTTGATAGGCTGTGTCAATAAGCGGGATAAAACCGCGCTCCAAGGCCAGATCGGCAATTTGATCCCACTGTTCATGAGACAAGTCTGCGCCGGTCGGGTTGTGACAACACCCGTGAAGCAAGACCATGTCTCCTGCAGGGACGCTTCTCAAAGCGTCCATCATAGCTTGGCCGTTAATTTTTTGACTGGCCATGTCATAGTAGGGGTATTCTTTTATCTCGAAACCAGCACTACCTAATAATGGTATATGATTAGGCCAAGTAGGGACTCCCACCCACAACCTTGATTCAGGTCTAGCGCGGCAAATGACTTCTGCGCCGACTCTTAGCGCACCAGATCCGCCAGGCGCCTGAATGCTCTTTACCCGACCGGAACTCAGTATGCTGTGTTGATCGCCAAACAGCAGCCCTAATATGCGCTGATTATAGTCAGGGTCCCCAGCCATACCTTGGTATGATTTGGTCATTTCTAGGTCCATAAGCCGCGCCTCGGCGATCTTCACTGCCTCCATCACGGGGGTACGACCACGATCATCCTGATAGACACCTACACCAAGGTCTATTTTTTCGGAACGTGTGTCAGCTTTAAAGGCGATCATTAAACCTAGAATAGGGTCAATGGCAACGGGCTTTAGAGATTCGAACATTTTAGAGAATTCCTGATGCTAAGATTAATATGGCCGAGATTCTAACCCATTTAGACAAATTGTTCAGGGGTTAGATAAGAAAATCTGTCACCCGTCGATTAAATTCCACTGGGTTTTCAGCATGCAGCCAATGACCAACGCCTTTCATGACATCCAACTTCATATTCGGAAATAACTCAGTCATTCTAGATTGATGCTTGCTTTGGATATAGGCCGATGTTTCACCTTTCAGAAACAATGTTGGGCCACCATAAGGAATGCCCTCTGGAGCAGCCACCAAGGATGTTCCATAATTTTCTATAATCGAAGACATGTTAAGCCTCAAGCAGTAACTGCCGTCGTCTTTGCGCTTCAGATTTTTTAGCAAAAAAGATCGAGTCTGAGGCTCAGGCAAATGAATCGCCATGGCAGCATCAGCTTGTCCACGACTGCCGATGTTAAGGCGAGAAACTGCTCGCAGCGCATCAAGGGCTGCATCTTGACGGGGTGTATAGGCAACTGGCGCGATATCCACCACCACTAACTTAACCACCCTAGAGGGATAATTAAGCGCCACCTGCATACCAATCTTACCGCCCAGGGAGTGTCCAATTAGATTCACTCTGGGTAAATCGAGATCGTCTAAAAGATCGACAATGTCGTCGGCCATAGCAGAGAGCCCCATTTCCTGCTCATGGGGAGAATCTCCATGATTGCGCAGGTCGACACTGATTACCCGATAAGCAGTAGCTAGATCGCGAGCGAGATTGCCCAAATTAGACAAGGAACCGAACATACCATGTAACAAAACGACAGGTTGTCCAGCGCCTTGATTAGTATAATTTAGCTTCATTATAAGCCCACCGAATTATTCATTAATCTGCCGATTACGGTACTTATCTTTATTCTTACGACCCTTAGCGTAAAGCTTAGGACGAAGGTAACGTCGAAGCGCAGGGAACAGATAGCCGAGGTTCACCATTCTCCCACTGGCAGCTGGCATAGGGATTTCTACTTTATCTCCGGCGGCTAAGCTCAGAACTGCGTCTGCTACGTCCCCGGCACTGCTCATAGGCTGTGAAAAGACAATGTCTTCAACCTTGTCGATCTCACCCATTATAAAGCCAGTATCAATTGGTCCGGGAGAAACTACCCCAACGTGAACTCCAGTCCCTCGCATCTCATCAGCCAAGGCATATGCAAATGCCCGTAAGCCAGCTTTAGTACCAGAATAGGTTGCCGCGCCCTGCAAGGGAGCCATACCAGCAAGTGAACCGACCATAACAATGCCACCACCACCGGCGCGACGTAAATAAGGAATAGCCGCACAGGATAAGATGAGTGGCGCACGGATGTTGACATCGACCATGGCACCCACATCGCTAGGGCTCACAGTTTCTAGATCACCCCGACTGTGCATGCCAGCATTATTAATCAATACATCCACTGTACCAAATTCTATCTCAGCCTTGGCCAGCAGAGCCAAACATTGCTCAGTATTTGAGACGTCCATTGCTACTGTCAGCACCTTAGTTTGCTCCGACAGCTCTTCCTTGATGGCATCCAATCCTTGTTGGCCTCTGGCTAGCAACACCAGGTTAGCTTTTTGTGACGCAAATGCTCGCGCACAAGCAGCACCTACACCGGCAGATGCACCCGTGATAATAATTGTTTTTCCTGTAAATCGAGCATCCATGGCCAGACTCCTTTGACATTGACTTGTTATTGTTCTCGACCGCAACTGAGAAGCCTTACAGTATACTTATCGCGCGTAATTGATCTAGGTTTTTTGAGGCTACTGCTCGACTTAGTCTAGTAAATCCTCCAACGCCTGAGAAAGCATGGGAAATTCAAATTCGAAGCCATTTCGTTGAAGTTTTTTGGGTATAACGTGCTGCCCTTGCAAAAGCAACTCAATACCCATTTCGCCAAGCAGTGATTTGACCATGAAGCCAGGCATAGGTAATAAAGTTGGGCGATGTAATACCTTACCCAAAGCTAAGACAAAAGTTTTATTGTTCACGGGATTCGGAGCCGTGGCGTTAATTGGACCGAACAGCTCTGGGTCGGCTATACAATGTAATAGAATATTAACCATATCATTAATATGAATCCAGGACATTAATTGCCGACCATCCCCAATTCGCCCTCCAAGACCAAGTTTGAAGGGCAACAGCATTTTTGCCAAGGCTCCTTGGTCACCTAGAACAATACCAGTTCGTACCATGCAGACTCGTGTGCCCAAAGATTCAAACTGCTTTGCACTTTTCTCCCAACTATCGCACAACTGATGAGAAAACCCATCGACCGCTGCACTTTCCTCGTGCTTAGGATCTGAACCAGAACCATAGTAGCCAACGGCAGAGCCGCTAATTAAAGTGACGGGGGCGGACTGATGTCTGCAAAAGAAATCATAAAGATTGTCCGTTAATCCTGAGCGGCTAGAGTAGAACTGCTGTTTCCTTTTTTTTGTCCAACGATGCTCTGCAAGGGACTTACCTGCAAGATTAACGATTGAGTCAATAAATAGATCAGAGGCAATTTGATTTAAGTTAGAGACTACTTGCACAGCGTCGGGCAAAAGTGTCTTTGCATTACTTGGATTACGACTGAGCACGATAATATTCCAACCGAGCTGCGATGCTGCACGACAAAAGTGGCGGCCGATAAAACCACTGCCTCCGGTAACCAAAACAGTCTGCATAAGGATATCCTTTCGCAATATAGATTGTGCAATCGGTACGCCATAATAACCGATAATAGATTAATCTTTTCTTTGCCCCGCGGTTTACGAATTGTTAGACTTCGCGGCTCGGCAAATTTTCCAATTGCAACAAGCTAGGTGACAACTCATGAGTCTTGCGGACAAAGTATTAGCAGTAAACGATGATCTTCCAATTCGCTCGGATAAACCGGTCCATAGCGGTAAGGTTCGGTCGGTATATTGGCTTACCGATAGTGACAGTCGACGACTAATCGAAGAAAATAACTACGATGTAGCGCCAGATGCCCCTCTAGCCATCATGGTAATTAGCGACCGTATCTCGGCTTTTGAATGCATATGGCAGGCAGAAGGCGGTATGCGCGGAGTTCCCGGTAAGGGAGCGGCCTTGAACGCCATTTCGAATCATTGGTTTAAGCTATTTCGCGAGCAAGGTCTTGCTGAGAGCCACATTTTAGATGTCCCCCACCCTCTCGTCTGGATTGTACAAAAAGCCAAACCAGTAATGATTGAAGCCATTTGTCGGCAGTATATTACTGGGTCTATGTGGCGCGCCTATGAGAAAGGAGAGCGAGTATTTTGTGGCATCCAAATGGTAGAAGGCTTGGGGCGCGACGAAAAATTACCAGAGCTGCTCATTACCCCCTCAACTAAAGGAATCTTAACCGGTATTCCAGGTGTTCCTGAGGTCGATGACGTTAACGTCTCAAGAGCGGATATTGAAAACAATTATGTTGCCTTTAAGTTTAGTAATCCCGGGGATATTGATATCTACGAGAAACTGTTAAGCGAAGGTTTTTCGGTGATCAGTGACGAACTGGCTAAACTGGATCAGGTCTTTGTCGACACCAAGTTTGAGTTCGGTTATGTGACCGATCGGGCTGGCAATGACAAGCTGATTTATATGGACGAGGTGGGCACTCCCGACTCTTCAAGGATATGGGATGGACCCAGCTACCGCGACGGAAAAGTGGTTGAAAACTCTAAGGAGAGCTTTCGGCAATTATTGCTCGGACACTTCCCCGAACCCGAAATATTGCTAGATAAAAACCGTATGGATGAGCGAACTGCCTTGGCAAGAGATAACCCTTTACCCGAATCAGTAATGATGGCTGTGTCGAATACCTACGTCAGTTTGTCAGAAAAAATTACTGGGCAAACCCTTGAAATCTCCGACAATCCTAAGGCCGAAATCTTAGCTGTCCTGAGGGAAAAGTACGGCTTGGTCGATTAGCATTCGATGATATTTACAGGCACCTCCAAAACCTGAGTGGCTAAGCCCCCTCTTGAAGTTTCTTTGTAGTGCTTATGCATATCTTCACCGGTTTTGCGCATAGTTTTGATAACCTTGTCCAATGACACGAAGTGAGTACCATCGCCATGTAACGCTATGCGTGAAGCATGTATGGCTTTAATAGAACCCATAGCATTACGCTCAATGCAAGGCACTTGAACTAAGCCGCCAATAGGATCGCAGGTCAAGCCAAGATTATGCTCCATCCCGATTTCAGCCGCGTTTTCAACCTGTTCTGGAGTGCCGCCCAAGACTGCTGTAAGGGCACCGGCAGCCATAGAGCAGGCAGACCCTATTTCGCCCTGACAGCCTACTTCTGCACCACTAATGGACGCATTCTTTTTATAGAGAATACCGATCGCTGCCGCTGTTAACAAAAAGTCAATGACGCCATCAGTGTCAGCCCCTGGGATAAACTCAAGATAGTAATTGAGTACCGCCGGAATAATACCTGCCGCACCATTAGTTGGTGCCGTGACAACTCTGCCGCCAGCAGCATTTTCTTCATTAACGGACAAGGCATACAGCGTCACCCAATCTAATACTGCCAAGGGGTCAACTGATTCGGGTCTAGCTATAAGCTGAAGGTGCAAGTGTTTAGCTCTTCTGGGCACCTGTAACCCCCCAGGTAGTATTCCGCTATTGGCAACACCATTGTCAATACACTCCTTCATGAAATGCCAAAGCTTTAAAAGCTCAGATCGAGTCTCCGCAGCAGGTCGCCACGCGCTTTCATTAGCCAGCATTAACTCAGCAATGGCCATATTATGGTTGGCACACAGAGCAAGTATCTCTGCCCCAGAATCGAATTCGTAGGGCAACTGGCGGCTATCCTCAACAAGACAATCAGCAGACTGCGCATTGCCGTCAATAACAAATCCACCGCCAACTGAATAAAACGTTTTTCGACAAAGAGAGTCACCCTTGTCATCAAATGCAGAAAATATCATCCCATTCGGGTGAAAGGGCAAGCTTTTACGTCTATGTAAGAAAAAATCCGTCGCATGGTTATACTTTATTCTATGGGTCCCACAGAGGTTTAAACGGTGGTTATCTCGAATATTAGCTACCCTAACAGCTATCCCCGCAACGTCTACTGATTCGGGTTCCTCTCCCTCCAAACCAAGCAATACTGCTTTTGGAGTGCCGTGACCTTTACCTGTTGCTCCGAGAGACCCGAACATTTCGGCAACTACGCGACTCACTGAGAGCAAGATTCCCTCGTCTCTTAAGTAGGCTGCAAATTGGGCTGCAGCCAACATGGGCCCGACCGTGTGTGAACTTGACGGCCCAATACCTATTTTAAATAAATCTAGTGCACTAATTGCCATACGTCACTGCCTGTTAAGCTTAAGATTTGCTCCGCATAGGCTCTCTCATCCAAGCCTATATAGGTCAGGTTTGGGCTGAGCATATTAATTCTGAGCTTTTGATAAGTGAAATGAATAAGAGTAATGATCGCATCTACTAGATAAATAAAGTGTTTTAAAAGCGAACCCCTCATAAGCAACAACGACTAGTCACTTAAAGGTGGAGTAAAGTGATAGAAATCAGCGTGGAGAGCAAGAAAAAGGGTTCAGCTATTACAATTTAACATCGTTTCAGTTAGAGTTTGATCAAAATAAAATAGCGCAAGAAAATGAGCGAAGAACAATCTATTAATATCGATTCACGAAAGCTTTTTAATATGGGCGTAAATATTCTAGTGGCCGGATTCATTCGGCAAAAACCTGAAGATGCTAAGAAACTCTTTAAAGAGCTCAAGCAAGGTAATCAGGTTCAATCTGGGGAATTGTCGGCAAAAGAAAGCGGTATGGTCATTCCTATTAAGCTTGAGCTAGACCGCAGTGAATATTGCGGGCAATTCAACTATCCAAATTTCGACGCTTCACTACGCACAATGCTGGAGAAGTTTGAAACAGAGGCCCGTAAAGACAAAGAACTTAAAGATCTGCATACCTTAACGAATGAAGCTACGGGTGGTCTTTTATTTAACTTACCCACGGGTGTGCAGATTGGCGAAGACCTAAATGTCCTAATGATGGCAGTCGAACCTCTAGATGAGCACTTGATCGTGAAACTTATGTTTATGGACCCTAAGCAGTTTCAGGCTTAATCTATCCAAACGCCATTCGACACAGTTAAATCTCTGCTCTATACTAAAATAGAAGGCACTTGCAGGCTCTAGGCACTAAGCAGTTCAGCGCGCCTAGAGTCTCGCTCGATCTTCTCCATAACTTATAATAAAAAGATTGAGGGTTAGAGTAATGAGACGTCATTTTTATATCAGCAATAATCTCGATGAGCTGGAAAACGTAGAAAAAGAGCTTGAAAGTCACGGGATCTCAACGCCACACATCCATGTCTTAAGCTTGAATGATGGCGAGGTCGCACTCCACACTAAATTGCATGAGGTCGAGGCTGTACTACGAACCGATGTGGTGCACGGCACCGAAATAGGCGCTCTAGTTGGGGTCGCCGGCGCAGCTACCGTAATAGCGGTTGCGCACTTCTCTGGTTGGGCGCAAGGACCCACATGGATACCTTTTGTATTCCTATCTATTGTAGTTCTAGGGTTCTGTACATGGGAAGGCGGTTTTTTTGGGATTCAAATTAAAAACAAGCGGTTTGCGCGTTTTGATAAAGAACTGAAGGCTGGGAAACATCTGTTTTTTGTTGATATCGAGGCCGAAAAAGAACAGCTTTTATCCGACATCATCAGCCACCACCCAACGCTTGAAATGGCTGGCGAAGGGCCCTCTGTCCCTCATTGGTTTATTCGCATGCAAGAGCGGTTCAAACACTTTGTGAAAGTGATGCCCTAAGTTTTAACCAAAGAATATTAAACGGTTAAGGTTAGTGTAGCTCGCCTCACTAGCCATAAGTGCTATAAGCACTAAAATGCAAAGCGGTGGCGACAAAATTGCTAGCGTAAACGCGATCCGTTCCCACACCATATGCATAAATACCGCGACAATAAGTCCGGCTTTTAAAAACATAAACACTAGAATAAGAGTCCAGCGAAGCAGTCCCTGATACTGCATGTAATCAACTAAATAGGAAAAGCTACTTAGGACAAATAGCAGACCCCAAACTTTAAAGTAAAGACTAATGGGGTGCTGTTGAGGTTGTGTGTCAGTGTTATTTTGCATGTTTGATTCCCCTACCACAAATAAAAGAAGGCAAAAATAAATACCCAGACTAAATCAACAAAGTGCCAGTAGAGGCCAGTAATCTCAACAATCTCATAACCCCTTTCTTCGTAATCACCGCGCAGTACTTTTAACGCCACCACCGTCAGATAAATAACGCCGATCGAGACGTGAAACCCATGAAATCCTGTGATCATGAAAAAGGCAGCTCCAAACTGAGGAGCACCCATGGGGTTCCCCCACGGTCGGACTCCCTCTTCAATTAACTTAGTCCACTCGAACGCCTGCATCCCAACGAAACAGACGCCGAAAACTGCTGTGACTAACATTAGGACAGCTGCCTGCTTGCGTTGGCGACGATAACCACAGTTCACCGCCATTGCCATGGTGCCACTGCTGGTAATAAGAACAAAGGTCATAATGGCGATTAAGATCAGAGGTATATGTTCCCCCGCAATGGTTAAGGCAAAAACTTCACTAGCATTAGGCCAGGGTACGTCAGTGGTCATACGTACCGACATATAACCGACTAGAAAACAGCTAAAGATAAACGTATCGCTAAGTAGGAAAATCCACATCATGGTTTTCCCCCAAGAGACGTTTTTAAATGCGTCCTTGTCAGAAACCCAGTCTTCAATAAGGCCGGTCATGCCACTCGTGGTTGGTTGGGTCGTATTATCCATAGTCTTTAGTCTCCCAGTCCGCAAAACTTAGCAATGGCTGCATAGGTACCCGGAGAGCTGGACAGTAACGCAAACAACAACATCCAGACCACCAATAAAAAGTGCCAATAGGTGGCGCACAGTTCTATGCTTAATTTTGTGAGCGCTAAACCTTCCTCTGTGGGTTGACGGCGTTCACGCGATAGTCTGACTGTAGCAGCGATCCAGGCCACTAAACCCCCAACGACGTGCAAAGCATGCAAGCCGGTGAGCAAGAAGAAAAATGCATTTGCAGGGTTACTATCCGCAAAAAACCCTCGGCTAGTTAAGAAATTCCAGAATGCTACCTGACCTACTAAAAAGCCAAAAGAAGATAGGCCCGCTAGCAGCAGAAGCCCACGACTATGACCATGATCGGGCTGCCGAATACTTCGACGTGCCAATTCTAAAGAGATGCTAGCAACGACTAACAAAGCGCTGTTGAACCACAACTGGCCTGTTTGAGCGAGCGGTTGCCAAGGTTCTGATAGCGCCTCCCAATCAGGCACTTGGGAACGTAAAATATAGGACAGTAAAAACAAGAAAAACATCGAACTCATAGCCGCCATTAAAAAACGAAGGCCTGTTTTAGCGCTGGCACTACGTTGATCGAAATAACCAGATGAAGCGGCAAAAGGTAGTGATGTGGTTCGGGCTTGGGTTAGCATAATCGTCTCCGCCGGTTGTTAACTGGGATTCTATTCATCATGATCACTCTCATGCACGGGCACCTCTTCCGGTGAAGTAGTCTGAGGGACATAATCCAACTCTGCACCAGGAACGCCATAGTCATAAGCCCAGCGATGCACTACTGGCAATGATGTCCCCCAGTTACCGTGTTTTGGCGGTGTCTCAGGTGTCAACCATTCAAGGGAAGTAGCGCGCCAGGGGTTCCCGCCTGAGGGAGCTCCTTTAAAATAGCTATACGCTAGATTAAACAAAAACAGTAGCTGACTGATCCCAACCACTATGGCAACGACAGTAATAAAGGCATTAAGACTCTGGGCAGACTCAGGAATAAAGGGGTAGTCCTCGTAGGCATAGTAACGCCGAGGCATTCCTAGAAAGCCTAGGTAGTGCATAGGGAAATAAATGAGGTAGGTACCCAGGAATGTGATCCAAAAGTGCAACTTACCAATACCGTCATGTAGCATGCGACCCGTCATTTTTGGGTACCAATGATAGATAGAACCAAACACAACTAGAATAGGCGCTACGCCCATCACCATGTGAAAGTGCGCCACCACAAAATAAGTATCAGAAAGTGGAATATCTACCACCACGTTGCCCAAAAATAGACCCGTCAAACCACCCACTAAGAAGGTCACAATAAAAGCGAGTGAGTACAACATAGGAACGGTTAGATGGATATTGCCTCGCCACAGAGTTAGCAGCCAGTTATAGACTTTAAGAGCTGTGGGTACAGCAATCACTAACGTAGTAGTGGCAAAGAAAAAACCAAAATAGGGGTTCATCCCGCTGACATACATATGATGCGCCCAGACAACGAAGCTAAGCACACCAATAGAAACAATCGCCCAGACCATCATGCGGTAACCAAATATACTGCGCCGAGCATGAATACTAATAAGGTCAGAGACTAAGCCGAAAGCTGGAAGTGCAACGATATAGACTTCAGGGTGGCCAAAAAACCAAAACAGGTGTTGAAACAATATAGGGCTACCGCCGCTGTAGTCTAGCTGGGAGCCAAACTGCATCATATCGGGCATGAAGAAACTAGTACCTATGGTCTGATCTAATAACATCATCACACCGCTCACGAATAATGCAGGAAAGGCCAGTAAAGCAAGAATTGTTGCTACAAAGATGCCCCAAACTGTCAAAGGCATTCTAAACATAGTCATACCGTGAGTACGTGCCTGCAGCACCGTAGTCACATAATTAAGACCGCCCATAGTGGCGGCGATAATAAATATAATTAACGACACTAGCATTAGAATAATGCCCCACTCAGACCCAGGCGTGCCGGCGGTAATAGCTTGTGGCGGATACAGTGTCCACCCAGCGCCCGTGGGCCCTCCAGGGACGAAAAAGCTCGCCAATAAGACCAATACTGAGACCAAATAAAACCAAAAACTAAGCATATTGACGAATGGAAAAACCATATCTCTTGCGCCGACCATTAGCGGAATCAAGTAATTACCAAAGCCCCCCAGAAAAATGGCCGTAAGTAGATAAATGACCATGATCATGCCGTGCATAGTCATGGCTTGGTAGTAAGCAGTGGAATCCATATCTATACTGCCAGGAAAGCCAATCTGCATACGCATCATTCCAGACAATACCAGGGCGACAAGTCCAACAAGAATTGCAGTCGTCGAGTACTGAATCGCGATGACCTTATGATCTTGACTCCAAACATACTTCCAAATAAAACCGGTGGGTTCGTGGAGCTCTTCGTTTTCTACATCATCGGCGTAGGCCATAAATCACTCCTCGGTTGACGGTTGAATGGATGTTGAATTCTCAGGGTCAGACGACAGTGAGGCAATATAGGCGACCAAACTATCTAACTGTTCGTCACTCATTTCATAGGCCACCATCACCGGTGGGTACCCAGCAACAATTTTGGCAGCCGGGTCAACAACTGATTCAATCAAATAGGGACCATCGACCTTTACTTGACTGCCGTCAGAAAGTGTTTCTTGACGACCATAGAGGTCTAGCCACCCGGGACCAAGACTTGGACCTCCGTCGATACTATGGCAGGCTATGCAGCCGCGGCTAGAGGCTAAGCGTTGACCCTGATCGACAAGACCCTCGACCGTGCCACCTGAAAGTACATCAGCAAAAGTCACCTGGGAGGAGAGCCATTTTTGATAGGAGCTTGCGTCGTCAACCACGACCTGTCCACGCATATTATAATGGCCAATTCCACAATACTCAGCACAGAGAATATCAAAGGTACCGAGAACTGTCGGGGTAAACCAAAAATAAGTTACTTGACCAGGAATTAAATCCATCTTGGCCCTAAACTGCGGTACATAAAAGTCATGGAGCACGTCTTTGGATCGCAGAAGAGCCTTAGTCGGCTGATTGATCAACACATGCATCTGATTACCAGCAATTAAAACATCGTCCTGACCTGCGGCATCACTAGGGTCAATGCCAAAGGCATTGTTTTCATCAATTCTGGTTACACTAGTCCGCCCAAAGGTTTTGTCTTTACCTGGTAACCGATAACTCCAGCGCCACTGTTCTCCAACAGCTTCAAACTCTACCGCGTTGGGAGGCACATGAACAAAGTCGTTATAGACGATCAAACCAGGGGCCAATAACGCACAAATAGCAACTGTGGTAATACCGATCAACCACCATTCGAGTTTTTTATTTTCCGGCCGATACTCAGATCTGCGCCCTGGAAGCGCTTTATACTTATACACGCAATAAGCCATGAACAGAACTATGGCCACAAAGAAAATGCCGGTAATAACCAACGTAATAGTGATGGTTGTGTCGATAGATCCCCAGTTTGATGCTAGTGGCGTCGCCTGCCACGGACTGAGAAAATGAAATAAAACAGATACCACAACAATAGCGACCAAAATAACTGCAAAAGTCATATGGATTCGACCCCGTTTACTAAGGGCAGGTGCCTTATGATGGCACTCTACCAATAAGGCGAACGCATTGCGCCCGCGGTGTTCTTATTGCCTTTCGGCAGGTATTTTAGCGAGCCATCTTTACCATAATAACTATAAAGTGCTCTTTATTTTTATACCTTTCATTTGAGTCTAGCACAAAAAATAAATTATGCAGAATAGATTAGTCTGCGCCAAATTATTACGAGACGAATAAATAAATTTTATTACATCTGGAGGCCTTGTTCAGTATCATGAATGATTGGAACTCACTTGATAACGAGCCTAGACTATGACCACTCATCTCCTTGCCTTTAGCCAGCGCTTTGCTGCGATCATGCCCGAAATTGGCTGTGAGCGATTTCCTTCGTTATTGATCGCCATGCTAAAGGTGCTGGTCCCTTTCGATAATGCTGTTATCGTGCACTTTCAAGAAGGGCATCAGCCTCAAATACACTACAATGATATTCCCCCACTGGACCGTGAAAGTCAGATAAATGTTTTTGTAAATGGAGCTTTTTTGCTTGACCCGTTTTATCGAGCTGCCGTTGATCGAGGTATTTCAGGTCTCCATAGACTAAGTGATTTGGCGCCCGAAGGTTTTAAGAAGACCGAATATTACCGTAGCTATTTCAAGTTTACTCAGATCAAAGATGAGGCTGGCTATATTGTCCACCTTGACGGCAAACAGTTTATTAACATTTCACTCGGTCGTTTAAGTATGGTTCAGCGATTTAATCGTACTCAGCTAACAATTCTTGGGGACATTGCACCGATCATAAAAAGCATCTGTAAAATACAGTGGGGTAGCGCGGAAAAATCAGAGCCCGGCACTAGTAACCAATTGCCAGGCCAATTAGACAATGCCCTAAAATATTTTGGCACTACTTATCTGACAGCGCGTGAAAGTCAGGTAGTACAGCTGTTTTTGCATGGCCACTCAACCAAATCGATCGCCGAGCGCCTAGGTATATCAGCTGAGACCGTTAAGTTACACCGCAAAAATAGTTACGCCAAATTGGACGTATCCTCACAGGCAGAACTTTTTTATCTCTTTATCGACTCTCTTGCTAGCCTTACTCAATATTCTAGTGGTGACCCTTTGGTGGGCTATCTTTAGCCACTCTGAAAGGTAATCATATCATTCTCTAAATTGGCCACAATATGGCACACTCCAACAGGAGCATATGCCAA
>JABILI010000009.1 GCA_018654575.1 Porticoccaceae bacterium
GAGATGGTTATGCCTGGTGATAACGTGCAGATGACTGTTGAATTGATTCACCCGATTGCGATGGAAGACGGACTTCGTTTTGCTATCCGTGAAGGTGGTCGTACAGTTGGTGCAGGTGTTGTTGCTAAGATTATAGAGTAATATTGATCCAATGAAAAAGGGGCCTGTCCGGCCCTTTTCCTATTTTTAATGATCGCAATGTATGCTTTCGTTAAACAAACAAAAAAAACAGGCTACAACTGTTTATTTACTTGACAGTTACCGGGCGCGGCTCTAAAATTCGCGCTCCTTTTTCGGGGCTAGTGTCAGTGTAATAAAGAGCTGGGCTCGAAAGTACAAAAAGATAGCGGAGTTTCGCTGACATGCAAAACCAAAGTATTAGGATTCGTCTCAAAGCCTTCGATCATAAACTGATCGACACCTCAACTCAGGAAATCGTTGAGACTGCGAGACGCACAGGTGCGCAAATTCGCGGGCCGATACCGTTGCCGACACGTAAGGAGCGATTCACAATTTTGGTTTCTCCTCACGTGAATAAAGATGCGCGGGATCAATATGAAATTAGAACACACAAGCGGTTAATTGACATTGTTGAGCCAACAGAGAAGACCGTTGATGCTTTAATGAGGTTAAATCTTGCAGCTGGTGTGGAAGTACAGATCAGCTTGAGCTGATTTTGTTTGAAACGGGTTAGCAGATAACTGTTAAGCGTATACCAAAGTGTAACGCCATGAAATAGGCGGCCGTAGCGGGTAAAAGCCCCGTACACTGAAGAGGTTATAAAATGAGAATAGGTATTGTCGGCCGCAAGTGTGGCATGACTCGTGTATTTACCGAAGACGGTGTTTCTATCCCTGTAACAGTGGTGGAGGCGTCACCTAATCATATTACCCAGATTAAATCCTTGGAGACCGATGGCTATTCAGCTATTCAGGTCACTACAGGATCTCGAAAAGCTTCCAGAGTTTCAAAATCTAAAGCAGGGCACTTCGCTAAAGCGGGTGTTGAAGCTGGTCGCGGACAGTGGGAATTTCGATCTGAGGGTTCGGATGAGGCTTTCGAAGTCGGCGGTTCGGTTACGGTAGAGAGATTTCAGGAAGGCCAGAAAGTTGATGTTACTGGCATCTCTAAAGGTAAAGGCTTTCAGGGTGGTGTTAAACGCTGGAACTTTAGTATGCAGGATGCTACGCACGGCAACTCAATCTCACACCGCTCAAATGGCTCAATTGGTCAAAACCAAACGCCAGGTCGTGTCTTTAAAGGTAAGAAGATGAGTGGCCATATGGGTGCAGAGCAAGTAACTACACAAAATTTAGAGGTTGTACGCGTTGATGTTGAGCGTAACCTATTATTGATCAAAGGTGCGGTTCCTGGAGCACCTGGTGGCAACATTATTGTCCGTTCAGCAGTTAAGGCTTAAGGGGAGTGTCCATGGAATTAGCGATTGCCACACCCAAGGGTAATAAAGGAACCGTCGAGGTTTCTGAAGCTGCTTTTGGAATAGAATTTAATCAAGATCTTGTGCATCAGGCTGTGGTCGCGTTCTTAGCAGGGGCCCGCCAGGGTACTCGTGCTCAGAAAAATCGGTCAGCTGTTTCTGGTGGTGGCCGCAAGCCGTTCGCTCAGAAAGGAACTGGTCGTGCGCGTGCCGGTACTATCCGCGGACCGATTTGGCGCGGTGGTGGTGTTACATTTGCTGCGCAGCCTCAAGATCATAGCCAGAAATTAAACCGTAAAATGTATCGTTCAGCGATGCGCTCGATAGTCTCTGAGTTAGCTCGTCAAGAGCGCCTTGTCATTGTTAAGGACTTTAGTCTTGATGCGCCAAAAACAAAGGGTTTGATTGCTAAGCTGGCCGAGTACGGTTTGCAGGAAGCTCTCATTGTTACGGATGATGTAAGCGAAAACTTGTATCTTTCATCGCGCAATTTACACAAAGTTGACGTTCGTGATGCGGATGCGATTGATCCCGTTAGCCTGATTAACTCTAATAAGGTTTTGGTGACCGTCGCGGCGCTTAAGAAAATTGAGGAGAATCTAGCATGAACCAAGAGAGACTCTTCAAAGTGTTGTTAGGCCCACACATTACTGAGAAATCAGCGATGTCAGCGGGAGCGGCGACTCAGGTGGTATTTAAAGTGGCGACTGATGCTACCAAGCTAGAAGTTCGTAAGGCTGTTGAGCAGTTATTCGAGGTAAAGGTTGATGGTGTTCGAGTGGTTAATATGAAGGGCAAGACTCGTCGTACGAAGACTGGATTAGGTCGTCGAAGCGATTGGAAGAAGGCCTATGTTCGACTTGCGGAAGGTCAAGACATTGACTTTTCAGTAGCGGAGTAAGGGGTTAGTTATGGCAGTTATTAAGAGAAAACCAACCTCTCCAGGTCGCCGGTTTGTGGTCAGTGTTGTTAATCCTGATCTGCATAAGGGCGCTCCTTATGGGCCGCTGCTTGCGCCCAAAAAGCGTTCTGGAGGCAGGAATAGCAGTGGTCGAATCACTGTTCGGCATATTGGTGGTGGTCACAAGCAGCATTATAGAATTATCGACTTTAAGCGGAGCAAAGATGGTATCCCGGCTAAAGTTGAGCGGTTAGAGTATGATCCCAATCGCACGGCGCATATTGCGTTGTTGTGTTATGCGGATGGTGAGCGCCGATATATTATTGCGCCAAAGGGTGTTTCTGCAGGGGACACGTTAGTGTCTGGTGAAGATGCACCAATTAAGGTTGGTAATAGTCTTCCTTTGCGTAAAATCCCCGTTGGCTCGGTTGTGCATTGTGTCGAGATGAAAGTTGGCAAAGGTGCTCAGATTGCTCGTAGTGCCGCTGCTTCAGTTCAGCTTGTGGCGCGAGAAGGTGCTTATGCAACAGTTAGATTGCGTAGTGGCGAGATGCGTCGCATACCGATCGATTGTCGGGCGACTCTTGGAGAGGTTTGTAATAGTGAGCATAGTCTACGCTCCTTAGGTAAGGCCGGGGCATCGCGCTGGCGTGGAGTTCGACCTACCGTTCGTGGTGTTGCCATGAACCCCGTCGATCACCCGCATGGTGGTGGTGAAGGTAAGACTTCCGGAGGCCGTCATCCAGTGTCGCCTTGGGGTATGCCAACTAAGGGTTACAAGACTCGCAAGAACAAGCGTACTGATAAATACATTATACGTCGTCGTAACTAAGCGCTGACAAAACAGAATAAAAGAGGATAGCAAACGTGCCACGCTCTCTAAAGAAAGGACCATTCATCGACCAACACCTTGCAAAAAAGGTTGAGTCGGCTGTAGCGAACAACGAACGCAGGCCAATTAAAACCTGGTCGCGCAGGTCGATGATATTGCCAGATATGGTTGGTCTTACTATTGCTATCCATAATGGACGTCAGCATATTCCGGTAATGATCAACGAAGAGATGGTTGGTCATAAGTTGGGTGAATTCTCTCCTACGCGTACCTATCGTGGCCACGTAGCGGACAAAAAGATCAAGTAAGCTTGGTGTTGATTGAAAGAGGTAGTTTATTGTGGAAGTAGTGGCAAAATTAAAAGGCGCTAGAATGTCGGCCCAAAAGGCGCGTCTAGTGGCTGATCAGGTTCGAGGTAAGTCGGTTGAGTCTGCTTTGGAAATATTGCAGTTCAGCACGAAAAAAGGCGCAGACATCATTAAGAAGGTGCTTGAGTCAGCTATTGCTAATGCAGAGCATAACGATGGCGCGGACGTCGATGAGTTAAAAGTGTCAACGATCTTTGTTGATGAGGGGATGACCATGAAGCGCATTAAGCCGCGTGCCAAGGGTCGTTCAGATAGAATATTTAAACGCAGCTGCCACATCACTGTAAAAGTCGCTGAAAAGTAGAATTAGGTTCGGGAGACCATGTAATGGGTCAAAAAGTACATCCAACCGGTATCCGGCTAGGAATAGTTAAAAAGCATAGCTCTACATGGTATGCCGGTAACAAAGACTATGCGGAGAAGCTAAACCAAGATTTGGCTGTAAGAGGCTATATTCGGAAGAAGCTTGCACATGCTTCGGTAAGTCGTATTGATATAGAGCGTCCTTCGGACAGTGCTCGTGTCACTATTCACACGGCGCGGCCAGGTATTGTGATTGGCAAAAAGGGCGAAGATGTTGAGCGGTTACGCAACGATATCGCCAAGCAGATGGGCTGTACGGTCACAATTAATATTGAAGAGATCCGTAAGCCAGATTTAGATGCCTCGTTGGTGGCGCAGAATGTTGCCCAGCAGTTAGAGCGTCGTGTTATGTTCCGTCGCGCTATGAAGAGAGCGGTACAGAATGCTATGCGCGGTGGAGCATTAGGCGTAAAGATTCAGGTTGGTGGTCGTTTGGGCGGAGCGGAAATCGCGCGGTCTGAGTGGTATAGAGAAGGTCGTGTTCCGTTGCATACATTGCGCGCAGACATTGACTATTCGCCAGCAGAGGCTAATACCACTTACGGTATTATCGGAGTCAAGGTCTGGATCTTCAAAGGTGAAGTTCTAGGTGGTGAGGAGGCTGTTAAGGCTCCTGTTAAAGAAAAACGAAACAAGAATTAAGCGATAAAGGGTAAAGCGAGATGCTGCAACCAAAACGTACAAAATTCCGCAAAATGCACAAGGGCCGTAATCGTGGTCTGGCACAGCGCGGCAGCAAAGTCAGCTTTGGTGAGTTTGGCTTGAAGGCTTCAGGCCGTGGTCGGTTGACCGCTCGTCAGATTGAAGCGGCTCGTCGCGCCATGACTCGGCACATCAAGCGTGGCGGAAAGATCTGGATTAGAGTATTTCCAGATAAGCCGATAACCAAAAAGCCCCTCGAAGTGCGAATGGGTAAAGGTAAGGGTAATGTCGAGTATTGGGTAGCGTTGGTCCAGCCCGGCAAGGTCTTATATGAGATGGAAGGTGTTAGTGAAGAGTTGGCTCGTGAGGCATTTGCACTTGGTGCAGCTAAGCTCCCAATTGCAACTAGCTTCGTTAGACGGACGGTGATGTAACAATGAAAGCAAATGAATTACGTGATAAGTCTGTTGAAGAACTGCAGGCGGCGCTGGGAGATGAGCTTAAGCAGCAGTTTAAGTTGCGCATGCAGCTATCTACTGGTCAGCTTAATGAAAGTCACCTGGTGAAGTCCACGCGACGAAATATCGCGCGTATCAAAACCGCGTTGACAAAGAAGGCAGGGGAATAACAATGTCCGAATTACGAACAAGTTCTCGTACACTGACTGGTCGGATTGTCAGTGACAAAATGAACAAAACGATCACGGTGTTGGTTGAGCGGCGAGTAAAACATCCTGTTTACGGGAAAATCTTGACCAAATCGACAAAAATTAAGGCGCATGATGAAGCAAATAATGCGCATACAGGCGATTTAGTAACTATCGCAGAGTGCCGCCCAGTATCGAAAGATAAGGCGTGGAAATTGGTTAATATTGACGAGCGCGCTGCTGCAGAGTAACGCTGTAACCATCGGTTCGGGGTAAGAAAATGATTCAAACAGAAAGTTATCTTGATGTAGCAGACAACAGCGGCGCACGCCGGGTTATGTGCATTAAAGTGTTGGGCGGCTCACACCGTCGTTACGCTCGAGTTGGTGATATTATTAAGGTTACCGTTAAAGAGGCGATACCGCGCGGCAAAGTTAAGAAAGGCCAGGTAATGGATGCGGTTGTAGTTCGCACCAGGAAAGGTCTGCGACGCCAGGATGGTAGTCTGATTAAGTTTGACGATAATGCTGCGGTGTTGCTCAACGCTAATTTGGCGCCGATTGGCACTCGTATTTTTGGGCCGGTAACTCGCGAGCTACGTAATGAGCGTTTTATGCGAATTATCTCCCTAGCACCCGAAGTGCTGTAAGCGAGGATTTGAAAATGGTAATGCTTAAAATTAAGCGAGATGACGAAGTGGTTATTATCGCTGGAAAAGATAAAGGTAAGCGGGGCAAAGTCCTTAAGGTTTTGGATAACGGCCGCATGGTGGTATCTGGTGTTCAGATGATTAAAAAGCATCAGAAGCCGAACCCAAATGCTGGTATTCCCGGTGGCATCATTGAAAAAGAGGCCCCTATACAGTCTTCTAATGTAGCGATCTTTAATGGCACCACAAATAAGGCGGATCGGGTTGGTTTTAAGATCCAGGAAGATAACACTAAAATTCGTGTCTTTAAGTCTAGCGGCGAAGCCGTAGACGCTTAAGTAAACAGGTAACACTAATGGCAAGGTTAAGAGAAGTTTATAAAAACGAGTTGGCTCCAAAGCTCCAAAAAGAGCTAGGGTTGACTAATGTGATGGAAGTTCCGCGCATCACCAAGATTACCCTTAATATGGGTGTCGGTGAGGCGATCGGGGACAAGAAATCACTCGAAAATGCGGTTGCTGATTTAACGCTCATTTCAGCGCAGAAGCCGGTCATTAACAATGCTCGCAAATCTATTGCCGGATTCAAAGTCCGTCAAGGGTGGCCAATTGGTACCAAGGTGACGTTACGCGCTGATCGCATGTATGAGTTTCTTGAGCGTTTAGTTGGAATTGCGATTCCCCGGATAAGAGACTTCCGTGGCATCAACCCCAAGCAGTTTGATGGGAGAGGAAACTTTTCCATGGGTGTTACTGAGCAGATCATCTTTCCGGAGATTGATTATGAGAAAATTGATAAGTTGCGTGGTTTGGATATTACCATTACCACTACGGCACGCAACGATGATGAAGGTCGCGCACTATTACGCGTCTTTAACTTCCCGTTGAAAAGTTGAGGGTTTAGATAAATGGCTAAGACATCTATGGTTCAGCGCGAACATAAGCGCACCAAAACAGTTGCAAAGTTCGCTGCAAAGCGCGCTGAGTTGAAAGCAGTAATTAGTAGCGTTACCGCGAGCGACGAAGAGCGATGGGAAGCGCAACAGAAGCTACAAAAATTGCCGCGTGATGCGAGCCCAGTACGCCAGCGTAACCGCTGTCAAATCACGGGACGCCCACATGGGGTTTACAGTAAGTTTGGCCTGTGCCGAAATAAGCTACGCGAAGCAGCAATGCGTGGTGAAGTTCCGGGGTTGGTTAAAGCCAGTTGGTAAGTTAAGGAGCCAAACACTATGAGTATGCAAGATCCAATTTCAGACATGTTGACCCGCATTCGCAATGCGCATCATCGCAGTAAGCCAGAGGTTACTATGCCGGCTTCAAAGCTTAAGGCGTCATTGGCCAAGGTGTTGCACGACGAAGGTTACATCGGTGGCTTTAGCGTCACAGAAGAAGTGAAGCCGAGTTTAACGGTAGAGCTAAAATATTTTGAAGGCAAGCCAGTGATCGAAGAGATTACTCGCATTAGTAAGCCCAGTCTACGTTTGTACGTTAGCACTGGTGATTTGCCGAAAGTGCGCAGTGGTCTTGGTGTCGCTATCGTTTCCACTAGCAAAGGCGTGATGACTGATCGTGCCGCCAGAGCAGCCGGTATCGGTGGTGAAGTGCTCTGCACAGTATTCTGATAGGAAATAATAATGTCTAGAGTTGCGAATAATCCAGTTGAATTGCCAAAAGGTGTAGAAGTGACCTTAGGCGGGGCAGATATATCGGTTAAAGGTGCCAAGGGTACCTTAGCTATGGCGATCAATGAGCAGGTCGAAGTTAAGCAAGTAGATAATGTGCTTACCTTTACGGCTCGTTCTAGTGACACATTTGCTCGTGCAATGTCGGGTACTACCCGTTCATTAGTGAGCAACATGGTCACTGGTGTTACACAGGGTTTTGAGAAGAAACTGGATCTAGTTGGCGTTGGTTATAGAGCGCAGGTACAGGGTTCGAAAATTAATTTGACACTTGGTTTTTCACATCCAGTTGTATATGAGTTACCCGATGGCGTAACTGCAGAGACACCAAGTCAGACCGAAGTGCTATTGAAGTCTTCAGACAAGCAGAAATTAGGGCAGGCAGCAGCAGAGATTCGTGCTTTCCGCCCACCTGAGCCATATAAGGGTAAGGGTGTTAGGATTTCTGGAGAGTATGTAAGACGTAAAGAAGCCAAAAAGAAGTAACAGGGTAAAACGATGAGCGATAAAAAAGTTTCACGTCAGCGCAGAGCTAAGCGAGTACGGATGAGAATCCGTGAGCAAGGCGTAACACGGTTGTGTATCAACCGTACTCCACGTCATATCTATGCGCAGATCATTACGGCTGAAGGGGATAGGGTTCTTGCAACCGCCTCGACACTCGAGAAAGATTTACGTGCTGGCAGCACTGGTAATATCGAGGCTGCCTCAGCGGTCGGTAAGTTGGTTGCTGAACGCGGGGTAGCCGCGGGCGTTACCTCAGTAGCATTTGACCGTAGTGGATTCAAATATCATGGCCGTGTTAAGGCACTGGCAGACGCCGCGCGTGAAGCCGGCCTCGAATTTTAATAGGTATAAGATATGGCTCGTACAGATCAAAAAGATGCCGTTGCTGAAGGCATGATGGAGAAGTTAGTCCAGGTTAATCGTGTTGCGAAAACGGTTAAAGGTGGGCGGATATTTGCGTTCACTGCGCTCACGGTTGTTGGTGATGGCAATGGTAAGGTAGGCTTTGGTCGCGGTAAGGCACGCGAAGTTCCGATGGCCATTCAGAAGGCTATGGAAGCTGCACGTCGCAATATGATCGAGGTTTCTTTAGATGGGACTACGATTCAATATCCTACTAAAGGTATACATGCAGCATCTAAGATCTATATGCAGCCTGCGTCAGAAGGTACAGGTGTTATTGCCGGTGGAGCGATGCGGTCTGTATTAGAGTTGGCAGGGGTTCAGAACGTTTTAACTAAGTGCTATGGGTCCACGAATCCGGTCAATGTTGTGCGAGCAACATTTAAGGCATTAGAAGCAATGAGTTCTCCGGACGATGTTGCGGCAAAACGCGGGAAATCGGTAGAAGAAATTCTCAACTAAGTGACGGCCTTCTAGGCACGTCGGTTATTGGATGTAGATCATGGCTAAAGCGAAAATGAAGAAAGTTAAAGTGACCCAAACTAAGAGCTCTATTGGTAGGTTAAAGAACCATAAAGCTTGTTTGATGGGTTTGGGTCTGCGTCGGATAGGACATACTGTTGAAGTTGAAGATACTCCATCAGTTCGCGGAATGATTAATAAAGTTAACTATATGTTACAGGTTGAGGAAGCTTAAGATGCGTCTGAATACCCTTAGCCCGGCTCCGGGTCGAATAAAAGAAGCTAAGCGCGCTGGCCGTGGTATTGGCAGTGGTTTAGGTAAAACAGCGGGTCGAGGCCATAAAGGCCAGGCGTCACGTTCTGGCGGCAGTATTCGCCCTGGGTTTGAAGGTGGTCAGATGCCCCTTCAAAAGCGGTTACCTAAATATGGCTTTACTTCTAGGTTGGCGGCAGTCACAGCAGAAATCCGTTTATCTGAGCTTGATTTAGTAGAAGGTGAGATCATTGATATCGAAGCACTGCGTAAGGCGGGGCTGATTAATACTAATATTCTTCGAGCCAAAGTTTTTTGCTCTGGTGAGGTAACTAAAGCGGTTACTTTGCAAGGTGTTGGGGCGACCAAAGGCGCCATTGCAGCTATTGAAGCTGCTGGTGGCAAGGTAGAAGAGTAAATAATAATGGCTAAACCAGGTGGTATGCCCGTGGGCAATCAAAAAGGATTAGGTGAGCTTTGGGCTCGTCTACGCTTTTTGTTCATGGCTATTATCATCTACCGTATCGGCACGCACATTCCGGTACCAGGATTTGATCCGGATCGCTTAGCTGATCTGTTTGGCCAAAACCAAGGTACGTTTCTTGGATTGTTTAATATGTTCTCTGGCGGCGCGCTTGAAAGATTAAGTATTTTGGCCTTGGGCGTTATGCCTTATATATCAGCCTCGATTATTATGCAGCTGCTGTCTGCGACAGTGCCGTCGCTAGAACAGCTTAAGAAAGAAGGCGATAGCGGGCGTAGAACGATTAACCGATATACCCGATACGGGACGGTTCTATTGGCTACAATCCAAGGGACTGCGATGTCGGTTGGGTTTGCTTCGCAAGGATTGGCCTATGAAGTAAGCACCATGTTTTATGCGGTTGCTATTTCTTCCTTGGTGGCCGGCGCAGTGTTTTTGATGTGGCTGGGTGAGCAGATCACTGAGCGGGGTATTGGTAATGGCATCTCAATGCTTATATTTGCTGGTATCGTAGCGGGGATTCCCGGTGCAGTTGGGCAGGCTTTAGAGTCAGCTAGGCAGGGTGATCTTAACCCGTTAATGTTGATTGTTGTGCTATTGATCGCGATTGGAGTGGTGTATTTTGTAGTCTTTATAGAGCGTGGGCAGCGTCGATTGACGGTCAACTATGCTCAGCGACAAGGCCGCCAAGCCTATAATGCGCAAACGTCTCATCTACCATTGAAAGTTAATATGGCTGGTGTGATACCAGCGATTTTTGCCAGTAGTTTACTACTGTTCCCAACCTCTATAAGTCAGTGGTTTGGGCAGGGAGTTAATGCGCCAGCTTGGTTGCAAGATGTCGCTATATTGATAGGTCCAGGACAGCCTCTTTATATTTTGCTGTTCTCTAGTTTGATTATTTTCTTCAGTTTCTTTTATACGGCGTTGATGTACAACCCAAAGGAAGTCGCTGATAACTTGAAGAAAGGCGGTGCATACCTTCCCGGGATTCGTCCTGGTGAGCACACCGCCAAATATATTGATAGTGTCACCACCAGGTTGACATTGATTGGTGGTGTATACATTACCTTGATTTGTCTGATGCCACAGTTTTTGAATGTGTACTTTAATGTGCCGTTTTATCTGGGTGGTACGTCGCTGTTAATTGCGGTTGTTGTAACAATGGATTTTATGGCTCAAGTGCAGTCACATCTAATGTCGCAACAATATGATTCGCTGATGAAAAAGGCCAACCTTAAAAACGTTGGTCGTCGATAGAGAGGTGATGCTGTGAAAGTACGCGCATCGGTTAAAAAGATTTGTCGAAATTGTAAGGTTGTCCGCCGTAAAGGTGTGGTTCGTGTTATCTGTAGTGTTGAACCACGTCATAAGCAGCGCCAAGGATAATTGGTTGATTTTTGACAGATCTATCGGTATTCTACCGCGCCTTTTTGCAGTGTTACTGCAGGGTGTGAGTTTACTGATTAAACCCTTAGTATAAGTGGAGTAATGTGAATGGCCCGTATTGCCGGTGTCAACATTCCTGATAACAAGCACGCAGTGATCTCACTGACGTACGTGTTTGGTATTGGACGCCCTACCGCGAGTAAGATTTGTGCGGAAGTGGGCATTGCAGAAGACACTAAAATTTCTGCACTAAACGATGGTCAGCTTGACCAACTACGTACTGCTGTAGGGCAAAACGAAGTTGAAGGTGATCTGCGTAGAGAGACAAGTATGAATATTAAGCGTTTGATGGATTTGGGCTGCTACCGCGGTCTTCGTCATCGACGTAATTTGCCGGTGCGTGGACAGCGCACCAAAACGAACGCGCGCACCCGTAAAGGCCCCAAGCGTCCCATTAAACGATAATTAGGATCGGTTTGTAATGGCAACAGCAGAAGCTAAACCAGCCCGTAAAAAGGCAAAGAAGACCGTCATTGACGGAGTGGCGCATATCTATGCGTCGTTTAATAATACTATTGTGACCATCACCGATCGTCAGGGTAACACCCTATCATGGGCGACTTCAGGTGGGTCTGGGTTCCGTGGTTCGCGTAAAAGTACGCCTTTTGCAGCTCAGGTAGCTGCAGAACGTGCTGGTGAAGCAGCCAAGGACTATGGATTGAAGAACCTTGACGTCCAAGTAAAGGGCCCTGGTCCGGGCAGAGAATCAGCAGTTCGTGCGCTCAATAATGCCGGATACAAAATTACTAACATCACGGATGTGACGCCAGTTCCACATAATGGCTGCCGTCCTCCTAAAAAACGCCGAGTGTAAGAGAGAACAATAATGGCTAGATATCTTGGACCAACTTGTAAACTGTCGCGTCGTGAAGGAACAGATCTGTTCCTCAAAAGTGGCGTACGTCCCCTAGAATCAAAGTGTCGTGCAGATAGTGCGCCAGGGCAGCACGGACAGCGTCGTGGGCGTTTGTCAGACTACGGCGTTCAGTTGCGTGAAAAGCAAAAGGTACGTCGTATTTATGGCGTATTGGAAAAACAATTTAGAGGCTACTATAAAGCCGCGGCTGGCACTAAGGGCAATACCGGTGAGAACCTGTTGACCTTGTTAGAGTCACGTCTTGATAACGTCGTGTACAGAATGGGTTTTGGTGCTACTCGTGCTGAGTCGCGTCAATTGGTGGCGCACAACTCAATCTTAGTGAATGGCGAAAAAGTGAATATTGCTTCATTCCGGGTCAGCGAGGGAGATGTCGTTGGTCTCCGGGAGAAGTCTAAGAAGCAACTCCGTGTGCAAACTGCTATGCAGCTCGCCGCACAGAGAGGGGAAGTTGAGTGGATTAGTGTAGATAGTAATAAAATGGAAGGCACTTTTACTCGAATTCCCGATCGTTCCGACTTGCCTTCAGAGATTAATGAGAATCTGATCGTAGAACTTTACTCCAAATAATGGCTGTCAGCTCTTACAGGTAATAATATGCAAAATTCTGCTACTGAAATGCTTACACCGCGAAATATCGATGTAACTGCTTATAGTTCCACGCATGCTAAGGTTGTTCTTGAACCGTTAGAGCGTGGGTTTGGTCATACATTAGGAAACGCGCTTCGTCGTATCCTACTATCTTCGATGTCTGGATGTGCCATTGTTGACGTTCAGATTGATGGCGTCGAGCATGAATACGGTACGATTGAGGGTATTCAAGAAGACGTTATGGAGATATTGCTTAACCTGAAGGGTATAGCGGTCGTAATGGAAGGGCGAGACGAAACAACAGTGACATTGAAGGCAAAAGGCCCAGGTGTGGTCACGGCTGGAGATATTGAGTGTGATAATCATTTAGAGGTCATTAACCCCGAACATGTTATTGCTACTATCTCAGGTAAAACAGCGCTCAACATGCAATTGAATGTAGTGCGAGGTATAGGCTATCAGCCTTCTGACACTCGTGTTAGTGACGACGAAGGGATTACGATAGGACGACTGCAGCTTGATGCTTCCTTTAGTCCGATATTTAAAGTGTCTTATAGCGTTGAAAACGCGCGCGTTGAGAACCGCACGGATCTTGATAAGTTAGTTTTGGAACTTGAGACTAATGGCACGATTGACCCTGAAGAGTCTATTCGCCGAGCTGCTACTATTTTGCAACAGCAAATGGCGGTATTTGTAGATTTGCAGGGAGAAACAGCTGCGGAGCCTGAAGAGGAGGAAGAAGAGATTGATCCGATCCTCCTCCGCCCGGTTGATGATCTTGAGCTGACTGTGCGATCTGCAAATTGTCTTAAAGCTGAGAGTATTTACTATATTGGCGATTTGATCCAGCGGACTGAAGTAGAGTTATTGAAGACGCCGAATTTAGGCAAGAAATCGCTGACAGAAATTAAAGATGTTTTAGCCTCACGCGGTTTGTCATTGGGCATGCGACTCGAGAACTGGCCTCCGGTTAGTCTTAAGAGTGAACGCGAGCTAGGTTAAGTTATTTTATTTGGAAAGCATTTCTAAGTAAGCAACGAATTAAGGAAATAAATCATGCGTCATCGTTATAGTGGCCGCAAGCTGAACAAAACAGGCACTCATAAAAGGGCAATGTTCCGGAACATGACTGCGTCGTTGATTGAGCACGAGCTTATCAAGACGACTTTGCCTAAAGCAAAAGAGCTTCGTCGTTTCGCCGAGCCGTTTATTACGCTAGCGAAGGAAGACAGTGTTGCTAATCGTCGATTGGCTTTTGACCGCCTTCGTGACAAGGCTACAGTCGGGAAGTTGTTTTCTAATCTTGGGCCCCGTTTTTTGGAGCGCCCGGGTGGGTATCTTCGTATATTGAAATGCGGTAATCGTACCGGTGATAAGGCGCCTATGGCTTATGTTGAGCTTGTGGGTCGTGAGATGGGCGACGCGTCGAGTGAAGTCTTAGAAGCGGCTGCTGAGTAGCATTTCGACACGGTTAATTAAACGATTAAAGCCGAGCACTTGCTCGGCTTTTTTGTGCCTGTTCATGTGAACCTCATTAAACCTCACCTAAGGATTTAGGTGGGTATATTCTTCTGTATCTAGGTTCATGATTCTCATGGGACCACCCCACACATAACCAGTGTCCAACGGAAATAAATTTTCCCCGCAATCACGCCCTTCTAAAGCAGCCCAATGGCCAAAAATAATCTTATTACCCTCTGTTTTTCGGCAAGAGTGATTGAACCAAGCTTTATGACCTGTCGGGGGATTGATGGTGTTGTTCGTGTCGAGGTCAAGCTCACCGTCCGCGGTACAAAATCTCATGCGGGTGAGGTAATTGGTGATGACCCGTAGTCTGGCCGGTTCCTCTAAGTCATCTGACCAGACTAGTGGGTGGTTGCCGTACATGGCGCTGAAGTAAGCACCGCTATTCTCGGAGGCCAATGCGCCGTTGACCTCATTCGCGAGCCTCTCAGCTTTTGCAATAGACCATTGCGGCGGTATTCCTGCATGCACAATGGTATAACCCTTGACGTTTAGCAGCAGGGGTTGGTGCTGTAGCCAGCCCAGCAATTCATCCTTATCTGAGGCTTCAAGTATCGGATTAAGGGTGTCCTTTGGGGTTGGACTTCTTATTCCATGAGCTATAGCAAGAAGGTGTAGTTCGTGGTTACCCAATACCGTGGCAAACGAATTACCTAAGTTTTTACAAAAGCGTAATGTTTCTAGCGACTGGGGTCCTCGATTGATGAAATCACCTACAGAAATCAGACAGTCCTGATCTGGGTCAAACTGAATTTTCGCTAAGAGCTCGACCAGCGCCTCAAAACAGCCCTGAATGTCCCCTACAGCGTAATGAGTCACCTAATGAACAGCGTTAGGGATTGAGAGAAGGAAGGGCTCTATCGGAGCGTCAAAGGCCACACCGCCGTCATCGACAAGCTGGTATGAGCCCTCCATAGTGCCCACAGGGGTGTCCAGCACTACTGCACTGGTATATTCATACTTATCGCCACTTAGGATTATAGGTTGTTTTCCGACAATGCCTTCGCCATGTACTTCCTTACGCTCCTGGTTGGCATCAACAATAATCCAGTGACGGGTCAGTATTTTCGCTGACCGAACGCTCTGATTTTTAATCGTTATATGGTATGCGAATGCATAGCGACTCTCTTCAGGTTGGGATTGCTCGGTTAAATACTCGGTAATGACTGTAATCATCATAGGCTGGGTGCTAGTAGTCATTAGGTCTCACTCATAGTTTGGTTGATATGGTTTGCGATTATAACAAAATCGTCGACAGACAATTGCTCTGGACGGGCTGACAGGTCGAGCCGTCCCTCTAACCCATCCAAACAATGTGATAACGATTTTAAACAATTTCTTAAGGTCTTACGCCGATGCTGAAAACTCAGATTAACGACCTGACTAAACAAGGTTTCATTGTCAGCGATAAAGGGTTTCTGTCGGTGAGGTTTTAATCTTACAACGGCAGATTGCACCTTGGGCGCTGGTCTAAAGGATTCGGGAGGAACAGGGATAATAGGCATTACTTGGCAGTGGTATTGAATCATTACCGATAGTCTTCCATATGTCTTGCTGCCAGGGCTCGCACCTAGACGATCCACTACTTCCCGCTGCAACATGAAATGCATATCTTTAATCAGATGACCTACCTGCAACAGATGAAAGAGAATTGGCGTGGAAATGTTGTAGGGCAAATTTCCTACCAGCCGCAAGTTCCGACCATCATAAAATTGGGTGAAATCTACATCTAGAGCATCACCACTGTGAATCTTAAAATCAGGATACTCAGCAAATTTAGTTCCTAAAAACTCAACCAGATCACGATCCAGTTCAAGAACAGACATGCTGGGGCATCGCTTTATTAGGTGCTCAGTGAGAGCTGCAGTACCAGGCCCAATTTCGATTAGGTTATCATCTATTTTCGGACCAATAGCAGAGATTATTTGGCTTATTACCTGTTGATCGATAAGGAAATTCTGACCGAATCGTTTGCGAGCTTGGTGGTCCTGCTTCATATTTTGGCGCTTGCCATTTGCACGGCAACCTTTATTGCGGTCTGTAAGCTGCCAATATCAGCAGAACCTGTGCCGGCTATATCCAGTGCCGTGCCATGATCAACCGATGTCCTAATAATAGGCAGGCCAAGGGTTATATTCGCTGCTCTACCAAAGCCCTGATATTTGAGCACTGGTAATCCTTGATCGTGGTACATCACTAGAACTGCATCTGCGCCCTTAAGGTGTTTCTCTGTAAACAGAGTGTCAGCAGGCAGAGGTCCTACTATATTTCTCCCTGCGTCACGGTAGTGACTAATCACCGGCGCTATAACATCAATTTCTTCGTGACCCATATGGCCACCTTCTCCTGCATGAGGATTAAGGCCGCTGACCAGTATGGTAGGTTGCTTTATACCGAATTTATTTTGAAGATCTTGATACAACACATCGATGACGGACATTAGTAGCTCAACCGAAATAGCATCAGGAACCTCGCGAAGAGGGAGATGAGTCGTCGTTAAAGCGACGCGTAATTCTTCAGTCGCTAGCATCATAACCACCATATCACTATTGGTTTTTTCAGCTAAATATTCAGTATGCCCGCTAAATTTAATACCAGCATCATTGATGATCGATTTCTGCACTGGACCGGTGACCATCGCCTGACAAAGACCTTCCTCACAGGAAGCGATGGCGGCATCTAAACAGTTAAGCACATAGGGCGCATTGGCTTGATTTAGCAGGCCAGGCTCGACTGGCATAGCCACTTTGGACGCAATAACTGCAAGTTCTCCGGGTATTGATGTAACGAAGTCGTCTTGCACTTCAACCAATTTAAGTGGCAGACCCAGCAGAGTTGCACGCGCTGCCAACATGTCTGGATCTGCAAACGCGATAAATTGTTGTTGCTGTTTTTGTTGGGCCAACTGGATTAATAGATCAGGACCGACTCCTGAGGGCTCTCCTGGAGTCAGTGCCAGATTTAGCGTCATGACTGCGAGGGCTTTTTTATTTCGATAAAGGCCTCGTCGCGTATTTCTTGAAGCCAGACCTGAAGCTCTTCTTCATACTTCCTCTGCTGGAGCATGTTTTGGGCTCTATTTCTTAGAATCTCACCGCTGAAGTCCTGTTGTCGACGTTCGGTAACTTGCAGAATATGCCATCCAAACTGAGATGAGAAAGGCGCACTGACATCATCTACTGGAATGGTACTCATGGTCTGCTCAAACTCAGGAACAAACATTCCTGGAGTAGACCAGCCTAATTCGCCTCCATTTAGAGCAGACCCAGGATCTTCTGAGAATTCTTTAGATAGAATAGCAAAGTCTTCCCCTGCAATAATTCGATCACGCAGACTATTGAGTTGGCCAATAGTCGTGATTTCATCGCGAATCTGATTGGGTTTAATTAGAATATGTCGTGCAAAGTGCTGTTCTATCAACTGCTCACCACCACCATGGCGCTCATAAAGTTTAATCAAATGATAGCCCGCGTCGCTGCGGATAGGGTTGGAGATCTCACCGAGGTCTAGCTGCTCAACAGCGTCAATAAATACGCCGGGTAATTGCGCCATTTTCCTCCAACCAAGGTCGCCACCTTGAAGGGCCGATTGATCTGCTGAGTTGGCAATGGCTAGTGATCTAAAATCTTCTCCATTATTAGCTTGATCTAACAATGTTTGGGCTCTCTCTAGTATACCGTCGATTTTTTGTTTATTAGATCCACTTGATATTGACAGTAAAATTTGACCAATATTGACATCAGGGGAGGTGACAAAGCGACCTTCTTCGGAACTCAAAAAATTATCTAATTCTTGCTCGCTAATCCTGATGCGTCGCATCACCTTGCCTTGTTGAACGCGAAGAATCGTCATTTCATTACGAATCTCTTCTCGAATGATAGATACGCTGCTACCTTGGAGGGCAAGTTGATCAATATACTGATCCATAGTTTGTTTATTGTTTGAAGCAATCCGCACTATAGCCTGATTAAGCTCTTCATCAGTGATACGAATACCTGCGTCATAACCCATCGTGAGTTGCAGGCGCTCAGAGATTAGTCTTTCGAGTATCTGTTGCGTGAGAATATCCTGAGGTGGAGCTTTAGTGCCAGAGGCTCGTATCTGATCTAGTACCGCCATCATTCTTTGATCTAGCTCGCTTTGTAAGACCACATCATCATCAACGATCGCTATTATCTTATCCAAAACTTTAATCTGTGCGATAACCATGCTTGGCAAAAGAAGCATGCTAATGACTAAGATTAACCCACTGAGTTTTTGCTTAAAAGTTCTCTGTCTGTTCATATCCATAAATACCATTACGTAACATTGTATCTACCCGGCCACTACTGCCTGCCAGACCTTTAAATTGTATTTGGAAAAAGAGACCATTTTTGCCTCTTAACTCTTGCTCAGGGAATAATACCTCATCGGCCCTGTCTAACCATCGGCGGGCGACAAGGGAGGCCCTCCAGCAACAGTTGTTGTATTCGAACCCAGCGAACACTTCAAGTTCCCTGCGATTGGTAAAATCATGACTCCAGCGCCCTACGAGATTAAAATTACTCGACAAGGGAACGAGCGCCGATATATTAGCCTGTTTTATATCTTGGTCGACCGCCTGAATATCATATAACCGAGATTCCCTACTAGTATATCGGTAAGTGAAGTTGAATAATCGTCTTTCTCGATCATTATAACGAAGGCTTAGACTACTTCTTTGTAGATGGTGATCGAAATCGTTATAGATCAGGTCGCTGCTGAAGCGCCATTTTTTATTGATTCGCCCTGCTAGCTCTATTGCGATGAGAGATTTGTCCCGACCCATATCAGATAATTCTTTCGCAGTGAGCGCTGCCGCCAAAGTTACTAAGCGCTCTGTATAATACATAGATTGAGCGATACTAGCTCTGAACCTTTCCTCGCCTGTTGCTTGGTCAATGAAACGAGTGGTAAAACCAACCGTCAAACGCTTGTCATCAGAAATCCTATCGCCGCCGATGAAGCGGCTATCACGAAACAGTTTTTCATAAGAAGGGGTTAGCTCTTTCGTGTCAAAATCAGGTAGAGATGATTGATCTCTATAGGTTGATTTTAGATAAAACAGTCGCGGCTCAAAAGTTTGCGTATGCCCAGTCATCAAGTTTGAGTTTCTTTCGAAAAATACGCTAGTATCAAGGCTGTATACCGGAATGGTTATCTCGGGGGTTCTGTTACTTAATTGGGCCGAAAGATCATCCGGGCTGTCTAGGTTATAGGCAAGGTGTTTCATCTGTACTCTAGGCTTGAAGTAGCCCCAATTCCAGCGTTGATCCCAGCTTATGCCGTAATCAATTCGGCTACGACTGCCTTCCACCATGCTTGGATTGCTGTGGTTAAACCTGGTGTATTGGTTGTTAAGATCAATCACCATATTATTGGTAAAACGATAGTAGCCATTGATAGAGACATGAGGCACCACAGAATACTGATCATCTAACCCTTCGGTAATCACCTGGTAGTCTCGGCTTTCGATACGATAGTTCCAATGGTCGGTTTTATAATTAGCATGGGCCCGCTGTTGTAAGTGGGTTCTACTAGTTTCATCGAGCGTCATATTCCCAAGATCACGGACGTATCGTATGTCGCTGACCTTGTTATAATCTACGAAGGTAGACCAAGGTAGGCCTTCGCCGCCAAGATGAGTGAGATTAAACATATAGCGATCTTCACCCTCGTTCGGGTAAAGCCCGGTGAGTGGGTCGATTTTATCGGCATCATTTCCACCCTTATCATTTCCTAAAAAAGCGGCAGAAACTTTACTTTCTGACCAGCTGTTTAGATACCGAAAATCAGTTTCTAGGCCAAAACCACGATGTTGAACATAGCGCGGAGATAGAGTGGCGTCGTAATTTTCCGCAATATTCCAGTAAAAGGGTTGAGTAACATCTAAGCCATTTTTTTGATTCATGTCGATTGCAGGAATCAGTAGACCCGATGCGCGACGATCATCGATTGGAAATTTCATGTAGGGTAAGTAGAAAATGGGAACATCTTTAACTTCTATACGCGCATTTTTAACCGTGGCAAAACCAGAGTTTTGGTCGATCTCAATTTCTCTTGCGACTAACAGCCAGCTTGAATCACCAGGTTCGCAGGACGAGTAGGAGGCATCATCAATAACAATAATATTGCCAGGTGTTCGGGTCAGATGTTTGGCAGTGCCGCGAACTGAAGCTTCATGAATAACGTAGGTAACATTACTGACCTTTACATTTCGGTTAGCCATATCCACGGTGGCTTGATCGCCAAGCAATAATAGCCCTGGCTCACGAAATTGCACATCACCTTCTAGCGAAACCTGACCTATAGACTTGTCAACTTGAGCACGATGACTGCGAACCTCACGGTTGCCTTGAGATATTTGGACATCGCCTTTTAATATCGCTATTGAATTAGATGGGGCTTCAGTGGAGATGGCTTTAATTCTTAGGGGAGCATCTTCTATCTGCAAATTAGCATCTTGACCTTCATACTGAGGTTCAATATAGGCGCCACAACAATTAGCAGTGAGTTTACTTCGTTGCGCGTCGGTCATGATCTGAGCTTTAACCCAATCAAGACTATGAAGCACGGGCTCGTCCTTACTTGCTTGCACTGTAATCGGCCATGCAAGACTGACAGTCACTGCGATTATAAGACGCAGATGAGATCGGGTAGAAATATATTGATTTGCTAGCATCAGAGCCAGAGTCCAACAGTCGTATTAATACTCTAGCATTTTACCTGATATATTCGACTATTAGCGCGATCAAATGACTTTAATGCGCTAAAATTAAAATTTATTGTCAAGGGAGAATAGATACAGTGATTGAAGGTTATAAAACAACCTCCTTTGAGGGAATAAAAGCCGATGAATAGTGCTCTTAGTCAGGATTTTGCGGATTGGATTTTGGCTTATCTACCTGGTGACAGCAAGCTTGCTGAGCCGCTGCACCTCTCGCCTCTCACAGGTGATGCTGGGTTTCGCAGCTATTATCGCTTAAATACTAATCCAAGCCTCATCGCAGTTCATTCGCCCCCAAGTAAGGAAAAGAATCAGGCTTACGTTGATATCTCATTAGTCTTTAAAACCGCTGGCATAAGGCGGCCGTCTCTCATAGCTGTTGATTTTAGCCGTGGATTTTTACTGCTAGAAGACTTTGGTGATACATTATTTCAGTCAGTTCTTACCGATGAGACAGTTGCCGATCGCTATGAACAAGCAGAGTCGACGCTCCTGTCAATTCAACAATTATCCGCTATCCCTCAAGTTTTTGAAGCATATGATGCGGAGCTTTTGTCTAGAGAACTCGATTTATTTGAGCAGTGGTTCGTAAAAGAGTTACTTGGGGTCAGGATCGATTCTGCGGGACAGATTATAATTGATAAGCTGTACAGTGATTTAATCTGTAGTGCTCTCGAGCAACCCAAGGTGGTTGTTCATCGAGACTACCACTCACGTAATTTAATGATTTTAGACGATGACAGCATTGGAGTGATTGATTTTCAAGATGCAGTCTACGGTCCTATCACCTATGATTTAGTGTCTCTTTTAAAGGATTGCTACGTGCGTTGGCCTGTGAAGTTAATCCAGGAAAGAGTCTTAAATTACAAGCAAAGGTTAGAGCAATTGGGGCTAATAGACGATGTTAATGATCAGGCGTTTTTACGTTGGTTCGATCTTATGGGGTTACAAAGACATATAAAAGTGATGGGTATCTTCTCTCGGTTGGCGTTAAGAGACCGTAAAGTGGGTTACCTGAATGATCTCTCTTTAGTGGTTGCCTATAGTTTAGAGATAACCACCCTTTATCCAGAGACCCATGAATTTGGCTATTGGTTCAAACAAAACATCATGCCTCATGTGCAAAAACAGAGTTGGTATAATGATCGGAGTGGTCAGTTATGAAGGCAATGATCTTGGCTGCTGGGCTGGGCGCTCGACTGCGACCACTGACTGATAGAACGCCGAAACCCATGATTAAGGTCGCAGGGAAACCGTTGCTTGAGCATCTCATTGAAAGACTCGTAGGTGCGGGTATTACTGAAGTTGTCATTAATGTCTCTTGGTTGGCTGATCAAATAGAAGACTATTTTTCTGATGGTAGCCAATTCGGGGTGACGATCAATTGGTCTCGTGAAGACAGCCCTCTAGAGACTGGGGGTGGCATCTCTAACGCTTTACCAATTTTAGGCTCAGCCCCTTTCTTATTGATTAGTGGTGATATTTGGACTGACTTTCCCATTGAAACCTTAGTACTCAAACCGTTAGAGTCGAACAACTTAGCTCATTTAGTGTTGGTGGATAATCCCGAACACAATCTAAGTGGAGACTTTTCGCTAGAGCACAGCAGAGTAGGCTTTGGGGCGGAACGACACACCTATAGTGGTATCAGCATATTAAGCCCCGAGTTGTTTAAGGACATCGATGCGCAGGGGGATATTTTCCCATTGCGCAATATACTGCGACCAGCAATCCTTTCCGATCAGATAAGCGGCACTCTTTATTCAGGAGAATGGTGTGATGTGGGTACTTTAGAGCGGTATACTCATTTAACTAAGCAGATCGCAGAGAGTCAAGATGCCACTACTTAAGAATCCCAAACTATTTTTCTGGTTGGCCATTGTGGCTGTGACCTTATTGTCGTTATTGCCAATTAATGTACCTCAAAAGCTGGTCAGCTGGCAGGACAAGATACACCATTCTATTGCTTATGGAGCTCTGTATTTCTTAGCTATCTGTGCTTATGGTTTTCGATTTTCGATATGGAGAATTGGCGCTATTTTAGTCCTCTTTGGGCTGCTTATGGAAATAGCCCAGTCTATGATAGCTTATCGTTATGGGGACCCATTTGATTTACTTGCCAACACTTCGGGCATCCTTTTAGTGGGTGTTGCTTACAGCATGCGCCGCCGGCGATCATGATTTCTGTCTATCGCGGCAGTGATTATTTTGAAGCTCAATTACTGAGAGACTTGATCGAGCAAGATGGCGTACAGGTATTCCTTCACGGGGCATCATTGCAGGGAGGTTTGGGCGAGATCGCGGTCATGGGGCATTTATCGATCATGGTTAATGAAGTAGATCAGGCTAACGCGTTAGATATTGTGACAGCTTACGAACGCGGTGACTTTGCCTTGGAGAGCGAAGAATGACTAGTCAAATTAAGCGGCTCATGCTTTGGATGGCACCTCTGGGAGGCGCCGGAGTATCGGCTTCAATGTTATCTTATGGTTGGGCTATGGAAGGGGCTTTGACCGCTGGGCTGACGTTTCTTTGTGCATTATGGTGGATCTTTGAGCCGATCCCGATTCCAGCGACCTCTATGATTCCCTTAGGTGTTATGCCTCTCCTGGGTATCTTAGATGGCAAGCAGGTTGCTCAAGCATATGGAGACCCACTTATTATTTTACTCATGGGCGGCGCCATGTTGTCCAAAGCCATGGAAAAAAGTGGCGCTCATCGGCGGATTGCTTTGGGTTTAGTGAACCTATTTGGCGGCGAGAACCAGAGTCGATTAGTATTTGGTTTCATGGTTGCCTCCGCCGCATTAAGCATGTGGGTTTCAAACACGGCAACCACCCTTATGTTGTTGCCTGTTGCCTATGCAGTCATAGACAGCGTGAAAAATTCTGATGAAAGTCAAAGGCTAGCAGTAGCACTCTTTTTAGGGATTGCCTATTCAGCAAGTATTGGAGGCCTAGGCACCCCAATAGGCTCGCCGCCTAATGTCATTTTCCTTAAGGTGTATGCTGAAACCACCGGCTCAATACCCAGCTTTAGTCAATGGATGGCTTGGGCGCTGCCCGTGGTAGTAATTATGATTCCGGTAGCGGGTTTGTGGATGACGCGACATTTAAAAAATGGCGCACCACTAGAAATACCGAAAGTTGGTGATTGGCGCGTCGAAGAAATTCGAGTGTTAATTATATTTGGCTTAACGGCCCTAGCATGGATTACCCTGCGTGAGCCATTCGGTGGCTGGACGACTTGGTTTGGCGTGCCTTCGGCAAATTATGCAGCAGTAGCCTTGACTGCAGTAGTGTTAATGTTTGTGGTGCCTAATGGATCCGGAGGCAGATTGTTGGATTGGGAGTCGGCATCCACTATTCATTGGGGTGTTTTGTTATTATTTGCTGGTGGCATTGCTATTGCGAAAGCCTTCGCGATTACAGGTATTAGCTCAGCAATAGGAGATGCGCTCTCCGGCGTGACTCGCTTGTCAATTATTGTGGTGATAGCCGTTGTCGCTATGGCGGTCACCTTCCTCACAGAAATCACCAGTAACACGGCCACCACAGCTTTGCTTATGCCAATTCTTGCGGCCGCTTCATTAGGCGCTGGTTTTGAACCAGCCCTCTTAATGTTGCCTGCAGCCTTATCTGCAAGCTGCGCTTTCATGTTGCCAGTGGCTACGGGGCCCAACGCGATTGTTTTTGGTACCGGCAAGATCACGGTCGAACGAATGGTAAGAGAAGGGCTAGTGCTCAATTTAATCGGGATTCTAGTGATTACCGGCGTGGTCTATTTTTGGCTAGGTGGTCAGTAATATTAACAATTGGCTAGAGCTAAAGGATAAGGTTTAGTTTTCTATTAGTAACTTTACGTTACTTGGTTTTAGTATCTGGCTACCAGCAAAAGATAGAACCAGAGCCGTCATTTCGTCCCAAGTATCTGCTTTTCGAATACCTTTGATAGCTTGATCAATGGCTCCTGCTTGATACATCAACATTCTAAGATGAGGGCCACTGCACCGTTTAAGTGCGCGACGAAAGAGTGGTAAGCGTTTTTCCCAAACGCCAGCATTCTTTAAAGCCCAGTCACTGTGTTCGCCCCTAGCTACCTGTTCGCTCGCCTTAACTAGAATGCGTAATTCTCTAGTGATAGCCCACAGGAGTGGAACTGCGTCGGTCCCTTCATTCTGCAAACCTCGCAATGATCTCGCGGCAGATTGAGCATCGCCCATTAATATTTTGTCGACAAATTCAAACAGGTTATACCTTGCACTATCAGCAACTACTGAGGACATTGTTGTTGCATCGACTTTGCCGTCTACCGCCAACAATTTAAGCTTCTCTATTTCTTGAGTGGCGGCTAAAAGGTTGCCCTCAACACGCTCTGCAAGAATCTGAACGGCCTCTTGGTTTGCGTCTACCCCTGAAGCATGAAGGCGCTGCTTAATCCAGCGCGGTAATTGTTCACCCGTGATGGGCCACACTTGGATATGGGCTCCCAAGGATTCAATGCTTTTAACCCACTTACTGTTTTGTGCTGCGCGTTCGAGCTTAGGAGCGACTATTAACAATAAATTATCTGGGTTTGGATTAGCGCAGAGTTCACAAATTGCCTTACTGCCCTTATCACCAGGTTTGCCATTACCAATATTAATTTCTATTATTTTCTTTTCAGCAAACAGCGATAACGCGTTAGCTTCATTGTGCAGTTGGTCCCAGTCAAATTTACCATCGCTATAAAAAACATCCCTTCCGGAAAATCCTTGCTGCCGGGCTGCGAGACGCAGTGCGTCGGCTGATTCTTGTGCTAGTAAGGGTTCATCTCCGCTAATCATATAGGCAGGCAAGAGATCTTTGTGAAGGTGGTTTTTGAATTGCTCTGGTCGTATTTTCATCACTTACTCTTAGGGGTTTTCAGCACTCTCCTCACTGAGGTAAAACGCGCAATCGATTCAATATTTGACGCGCTATATCTTCGCGCATTCCGTTGCGTATAAATTGCTCCTCATTATCTGAAGCTAGGATGTCGTCCTCACTAAATTCATAAACACGTTCCACAGAGGCTGTGGATAAAGGTATTATTTGATTGCCTTGAGCGTCGGTAATATAAAAATCAACATCCTCGTTAAGCTGGTACTCGGCAACTCGAGCACTGGCATTCAGGCTTGCGGTACGATGATTTTGTCTAAAGTCGACAATAACGACAGCATAATCTGCGCCTGCAGAATTAGGCGCAACCTTTATGCCATAGGTGTTAAGGGCTCGTCTTAACTCTGTGATCAGTGCGCTACTAGGATTACTTGAGGAGATGTAAATAGTCCCGATTGATGAAGGAACTATCTGAGCATCCCGCAACTGCCAACCACAGCTAGCGAGTAGGAAAGTAAGGGCTGTTAGCAATTTTTTTTGTTTCATCACCAGTCTCTTAGTTAGCTACGATATTAATTAATCTACCGGGTACAATAATAATTTTGCGAATGGTAAAGCCTTCTATAAAGCGTTGAACATTAGCATCTTGGAGAGCAATTTCTTCAATGTCCTGCTTTGAAATATCGGCAGACACTTCGATTTTACCGCGTACCTTACCATTCACTTGGAGGACTAAGGTTATTGTCATGCGAACCAAAGCTGACTCGTCAACAACGGGCCAGCTAGCATCTGCGACTGATTCTGAGTTACCCAGAGTCGCCCACAAACTATGACAGATATGCGGTGCTACAGGGGATAAAAGCAAAATAGCACAGGTCAAAGCTTCATGTCTTACCGCGATAGATTGTGCATCTGACTCATTTAGCTTAGCAATATCGTTTAGCAATTCCATAACTGCAGCAATCGCCGTATTGAAGGTATTGCGTCGGCCATAGTCATCGTTAACCTTGCCAATGGTTTCGTGAGTCTTACGTCGCAGATCTTTTTGCGTCTCGTTAAGGCTGCCGACATTTAGAGGATCAGCGCTATTAAGCCTTAGATGATCATGAACCATCTTCCATAGTTTGCGCAAGAAACGGTAAGCACCAGAAACGCCCTCATCACTCCATTCTAGAGTTTGCTCTGGAGGCGCAGCAAACATTGTGAACAGCCGTACCGTATCAGCACCATATTTATCAATAGTCGTCTGTGGGTCTATGCCATTATTTTTAGATTTAGACATCTTAGTAATGCCGCCACTGTGAACTGGCAGGCCAGTTTTAATATCGATGGCAGACAGGGCACGACCCTTAGCGTCTCGCTCAACCTTAACGTCGCGGGGGGATAGCCAGACTTTTCGACCAGCGCTTTCAGTATAAAATGATTCGGCCAGCACCATACCTTGGCACAGTAAGCTCTTAAAGGGTTCACTGCTGCCCACTAGCCCTTCATCACGCAATAATTTGTGGTAAAACCGAGCATAGAGCAAATGCAAAATAGCGTGCTCTATACCACCCACATATTGATCTACTGGAAGCCAGTAATCGGCTCGCGCTGGATCGAGCATTGCGCTATCTAAGTTGGAACAGGTAAACCGAGCGTGATACCAGGATGACTCCATAAAGGTGTCAAAAGTGTCTGTTTCATGCTCAACTGATAGGCCATTCAAGTCGGCCATACGCCAATTTTTGTCTGCCTTAATGGGGGATTGGATGCCATCCATCGTAACGTCGGTGGGTAAAATTACTGGCAATTTATCTAGAGGCACTGGAATTTCGCCACCCTCCGCCAAATTGTACATTGGGATAGGCGCACCCCAGTAGCGCTGACGACTAACACCCCAATCACGCAGGCGATAGTTGGTGGTTACTGAACCATGGTTAGTGGACTCAAGATCAGCTGCTATGGCATCAAAGGCGGCAGCGAAATCAAGTCCGTTGTATGGACCTGAATTAACGAGTAGTCCTTTTTCAACAAAAGCTTCAACATCAACGTCACAATGTTGGTCATTTTTTGGCGCCACAACCTGCTTTATGGGTAGTTGATATTTCTTAGCAAACTCATGGTCACGTAGATCATGACCGGGCACTGCCATTACTGCTCCCGAGCCATAGTCCATCAACACATAATTTCCCACCCATACGGGAACAGGTTCCCCCGTCAATGGATGCAGGGCTGTGATACCAGTATCTATTCCACGCTTTTCCATTGTGGCCATCTCTGCTTCAGACATTTGCTGTGTTTGGCACTGTTCTATAAATTCTGCTAGCGAAGAATTAGTTTGAGCAACTTCCAGTGCTATTGGATGCTGGGTTGCTAATGTTAGGTAGGTAACGCCCATCAAAGTATCAGGCCGAGTGGTATAGACTTCAAAGTCTTGGTGCCCAGAAACGCCTTGTGACAAATCAAAGGTAACATTGACACCACGACTCTTGCCAATCCAATTACGCTGCATTGTCTTAACTTGTTCTGGCCACTGATCCAAATCGTCCAAATCGTCCAATAACTGCTCGGCATAGTCTGTGATACGTATGAACCATTGGGGAATTTCTTTTCGCTCTACTGGGGTATCACACCGCCAACAGCAACCATCAATTACTTGCTCGTTGGCTAGTACTGTAGCGTCTTTAGGACACCAATTAACCGCGCTGGTCTTTTTGTAAACAAGCCCCTTTTCGTACAGCTTTGTGAAAAACCACTGTTCCCAGCGATAATAGTCGGGCTCGCAGGTAGCCAATTCTCGTGACCAGTCGATACCAAAGCCAAGAGACTTTAACTGTGCCTTCATGTAAGCAATATTTTCATGGGTCCATTTAGCCGGTGCCGTTTTATTTTCTACGGCGGCATTTTCAGCCGGCAAGCCAAAGGCGTCCCAACCCATAGGCTGAAGCACATTTTTCCCTTGCATGCGCTGATATCGAGCAATGACGTCGGTGATTGTATAGTTGCGCACATGGCCCATATGCAATTTCCCGCTAGGATAGGGAAACATGGCTAGGCAATAGAACTTTTCTTTGTCAGGATCTTCAGTGACTTCAAAGGACTTGTTTTCTGTCCAGAACTTTTGGGCTTCTCGTTCTATCTGAGCTGGGTTATATACTACGTCTGAGGTCATTAATATTCACTGCTTATAAGGATTACGAATTAAGCGTGAATTATAGGCGAATGA
>JABILI010000030.1 GCA_018654575.1 Porticoccaceae bacterium
ATGGCCTGAGTAAACCGCATGGACTAAAGCGCCTGGAGCCGATGCATCACCAATGCGTTCTACCGATTTTATTCCTGCTTGGGAGAATTCAGAACTATGCGTCATTAGCTGATTATAAAGTTGGTCATTGGGTAAGCGTAATCCCACAATAACAATGGACTTTACGGCCAGAGATTTAGGTCTGTTAGTAAATATGTTACTTAAACCAGCCTTCTTGCCATCAAAATCGAGCAGAAGCATTTGTGTGTACACTTCTACGCCGCATTTTTCTAAGGACTGGTGAACAAAAGGTTGTTCATTGGTCATGATAGTCCAGGCTGAAGCATGACCCGCAGGTGTTGCATAACACACCTTGAGATCTTGCAACGCTAAGGCCTCGGCAATAACGCCACCTAAATAATAGTTGTCAAAGTCGTAAACTAGTACTGGTCCTTCGGGAATGATTCCCGCAGCTAAATCATCCGGGGTGTATACATCTGAGCGGTTAAGTTCACCAACAGCTATTTCCAGTGATGAAAAGAGAGACTTGGTCCAGTGAGCCCCGGTAGCTATAGCTATTTGGGAATGCTCTAGCCCCAAAATATCGTCAATCCCCAAGTCACTATCAAGATACAGATTAACGTTGCTCATAGTTTTAAGCGCATTGAGTCGGTAATCGGTCACTCGACCCCATTCACTGAGACCAGGTAACTGTGTCTCGTAAATTAGACGACCGCCCATTTGTGTGTTTTTGTCGGCAATCGTAACCTGGTAACCTCGTCTAGCAGCAGTTAGACCTGCCTCTAATCCTGCGGGGCCGCCGCCAACAATTAATATGGAATCATCGCTACCTGGCTGCTCAAATTTCTCTGGGTGCCAGCCTTTGCGCCACTCTTCCCCGGCAGTCGCATTTTGGGTACATCTCACTGGAACACCATCATGCCAACTTGCAATGCAGATATTACATCCAATGCACTCTCTGATATCGTTTTCGCGCCCCTGATTGATCTTATTGGGCAAGAAAGGGTCTGCAATGGAGGGGCGTGCTCCACCAATAAGGTCTAGCACGCCACGTTTAATTTGCGAGACCATTGTGTCCGGAGAGGTAAACCGACCAACCCCAACCACAGGTTTATTAGTTATCTTCTTCACGAAGTCGATGATAGGTTCATGCGCACATTCTTGGCGGAATCGAGAAGCACCACAGTCAGTGGGGCTTGAGTCCATTTTTACATCCCATAAATCGGGGGCATCAGAGAGCAGTTCAACTACCTCGTGAGCTTCAGATGAATGGTTATCACTTGGCTTTCCTCTTAATACCTCCAAGCTAATACGCAGTGCCACACCGCAGGTATCGCCAACTGCATCTTTGGTCGCCTCTATCATTTCTTTAACAAAGCGCACACGATTTTTAACAGAGCCGCCATACACGTCCGAGCGATGGTTGTATTCCTCCAATAAAAATTCATAACCAAGGTAGCCCATGCCCGCATAAATATAAACGATATCAAAGCCCGCGCTTCTGGCTCTTTTCGCTGCAGCTACCTGCCAGTCGATGACATCGCGGATATCCTTTTTATCCATAATACGGGGCCGCAAATTGCCCATAAACCCGACGTGTGTTGCAGCCCATGGAATTCCTGAAGGAGAGTAGGGCGCTATCCTTGAAGTTCTATTCATGACAGATGCTCCGCCATGCCATAGTTCCGCTGCAGCTAAGGCGCCATGGCTGTGAATAGCATCACAACAAAGAGCATGTGATTGAATGTCATTTTCATCCCACAACCTAGCATAGGGTAGCGGACTATCATCAGAAGATGGGTGAATAGAGACAGCACCCGTAGAAACAACGCCCCAGCCTCCTTCAGCTTTGGTTTCTCTGAAAGCAGCTCTGACACGAGGATTAGCTTCTGTCATGCCGCTCGCATGTGGGACTTGATAGAATCGATTTGGTGCGGTTACCGGGCCAATATTTACCGGTTCAAACAAAATATCGTAACGTGGATTTCGGCTCATGGTGACATTGGCTCCCCACTTATTCTTATTAGCGTTATGTTCTTATTAATACTATGTTAACTGGACTAGAGAGCAAAAAGATAGATCTAAAAAATTATTTTTGATGGCTTTCCTGTGGGGGACACGGGGCCTAATACTTACTTTTATGTTGAAGTCGCGCCAGGGTCACATAAAGTCTCCACTCAATCAGAATTTGGCGAAAATGAGGTGGTACTAGAAGCTGTTGCAGAACAGAACCATTATATAAGACAATATATAAAAATGGGGTTGATGGTTGGAGGCGCAGAATTGAAAATTGTTGATTCCGCTAAAGGACAAAAAGGCGTTCTATCTTGCAAATTGGCCCGCAGCAATTTTGAATCATGGTAAAGATGGTGCACCATTTCTAAACTTCAAAGGCTCTACAGCCCTTGTTAGCTCTCGTTTCTTACGAGACTGATGAGGAGCAGTGTTAAG
>JABILI010000007.1 GCA_018654575.1 Porticoccaceae bacterium
AAGATGGCGTGTTGGAAGCAAAAATTACTTCCGCATTTGCCATAACTAAACAGCAACTAAATGACTTAGTAACAGGCCTCGAGTCTAAGTTTAAGTGCAAAATAGAGGCCAAGGTAGATGTAAATCCCAAATTAATAGGTGGGGTAAAGGTTGAGATTGGCGACGAGGTGTTAGATGCCTCTGTACGCGGAAAACTGGAAGCCATGTCTGTTGCGCTTAAAAGCTAGGAGTTATAAGAAATGCAGTTAAATCCATCTGAAATTAGCGAACTGATTAAAAATAAGATAGAAGGACTTGATGCCACATCGGAGATCAAGACTCAAGGAACCGTAGTTTCGGTTACTGACGGAATTGTGCGTGTTCACGGACTCTCTGATGTGATGCAGGGAGAAATGCTTGAATTTCCCGGTAACACTTTCGGACTTGCGCTAAATCTTGAGCGTGATTCTGTGGGTGCAGTGATTCTAGGTGAATATGAGCACATAACCGAAGGCGATATTGTCAAGTGGACCGGCCGTATTTTAGAGGTGCCTGTAGGCGAAGAGCTAATGGGGCGGGTTGTTAACTCGCTTGGCCAGCCAATAGATGGGAAGGGACCAGTAGAGGCAAAGGGTTCCGAGCCAATTGAAAAAATCGCTCCAGGTGTAATCTGGCGTAAATCTGTTGATCAGCCTGTACAAACTGGATTGAAATCAATTGATGCCATGGTTCCTGTAGGACGAGGACAACGAGAATTGATTATTGGCGATCGTCAAACTGGTAAAACAGCTGTAGCGATTGATACCATTATTAATCAGAAAGGTCAGAACATGACCTGCATCTATGTTGCGGTCGGACAAAAAGCATCTTCTGTTGCAAATGTAGTACGTAAACTAGAAGAGCACGGTGCGTTGGAATACACGATTGTAGTTGCAGCTACAGCATCTGAATCAGCAGCAATGCAATTTATTGCACCTTACTCTGGTTGTACAATGGGAGAATACTTCCGTGATAACGGTCAAGATGCGCTAATTATTTATGATGATTTAACTAAACAAGCTTGGGCGTATCGTCAAATATCATTGTTGCTTCGTAGGCCACCGGGTCGTGAGGCTTATCCGGGTGATGTGTTCTATCTACATTCACGCTTACTCGAAAGAGCAGCTCGGGTCAGTGAAGATTATGTTGAAAAATATACTGAAGGTAAGGTTAAGGGTAAAACGGGATCACTAACAGCATTGCCCGTCATTGAAACCCAAGCTGGTGATGTTACAGCTTTTGTTCCTACTAACGTAATTTCAATCACTGATGGGCAAATATTCTTAGAAACTGATTTGTTTAATGCTGGTATACGTCCTGCAATTAATGCAGGGGTTTCGGTATCTCGTGTTGGCGGTGCAGCACAAACCAAGGTAATTAAAAAACTAGGCGGTGGTGTACGTTTGGCTTTGGCCCAATATCGCGAACTTGCAGCATTTGCGCAATTTGCTTCTGATCTTGATGAGGCTACCAGAAAGCAATTAGAGCGTGGAAAAATGGTAACAGAGCTAATGAAGCAAGCACAATATGCTACTTTAAGTGTCGCAGAAATGGCGCTCACATTGTTTGCGGTTAACAAGGGATACTTAGATGATGTAGAAGTAAGTCGCGCACTAGCATTTGAATCTGCACTTAGGGGCCATATGCGGAGTAAATATAGTGACATTATGGACAAGATTCAAACAAGTGGTGAGCTTGACGCTGAAACTGATAAAGCGCTCGATGCGGCAGTTCAAGACTTTACATCGAGTGGGTCTTATTAAGCCATGGCAGGAAGTAGAGAAATACGGACTAAGATCAGTAGCGTAAAAAATACGCAAAAGATCACTCGTGCGATGGAAATGGTTGCCGCCTCTAAAATGCGAAAGGCGCAAGAGCGGATGAAAAAGGCGCGTCCATACGGAGATAAAATCCGGAATGTGGCAGCGCATATGAGTCGTGCTAGTAGTGAATATAAGCACCCATTTTTAGTAGAAAGAGACACAGTAAAGCGTATTGGAATCATTGTTGTTACTTCCGATAAAGGCTTATGTGGGGGGCTTAATACAAACATCCTGCGCTTGGCTACTGCAAAGATTAAAGAGTGGGAAGGCGAAGGAGAGCAGATAGAAGTCTGCTGTATTGGCAGTAAAAGCTTAGGTTTTATGACGAGAATTGGGGCTAATGTAGTTTCTAATGTCGTTGGATTAGGTGACACACCAAATATTGATAGCCTTATCGGTGCAGTTAAAGTAGTGCTCGATGGATACAATGAAGATCGTTTTGATCGGGTTTACCTTTTCTATACCAAATTTATTAATGCTATGAAACAAGAGCCCATAATGGAGCAGTTACTTCCATTATCTGATGAACAGCTACAGGGCAGTAGTGAAGAAGGGCAAGAAGGCGATGGTAAGAATCATGAGGGACCGGCTGGAACATGGGACTACATATACGAACCGGATGCTAAAACTGTTATTGATGACGTAATGGTGAGATATATAGAGGCACTCATTTATCAGTCTTTGACAGAGAATATAGCTTCTGAGCAATCCGCTCGGATGGTAGCAATGAAGGCCGCATCAGATAATGCGGGTGACGTAATTAACGAGCTTACATTGGTTTACAACAAGACCCGTCAAGCAGCCATCACTAAAGAACTTTCTGAGATAGTTGCGGGCGCTGCAGCGGTTTAATAATTTTCGATTTAGTAATTGAGGAACAACCATGGATCAAGGAAAAATTGTTCAATGTATCGGCGCAGTAGTTGACGTCGAGTTTTCACGGGAAGCGCTACCTAAGGTATATGACGCGCTAACAATGGAAGGATCAGAGCTTACGCTAGAAGTGCAGCAGCAATTGGGCGACGGCATAGTACGTACAATCGCCTTAGGCTCTTCAGATGGATTACGGCGTGGAATGATGGTAAGCAACACAAAAGAGCCAATTAAAGTGCCAGTCGGTCCTAAGACATTGGGCCGTATCATGGATGTATTGGGAACCCCAATTGATGAAATGGGACCTATCGGTGCAGAAAAACATATGTCAATTCACCGTAAAGCACCTGCTTTTGATGAATTGTCTGCTTCAACTGAATTGCTTGAAACCGGCATTAAAGTGATTGATCTGGTTTGTCCTTTTGCTAAGGGCGGCAAGGTTGGATTGTTTGGTGGTGCGGGTGTTGGTAAAACCGTTAACATGATGGAATTAATTCGTAATATTGCAACTGAACATAGCGGATATTCTGTTTTTGCTGGAGT
>JABILI010000038.1 GCA_018654575.1 Porticoccaceae bacterium
CTATGAAAGACACCACAAAAACCCAGGGTTTTGAGACTAAGGCAATTCACGCCGGTCAGCAACCCGATCCAACGACAGGCGCCATCATGACGCCTATTTATGCCAGTTCGACTTATGTCCAAGAGAGTCCTGGTGTGCATAAGGGTTACGAATACTCCAGAAGTCATAACCCGACAAGAAAAGCCTTAGAGGATTGCGTTGCAGCTCTTGAGAATGGTTCTGGAGGGTTTGCGTTTTCCTCAGGAATGGGCGCCACAGCGACGGTATTGGAGATGTTAGATTCTGGAGATCACGTGATTGCCATGGATGATCTCTATGGTGGGACTTACAGGTTATTTGAGAATGTACGCAAGCGTTCTGCGGGCTTGGAGTTCACCTTTGCTAACTTGAGTGATTTAGATAACCTGGAAGCCTCGCTTCAAGAAAATACGAAGATGATTTGGGTGGAGTCGCCCACTAATCCACTCTTGAAATTAGTTGACCTGCAGGTTATCGCTGCGTTCGCTAAAAGACATGATTTAATTGCGGTCTGTGACAACACGTTTTGCTCGCCCTACGTTCAGAAACCGCTCGACTTTGGTTTCGATATTGTTGTCCACTCGGCTACAAAATATCTAAATGGCCATTCCGACGTGATTGGTGGTATTGCCGTCTGCGCCCAAGGCAGAGAAGACTTAGTGGAGCGGATGTTTTATCTCTCTAATGCGATTGGTTCTATTATGAGCCCCTTTGATAGTTTTATGGTGCTGAGAAGTTTGAAAACACTGGCTGTGCGCATGGAACGGCATTGCCAAAATGCTATGAAGGTAGCGACTTATCTGGAGAATCATGAGGCTGTTGAAAGAGTCTATTACCCCGGGCTTGAAAGTCATCCTCACCATGAGTTGGCAATGCGCCAAATGAATGGCTTTGGTGGGATGATAAGCGTTGTCTTAAAGGGTGGTTTAGCCAGTGCTACGACCTTTCTAGAGAACACTGATGTATTTGCCCTTGCCGAGAGTTTAGGTGGTGTAGAAAGCCTAGTTGAGCATCCAGCGATCATGACTCACGCGGCTGTACCTGAGGCCATACGTAATGAAATTGGTATTGTAGATGGTCTAGTCCGGCTTTCAGTTGGGCTCGAAACTTTAGACGATTTGATGGATGACTTGGGTAGTGCGTTGAAGGCCATATAGGCCTTCTTGATCATGCCTTAACACTTCAATTATTCACAACCCTTCATGAGTATTAATAGCGGCTTGTGCGTCATCCATGCCCCCGGCGTTGATGACGTTGCTATATCCAAGCTGGTCTAAAATCGATTTTGCTTTTCCTGATCTATTGCCTGTGTGGCAGTACACATAAATCGTTTCATCTTTATCCGTTGTCAGCGCGCTGATCTGATCGCCTATATCCTGCCATTCGATATGCTTGGCATTATTGAGGTGCCCTGTGCTCCATTCTGCGGGGGTTCTTACATCTATAATCATTGGTGAGTTTCCTTTATCGGCTATTGCGAATGAATAGATGGATAACAGGGTGATCGTTAGTAGTAGATTATTCATTTTTGCACCTGCTTGATAGGTCGTTTAACGCCATCTTATACCCTGTAGGTTTCGTTAAACAAGGTTAAATGATCTGTATAGTAAAGGCACATCTATAGGCTAGTAGACAGATATATCTATGATATCCTATGGCTTTCATGAGTTTGATATGGTTTTTATAATCTAGCGTCATCGCTTAAAGTCAAATTGCGGGAACTGTAATGATAAAATTGAGTAAGGAGAGTCTGGAGTCGCATTTTCCGACCATGGTGATGGTCCGAGATTATGAGGGAATAGACGACCTAAATCGCAATATTGAAAAGACCATAAAGGCCTTAAGCATGGAGCTGGGTCAGACCCATCAAAATGCCGCGACTAACGGAGATAGTACAACTAAAGGTGGATTCCAGACGCCTGCTGATATGGTTTTCCTAGATATGAAGGACGAGTCGGTTAGTTATCTGAAAAACCACATTATTTTGCCTACCATTGAAGAATACTTACTTAAAGTATTTAACGTAGATCCCCTTTATACACCGTTTAAGGTAAAGAGTTGGGCTAACCGGCTTGGCGAAGGAGATTGGCAAAGCCCTCATATGCATCCAAAAGAATACACACTCATCTCAGGTATTTATTACGTTGAGATTCCTGAAACTATAGCCCCCGCAGGGCACTTAGAGTTTATTAATCCAGCATTAGCCATCATAGAGAGTATTTGTTTTTTAGTAAAGCGCTGCTCTAGCCTTGTACCAAACCTATCAAATGCATCTGTTCTCATTGTATAAAATGAGGTGCTTTTATATGAAGACAAGGGGAAATTTTCC
>JABILI010000006.1 GCA_018654575.1 Porticoccaceae bacterium
GGTGTAATACCTGTCGGTATAAGGGTTTTCATGGTCGTCAATTAGGGTTTTCTGAAGTATGTCGCAAGAGATAAAGAGTAGGCCACCATCGTCTCCAATGGGCTCCCTAAGCGTCATTGAGGCAAAGTTAAGTCCGAGAATCTTCCGTATATGTTCAAGAAAACTGTTGTAAGGATCCTCTTCAATATGACCATCGTAGATATAGCCAAGAAGTTTGCTGAATTCGGAAATTGGTAAGGATTCAAACATAAAGTAATTATAAAACCTTCGTTCGATAGTGGGCTCAAAAACCGTAATTACACTTGTTCATTAGGCGCGGTTGTCTAATATAAGTCGATATCCTAGGAATACGCAAGGAAATAAAAGCCAGAGAGGGCTTTCCAGGTTGTACCTCAGGATAGCCTTAGAATAGATTTAGATGAAATAGACATTAGTGCTTTGCTATGGCAGCCATTTCGATAGCAATGTCTTCAATCAAATCTTCTTGGCCGCCAACGGTTCTTCGTCTAGCCATTTCTAACAAAATTTGATGAGAGGGCACGCCATATCTTAGTTCGGCCCGCTTAGCGAACAGTAAGAATGAAGAATAAGCGCCAGCATAGCCGAGCACTAAAGCATCACGGCTTAGCCTTACAGGCTCATCCATTATGGGGATGACCTGCTCCTCTGCGGCATCCATGAGCTTAAATATATCGATACCAGTTGTGGCACCCATGCGGTCTAAGACGGCAGCCATGACTTCAAGTGGCGTGTTGCCAGCACCAGCACCTAATCCTGCGGCAGAGCCGTCAATGCGGTCCGCGCCGGCTTCTAGGGCCGCCAGGGAGTTAGCCACACCCATGGCTAAATTATGATGCCCATGGAATCCGATCTGGGTGTCTTTGCTTAACTTGGAACGCAATAGCATAATCCGTGCTGTGACATCATCAGGGAGCATGTAGCCAGCTGAATCGGTGCAGTAAATACAGTTTGCGCCATAAGACTCCATCAGTTTTGCTTGCTCTAATAGCTGTTCGGGTGTGACCATATGAGCCATCATTAAAAAACCAACGGTATCTAGTCCCATCTGTTGGGACAGGTTGATGTGCTGGCGAGATACATTAGCTTCGGTGCAATGCGTGGCGACTCTAATGGTTGTTACCCCGCACCCAGCGGCCATGCGCAAATGATCTACAGTGCCGATGCCAGGCAGCAATAAGGCCGATATTTTTGCTTTTTTGACCTTATTTACGACGGCCATCATATATTCTTCATCTGTGTGAGCTGCGAAGCCATAATTGAGCGAGGCACCACCCAAACCATCGCCGTGGGTTACCTCAATGAGGGGCACACCAGCGTCATCAAGCGCACCCGAGATATTAATCATTTGCTCTATGGAGATTTGGTGTTGCTTGGGATGCATTCCATCGCGCAGACACATATCATGGAGGATGACGTTTTTACCTGAAAGATTCATAAGAGCACTCTTTGCTGAAACATTAATGCCAGTGGCATGATTAGGTAGACTGCTGAGCTAGCATTTCTGCCGTGCGCAGACCCGCGGCGGTCATGATGTCGAGATTACCTGAGTATTTTGGAAGAAAGTCTCCCAAACCTTCGACCTGAACCGAAATAGTGACCTTATTGCGGTTAAAAAGAGGCTTATTGAGCATGATAAAGCCCGGTACGTACCTCTGAACTTCTGTAATCATCTTTTTGAAAGACGCGGTGATAGCGGGTTGGTCAGGTGTATCAACGGTTAAGCAATGGACCGTGTCACGCATCACTAGTGGCGGCTCGGCCGGATTAATAATGATAATGGCCTTGCCTTTGCCGGCTCCGCCGACGCTTTCGATGGCGGATGATGTGGTACGGGTAAATTCGTCTATGTTATCTCGGGTGCCCATGCCCACCGATTCAGAGGCCACAGTGGCTACGATTTCAGCGTAAGAGACGGCCTGCACACGACTCACTGCCGCCACCAGAGGTATCGTCGCCTGGCCGCCACAGGTCACCATGTTTACGTTGCCTTGATGACCCTCTTTAAGTAACTGGTCAAGATTGACTGGTGGCACACAATAGGGACCGATGGCAGCTGGGGTTAGATCAATCATCGTTACACCACGCGCTGTTAATCTTTGGGAATTTTCAGCGTGCACATAGGCCGACGTTGCATCGAAGGCAATCTTGATATTGTCTTCTTCAATAAAATTGAGCATACCATCTACGCCATCAGTAGAGACTTTAAGGCCGTAGTCTCGAGCGCGTTGAATGCCCGGTGATTCATCAATGCCCACCATCCAAACCGGCTCTATCCAATCGCTGCGCAGGGCTTTCATGAGAAGATCTGTCCCTATATTACCTGGGCCAATAATTACTGCGCGTAACTTCTTTGTCATAAATAGATCCTTAGTAATAATTCGCTATAGGAAGCAACAGGTAGCGGTACAGGTGTCAATATCGCTTCCCGACAATTCTAGGTGCATGTGGTCGCCAGCCTGGACGGGCTCTAAGGGGACCAATGAACCGGAAAGAATAACTTCCCCAGCAAGAAAAGGGATATCGAAAGCCGCAAGGGTATTAGCTAACCATGCGACGGCAGTCAGGGGATTTCCTTGTACCGCTGAACCCTTACCTTGACTAATAAGTGTTGAGTTTTTATAGACTTTAATCTCTAGATTTGCCAAATCAATTCCCTTGGGATCTATCTCAGTATTACCCAGTACATAAGCACCACAGGAAGCGTTGTCAGAAATCGTATCTTGTATTTTTATTTGCCAATTTTCAATTCTCGAGTCAACTATTTCAAAGCAGGGCATAATACATTGAGTTGCATTAAGCACGTCGAGCTCAGTTACCTTAGGCCCTTTAAGGTCTGATTTTAGTCGAAACGCGATCTCGGCTTCAGCGCGGGGTTGAATCAAGTTGCCTCGCACGCGGATTTCGGCATGGTCAGCATAGGCCATCGTATGGGTAAGAAAGCCGAAGTCAGGCTGAAATACACCCAACATATCTTGCACCGCGGCTGAGGTGACCCCAATTTTTTTACCCACCACCAGCTCATTGTCGTTGTCCATGCGCAGCTGCAGGACCTGTCGCGAAATATGGTAGGCGTCTTCAATGGTGATGTGAGGATACTGTTCGGTCAATGGACTCATGGTCGTCCCCTGTTCTAGGGCAACATAAAGCCGCTTTGCGATGGACCCAATTAAAGCGCTTTGTAAAGCCATAGGAGATATCCCGATCAATTATCCTGCAAAAATTCGATGCATTGTTTGTTGAAGTAAGCGCTGTGCTCCACCATTACCCAGTGACCACATTGGCTCAGCATATTCATACGAGCATCGCCACACTGGCTTATAATAGTATGTGCACCAGAGATTGGACAAAATTTATCTTGATAGCCCCAAAACCCCAATATAGGAACGCTAAGTTCCGGCAAACGGTCGGTTAGGTTTGGTATCTGCATAGACGCTAACACTTGGGGGTTTTGCATTTGTAAAATTTTCCAGCGTTCATTAACCAGTTGCTCGGTGATATGCTTTGGATCAAATACCAACAGTTTTAACAGCTCACCCAGTACCTCTTTGGTGAATTCTGGTGATCCCATTGGGTATTTAACCATCGCTTGAATACCTTGAGTAGCAAAGTAGACCTCGCGCTCTTCAACCCCGCCGGTAGCCATCAATATTAAATGACTTACTTTGTCTGGGTGCTCCAAGGCATAACCAACCGCGATAGCCCCGCCCAGAGAATTGCCAACCAAAACCGCTCTATTGATACCCTTGTGGACCATAAATTCATCGAGGTACTGGGTGAAAAAGTCTAAGCTATAGATGGCGTCAGTAGGCTTGCTGGTGTATCCATAGCCAGGAATGTCAATAATGATGGCTCTATATCCAGCTTGGCAAAATGCCTCTGTGTTTTGTTTAAAATTACTCCATCCACTGGCCCCAGGGCCGCTACCATGAATAAAGACAGCGGTAGGTGCGTCAACATTAGTTGGAGAAAATTCAAGATAATGAAGATCCATACCATTGCTGAGGTGTGCGTAGCTGCCTTCGGGAACGGTCACTGCCATGATAAATACTCTTTTAGATAAAGACGTCAGTGTTCTCAATGCCTAAGAGTGTAGCACCTAGGTTTCGCGCGAACATAGCAGGACTATTAGCAACGTGTGCACGGGCAATATGGATGTCGTTCCATGTTTGCTGGAGAGCGTGTCCTGAATACACTGAGCGCCCACCGGCCACATCAAACAGGGTATCGATACCCTCAATACATTTCTCTATGACCAAGCTTGACTGGTAGCGATAGAGAATTCGCTGGTCGATTGAAGGTTGCCAGTTATTGCTTTGCATCTCATCGAAATTCTTAAACATAATGGTTTGGCATTCATCAATAATATTACGAACAACCGCAATGCGCGTTTGGGTTTCAACATCTCCCGCAAGCTTCGTCATGTCAGTGCTAGCAGTACTTCGGTCTGACAAAAATAAGTCTAAACCTTTGCTTAGAGCGCCAATAGCGGGGGTACAGACCACTCGAATAAAGACTTGGGCCCATGGCATTTGATACATAGGGTTAGGTTGGCTTTGCATACAATTAAAACCGTCCATTTGTTTGTGGGTTCGATGGGCAGGAACAAATACAGGTGTATCTATCACTACGTCGTTAGAGCCTGTTCCTTGCAGACCCATCACGTGCCAGGTATCTTCAATGTCATAATTTTTTCGTGGGATCAAAAAAGTGCGGTAGCCTTCAGTGGGAATTACGCCACCTAAAAGCGCCCAACTGCAGTGATCTGATCCAGAACTCCAGCCCCAGCGGCCACTCACCATAAAACCGCCGTCAACGACTTCAACTCTTGCACCGACCGGATTATATGAACTACTGATGAGGGTGGCGGGGTCATCCGCGAATACATCTTGTTGAGCTTGCTCATCCATTAGTGCAATTTGATAGGGGTGTACGGCAACAATCCCGCAGGCCCAGGCAGTGCTCATGTCAGCTTTTGCGATCGCTAGATGATCCTGAAAGAATTCTTGCGGTGTGTGTTCAGAGCCTCCTAACGATTTGGGCAAAAGCATGCCAAAGAAACCGCAATCTTTTAGTGCCTGTATATTCTCGGCCGGTATTTTACGATCAGACCTACCTTGGTCTGCGTTTTTGGCAATAATGTCTAAAACATCTTGGTTTACAGTGTGCATTTTTTGGCCCTCTCAAACTTAGCTTATACCTGTCATTGTCTAATTATTTAGCTACGCCACCTTAGTGTATTTTCCACGGTAGAACAGCAATGGATTGGTGTGTGATCCACGCTCGTTATTGTCAAAATCTAATACTCTGCCGACAATAATCTCGTGATCTCCTCCGTCATATTTATGTTCTACTGAACATTGAAAGCAAGTGTTGTAATCGGCCAGAATCGGAACACCCTCGATTCCAGATCTCCATACTTCGTCAGCAAATTTGTCCGCATTGCGAGTTGCACAAATAGAAGATAGCTCCTCCTGTCCGCCGTGAAGGATATGTACGGCAAAGTGCTCTGACTTAGAAAAGGCATTAAAACTTTTAGCTTTCTTGTCAATGCTCCAAAGTACCAAGGGAGGGTCTAAGGACACTGAACAAAAGCTGTTAGCGGTCATTGCGACAGGTGTCTTAGCCATGGAATCAACGGCACATAGTGTGGTGACAACAGTCACTCCTGTGGCGAAGGAACCAAACGCATCACGTAAATCGCGTGGGTCAATATCAGACATAAAACAGTAATCTCTTTATTAAAGGTTGGTGTGGAAAAACCAAATGCATAGTCGCAACATTATGGGTTTTCCGCATACCCCATTTGAATTAAGCTGTTTCTATTAGTCTTGCCCTACGCTGAAGTCATGACCCCAAAAACTGGGAACTGTACTTTCAAATACACTAAATTTGTCCCAATCTTCAATTGTTCTGCCTTCGGCGCCATACTCGATGTCGAAGTTACCTGGAGACCGCATATAGAATGACAACATATGATCATTGGTGTGGCGGCCAAGAGTGCCTGAGAGGTTTACCCCTTGTGCAATACGCCGATCATTAGCGAGTCCAACCTCATCAACTGATTCAACTTCAATCATCGCGTGCACACAACCTGCAGGGAAGTCCATCTCAAATAAACCGATCGTGTGGTGGCGTTGATTACAGTGCATAAACCAAAGCCGCTTATTTGGCTCTGCCGGGTCGTCGCTGAATTTAATGTTCATTAAATCGGAGAGGCCAAAGCCTAGGACATTGGTAAAAAATGCACTTGTTTCATCGAAATTAGGCGCAGGCAGTACGACATGACCTAAACCCATTTCGCCGGTTACAAATCCACTGACTCCAACCGGTGAAACCATTCGTTTAGAATTGGACACCGGACCCCAGTACAGCTCATGCTGATTCCCAGCAGGGTCGCTAAACCTAACCAACTCGGTGACACAGCGCTGTTGTGTTAGCTCAGGGCTGGCACTGGTGACGTTGACACCGGCTGCATTCAATGAGGCAACTGTATCCGCCATATTTTTTTGACTCGTTGCTTCCCAACCGCAAAAGTCAAATCCATCGACATCTGATTTCTCGATAATCATGCGAAAAGGACGTTCGTCCATTTTTAGCAAGAGGCTGTTGCCATCCTTTGAATGCTGGGCAGTGACATCTTGCATGCCCAGTACTTGGGTGCCGTATGCTTCCCATTGACTTAGGTCTGTGCTGTTTACGCCGATGTATCCAAGGCTTTGTATTGTCATCATACTTCTCCATCAATTCTATTGGGGTTTAATGTTTTTGATCGGCTGCAAGACTGCGTAACTGCATTTTTAATACTTTTCCAGAGGCATTTAACGGAAGACTGTCTATTATTTTGACTTGTCGGGGAACCTTATAATTGGCAATACGTTCACGACTCCAGCTAATCAACTGTTGCTCGTCTAATGCGCAGTTTCTCTTTAAAACAATCCATGCCATAGCAACCTCGCCTAATCGTTCATCCGGAATACCAATGACTGCGCAACTCGCGATAGAGGGATGTAGTGATAGTTGGTTTTCAATTTCAGCGGGATAACAATTGAACCCGCCGGTAATAAACACATCCTTAAGGCGGTCGGTGATTGATAGATTACCATCGTTATCTAAGTAGCCTATATCGCCGGTGTGCAGCCAACCATCGGTGTCGATGGACTCTGCAGTTGCCACTGGGTTTTCAAAGTAACCCAGCATGATGTTAAAGCCTCTAACTATAATCTCACCGGCTTGGCCTACCTCTAAAAACTGGCCACTCTGATTTACGCATTTAAGTTCAATGCCGGGGATAGCACGACCAGAGGTAGTTGCTACTGTTGAGTCACTGTCTTCATGGCGACACATACTTACCAACCCACAGGACTCTGTTAAGCCATAGGCAGTTAACACTGTGTCAATGCCGAGTTCTTGTCGCATTTTAGTGATCAACTCTACCGGAATAACAGCAGCACCAGTGGTGGCTTTGGATAAACTCGAAATGTCGAATTTATTGAGATTGGGTGATGATAAGATCGACTGAAATAGCGTGGGAGGTCCAGGCATCATGGTTATTTTTTCACACTCAATGCGCCCTAATATCAACTCTGGGTCAAACACCTGGTGTGGCAGCAACGTGGTACCACGCATTAGGCCAGCAAGAATTCCCGCCTTGTAGCCAAAGCTATGGAAAAAGGGGTTTATGATCAGATAGCGATCGTTTTCATTAAGGCCCAGTAACTCGGTCCAGGTCTTAAATGTCCGTATGTTTTGCTCGTGAGATGTCATCACACCCTTAGGTGTGCCTGTAGTGCCAGAGGTAAACAGAATATCTGACAGATCAGTTGGTTGGATCTCTGCTATTCGTTGATCCAGTGCATCGTTGCCATACTCGCTGAGATATTTCTCGCCGCTGTTATGGAAATCGTCCCATGAAGATTGGCTATTAGTCGACGGATTAAAAACGACAATATCATTAACCGAGCCGATATCTTTATTTATGAGCATTGCGGGGTAATCAGTGCCGAGAAACTCACCGACACTAAATAAAATAGACACAGAGGCCCGGCGCAGTATGTCAGCGGCCTCACTACCTTTGTATCGAGTATTTATCGTTACCAGTACGCCACCGGCAGTTTGTATCCCCATCGCCGCGACCACCCACTGATGGATATTGGGGGCCCAAATTGCGGCCTTATCACCTCGCTTAAAATCCCGTAACATTAGCGCTGCAGCAACATGGTGTGACTGCTCATGGAGCTGCCGAAAAGTAATCTTGTAACCATTGTCATCGATAAAAACATGATCATCAAAATGCTCAGCCGCCGCTTTGACAAGCTGCGGGATGGTTTTACTGTTGCAGGGACTATCAGCGGTATTGTTGAGCATGGTCGGTTCAGTTTTCTTTGATGAGCTTTCAATATATTTGAGTGGGACTTTTTTGTCATAGTCCTAATGGATGATGATTGCCTAAGGGTCACCTCACATAATCTGGGTTCTGTATTTATACTATCGTTTCGACGTCTATGGACAGTCTCAAACACTTTTGGGGCGAGCCACTGCTACCGCAGCGTCATTTTTAATCAGGTTTTGGAGTTGCCCATGAACAAGATAGTTTCTGCTGAGCAGGCAATTGCACAAATTAGTGATGGCATGACCGTAGGCATTGGTGGTTGGGGTCCTCGACGAAAACCCATGGCCCTCATCCGAGAAATTCTCCGCTCAGACTTAAAAGATCTAACTATTGTGGCCTATGGCGGAGCTGATGTCGGCATGCTTTGCGCGGCGGGCAAGGTCAAAAAAGTCATCTTTGCCTTTGTTTCTCTCGATTTTATTCCTCTTGAACCCTATTTTCGGGAAGCACGGCAGAATGCCAGCATCGAAGTGATGGAAGTTGATGAAGGTATGCTTTTGTTGGGTCTGAGAGCCGCTGCTTGGAAGATACCCTTTATCCCAACCAGCGTTGGTCTAGGCACCGATGTTATAAAAAACAACAGTGACCTGGCTGTTATTTCTAGCCCTTACGATGAAAAAGACTGGGTGGCTATGCCGGCACTAAAATTGGATGTAGCGTTGGTTCATGTGGACAAGGCAGATAGTCGAGGCGTTTGCCAAATCAAGGGCCCAGACCTATACATGGACGATTGGTTTGCGAGAGCGGCTGCGGTAACCATCGCTAGCAGCGAAGATATCGTCGAATCAGATTATTTCTCCTCCTCAGATGAAGCCAGGTATGTTCATTGGGAGCGGTCTGAAACAACAGCCGTGGTACATCTTCCCTGCGGAGCTCATCCCACGTCTTGCGCACCTCTCTATGGCTTTGATGTGACGCACTTTAAGACCTACAACGCTTCAGTCAAAGAGGGTGGTTTTGGTCCTTATTGTGATACCTACATTGCAGGAAAAGATGAACAGGAATACCAACAGGCAGTGGGGGGACTAGATAAGATCAAGTCCATTCCCTTGCCAATTTATTAATGATTATTTTGTAATGGAAAAAAGTTAATGACGACAACGGCTACAGAATACAGGCTTTGTGAGCTGATGATTTGCGCGGCTGCCGAAAGCTTTGCTGGTAATGGCGAGGTGCTGGCGACAGGTATAGGTGTCATTCCACGTTTGGCGGCGAGTCTTGCAATGAAAACCTGTAATACTGACCTGATGATGACTGATTCTGAGGCCTGGATGTTAAGCGAGCCCAATCCGGTGAGCGGAAGAAATCTGAATGAGGGGCAAAAACAAGAATCTTGGATGGGGTTTTCGCGGATATTTAATAACGTTTGGGGTGGCAAGCGCCATGCGCTGGTTGGCCCGAGTCAAATCGACCAGTTTGGGCAGACCAACATTTCGGCCTTAGGGGGTACCTACCGGCAGCCCAAAGTACAGATGCTTGGTGTCCGAGGCTTTCCTGGAAACTCTATTAGTCACGCTAACTCCTTTTACGTGCCGGCACACAGTAAGCGCGTGTTCGTTGAAGGTGAGTGTGACGTGGTCTGCTCTATAGGCTATAACGCCGAACGTTTGCCTAGAGGCTATAGCTTTGATGATATTGATATCCGGCGGGTGGTCACAGATCTCTGCGTGATGGATTGGTGTGGGCCTAATCATCAATTACGGTTGGTGAGTCTGCATCCGGGTATTACTGTACAGCAGGTGACCGACAATACCGGTTTTGAAGTGCATGCTGGCAATGAACTGACCACCACTGCAGCACCGACTGTTGAGCAGTTGGCTATAATCACTGCCTTAGACCCGGCTGGGATCCGTCACAAACAGTTATCGGATAACCCCATGGGTGATCGACGCTAACCTTATTTTTATTTGAGCAAAAATACGAGAGATAATCTATGACTGACACCCAAACTGCTGAAACTGAAGTCGATATCGTGATCTATTCTGTGGCAGAAGGTATTGCCACAATCACTATGAATCGCCCTAAATATAACAATGCCCAGAATGGGCGCATGACTTATGAGTTAGATGCAGCATTTCAGTGTGCAGTAGCTGACGATGAGGTTAAGGTAATAGTGCTTAAAGGCAACGGTAAGCATTTCTCAGCTGGCCATGATATTGGCACTCCCGGGCGCGACATCAACGAAAGCCAAGATCGAGTCACTCTTTGGTATGACCACGCCAATAAAGAAGGGGCTGAGTTTCTGTATGTACGTGAAGCAGAGGCCTACCTAGGGATGTGCCGTCGCTGGAGAGATATTCCCAAACCAACCATCGCGGCAGTGCAGGGCGCCTGTATCGCCGGAGGACTCATGCTGGCATGGGTCTGTGATCTTATTGTTGCCACTGACGATGCTTTCTTCTCAGATCCAGTGGTACGAATGGGTATTCCTGGGGTTGAATACTTTGCCCATCCCTTTGAGATGCACCCCCGTATTGCCAAAGAATTCCTCTTTTTAGGTGATCGCATGTCCGCCCAAAGGGCCGAGCAGATGGGTATGGTTAATCGACTGTCGACCAGAGAAACCCTGGAGGCTGATGTAAACGCCATCGCGGCAAAAATAGCCACCATGCCGCGCATGGGATTGGCCTTAACTAAACAGTCTATTAATAATATTGAAGACTTGCGGGGCAAGCGCACCGGTATGGACGCGGCTTTTGCTTGGCATCATTTTGCCCACGGCCACAATGAATTAGTGTCTGGCGATAAGCTTGGTGGTTTTGACGGTAAGAAAATGGCTGAAGAGAACAAAAAACAGAACAAAAAAGAGAACAAAACCTAAGGGTGATTATTGCAGGCTAAGGGTTACCCAAATAGGGGTGAAAGGTACCATACATTATGGAATTGACATACACAGTTGAAGAGCAGGCATTTCGGTTACAAGTCCGTCAATGGCTAGTGGACAATCTACCCGAAAATCCGCTTAAATCCTTTGACACACAAGAAGGGTTTGAACAGCACCGGCAGTGGGAGAAAACCCTCGCCTCAGGTAACTGGGGGATGGTTACCTGGCCAAAAGAATATGGTGGCAGAGGCTGCAATCTTATTGAGTGGCTTATTTTTGAAGAAGAATATTATCGCGCCGGTGCACCCCTAAGGGTTAATCAAAACGGTATCTTCTTACTTGGGCCAACGTTAATGGAATATGGCACTGACGAGCAAAAACAACGTTTTATTAGTGCGATGGCCAGCGGTGACGAAATTTGGGCGCAAGGTTGGTCGGAGCCCGGTGCCGGTTCCGATATGGCAGCAATAAGATCTAAGGCAACTAGAGATGGCGATGAGTACGTCATTAATGGCCAGAAAATCTGGTCAACCCGAGCCGTATTTGCTGACTGGGTATTTTGCATGTTTCGTACTGATCCAGATTCAAAGCGACATCACGGATTGTCATTTGTGTTTGTTCCACTGGACGCAGAGGGTGTCACTGTCCGCCCCATCGACCAACTTAATGGTCTACCAGGGTTTGCTGAAATTTTCTTTGATAACGTTAGGGTTCCTGTATCCCATCGCTTAGGTGAGGAGGGAGATGGCTGGAGTATTGCAATGTCTACTGCAGGCTTTGAGCGAGGGTTGATGTTGCGAAGTCCTGCGCGCTTCCAGCAAGCGGCAAAAAACCTGATGGAACTGTATCGCGCCAAACGCAATGACATTCTTGATTTATCCATAGAAGATGCCGTGGTGCGCTGTTACATGGACGCTGAAGCCTATGCGCTCTCAACCTATCAAACTGCGTCAAGACTCATGAGTGGCGGACAGATAGGAGCCGAATCTAGCTGTAACAAGATATTCTGGTCAGAATTAGATATAAAAATACATGACACAGCCATGCGCTTACTCGGTGCAAGGGGAGAATTGGAACCCGATTCAGAAGATGCCTGTGCTGAATTAGGAACCTGGCTAGACGGCTTTTTATTCGCTCAGTCAGGGCCGATTTACGCCGGAACAAATGAAGTGCAACGCAATATTATCGCTGAAAGAATGCTCGGCATGCCACGTAAATGAGAGGCTTTTATATAAAGTACCTCGACCTAACTAACCACAGGGAATCAACGTGAACTTCACTTACTCAAAAGATCAACTAACCTACCGAAATACGGTCGCCGCTTTATTAGCTGGCGAGGTGACAGCCGAGTCTATTCGCGCTCGCTGGGCAAGTGCGCAAGGTATTGATTCCAACTTAACCCAGCAGCTGTCAGACATGGGACTTAACGCCATGCTGGTGCCAGAATTCTGTGGTGGCTTAGGGTTGTCCGAGCTCGACTTTATTCTGCTGGCCCAAGAGTGCGGCCGAGTAGCGATGCCAGAGCCTTTGGTTGAAAACGCTATGGTGGCCACCGCGATGTTATCTGACATCGCTTGCTCAGACCTAGCCACGGCCAATCAGTGCCAAGATGTTTTAGAAAAGATCGCCGCAGGGGATGCCTCAGTTGCCTGCGGTCATTGGATTAATCCCTATATCAACATGGCAGATACAAATCAGTGGCTACTTTTACCTCATGGTGAAGAGGTGCATCTAGTGAGCACCGAAGCGGTGGATTTGATTGACCAGCGCAGCTCAGACCCTAGCCGGCGAATATTTAAAGTTAACTGGCAGCCCAGCAGCAGAACCAAGATAGCAGGCGGACAACAAGGGGCAGATTTATGGCGTAGTGCGCTCAATCGAGGCGCATTGGGGGTAGCAGGTCAGTTAATTGGCTTGGCAGAAAGCATCTTGCAACGCGCTGTCGTTTTCACCACCGATCGAGAGCAATTTGGTCGGCCGGTGGGCGCTAATCAGGCGGTCAAACACCTGTTAGCTGACTGTGCGGTTAGTCTAGAATTTGCTAAACCGGTGATTTCCAGAGCGGCCTATGCCGTTGCAACCGCTCCCACTCGTGCTGACTGGGCCGTGTCCCACGCTAAGGTGGCGGCCAGTCAAGCCGCATTGCTGAGTGTTCGTCACGGTATGCAGGTACATGGTGCTATGGGATATACCTGGGAGTGCGATCTTCAAATTTGGATGAAACGTTGCTGGGCTATCGACAAGACCTGGGGTGACGCTGGGTTTCATAAGAACCGAATTCACGAGTGGCTGTTAAACCCGAATGCGTTAATGGGTGCTGAGCATACGTTTGGTAAAAGCATGTCACCAAACAATGAAACTACTTTAGAGCAGGGAGCAGCTTAATGGCTTTAAATCAGGCTTATATAGTGGATGCTATTCGCAGTCCAACCGGACGGCGTAAAGGCGGCCTTGCCGATGTTCATGGTGCCGATCTTGGTGCCCATGTTCTAAAAAATATTGTCCAACGCAATGATATTCCAGAGGTTGACTACGACGACGTTATCTTTGGCTGTGTTGATGCTATCGGGCCCCTCGCCGGAGATATAGCTAGGACTGCTTGGCTAGCCGCAGGTCTTTCAGACGAAGTTCCTGGCACTACAATAGACCGGCAGTGTGGCTCTTCTCAGCAAGCAATCCACTTTGCAGCTCAGGCTATCATGTCTGGCACTATGGATGTCGTCGTTGCTGGAGGCGTGCAAACCATGACCCAAATTCCTATAGGCTCAGCAATGACCTCAGCACAGCCACTGGGATTTTCAGATCCATTCTCAGGCAGCAAGGGCTGGGTTGATCGTTATGGCGATGTTTTGGTCTCTCAGTTTAATTCTGCCCAAATGATGGCAGATAAGTGGAAATTGTCTCGTCTAGATATGGAAGTCTTTGCTCTGCGCTCCCATAACCGCGCATTAAACGCCATCGACAAAGGTTATTTCGATCTAGAGATAGCGCCCTTAAATGGTGTGGTGATAGACGAAACACCCAGAATCACCTCCCTTGAAAAAATGGCCGAACTACAACCCATACAAGAGGGCGGCAGTATTACAGCGGCAGTCTCTAGTCAAACCTGCGATGGTGCCTCTGCGGTTTTATTGGTTTCAGAGGAAGCGTTAAAGCGTTACAACCTAACGCCACGGGCCCGTATTGCTCATATGTCAGTTCGCGGCGCAGACCCTATCTGGATGTTAACTGCGCCGATTCCCGCCACGGCTCATGCCTTAAAGAAAGCTCAGATGAGTATCCATGATATTGATCTAGTAGAAATTAATGAAGCCTTTGCGCCAGTGCCCATGGCATGGCTTGCAGAGACGGGTTTTGATCCAGAGAAGACCAACGTTAACGGTGGGGCAATTGCGCTCGGACACCCTTTAGGTGCCACGGGTACCAAGTTAATGACCACCCTGCTACATGAGTTAGAACGCAGTAAAGGGCGCTACGGACTGCAGACTATGTGTGAAGGTGGCGGTCAGGCTAACGTGACCATTATTGAGCGCCTCTAAATATGCTGCCTTGGGTCAGTAAAGACTAATTGATGTGACACTTTTATAGGAATTGAACAGATGAGTGGTATTTGTGATGGACGCGTTATTATTATCACTGGCGCGGGTGGCGGTTTAGGTCGTGAGTACGCTCTAGCGTTCGGCGCTGCGGGAGCCAAGGTGCTGGTTAATGATATTAATGCTCAGGCCGCGGCAGACACCGTAGCCGATATTCAAGACGCAGGTGGAGAAGCTTTAGCTAACACCCAAGATATCACTAATTATGAACAGTCAGGATTAATCGTGCGCACAGCCATCGATCATTTTGGTGATCTTCATGTGGTTATTAACAACGCAGGTATATGCCGTGACCGAATGTTCGCGTCAATGACAGAAAGCGAGTGGGATCAGGTGATTTCAGTGCATTTGAAAGGTCATTTCTGTATTAGTAGTCATGCCGTGCATTACTGGCGAGACCAATTCAAACAGGGCCATCAGGTAGATGCTCGAATTATTAATACCTCCTCAGGCGCTGGCTTAAATGGCTCTATTGGTCAGAGCAACTACGCAGCGGCTAAGGGTGGTATTGCTTCTTTAACCCTAAATCAAGCGGCCGAATTGAGACGCTACGGCATTACTGTAAATGGTCTGGCCCCAGCGGCAAGAACCGGCATGAGCGAAGATGCTTTCGCAGATATGATGAAAAAACCGGAGGATGGTAGCTTTGACCAATATAACCCAGCCAATGTCGCACCATTAGTTGTTTGGCTTGGGTCTGAGCATTCAGCAGACTGCACTGGACGTTTATTTGAAGCCTTCGGTGGAGAAATATCTATAGCTGATGGCTGGCGCTCAACCCCATCGGTGGACAAAGGCGCCAAGTGGCAAGCAGAAGATATTGGTGAAGGGGTGCAGGTGCTGATATCTCGTGAAATTCCAGCGCAAAAGGTTTATGGCACCTAATATTAGAGCACTCAATTGGTGTTTAAGTGATCGGAGCACAGCCAAGCTATTATGAATTTTAAGTTTACCGACGAACAGATGATGATTCGCGATACCGCTGAGGCTTTTCTGGCTAAGACAAGCACCAGCGCTTCTGTACGTCAGGTTATGGGCACCGAGTTGGGTTATGACCATCAGTTGTGGCGCCGCATCTGTGATGAGATGTGTTGGCAAGAAATGCATATTCCAGAGGTCTATGGTGGTCTGGGGCTTGGTTA
>JABILI010000005.1 GCA_018654575.1 Porticoccaceae bacterium
CCGCAATCCGATGACATACAGAAGGCAATTGCTGCCAGCTCATCTACCTAAGAGCAAGCTAGCACCACTGATGTAAATTTAACTCATTTAATGTAGTATCCATCAATATGAATGAATTTAGAACCGCGTTTTTTATTCCCGGTGGCAACGAAAAAATGCTTGCCAAAGTAGGGACAATTGCTGCTGATCTGATTATTTTTGATTTGGAAGATTCAGTATTAGCCTCAGAGAAACCGCAGGCACGGAAACGGGTCCAAAGTATTTTAAAAGACAATTTTTCGGGTAGGCAAACACGGGCGGTTCGAATTAACGCAATGGATACACAGCATATGCAAGAGGATTTGGACGCGGTAATGCCTGGCCGACCAGACGTTATCATGTTGCCAAAGCTTGAGAGCGGTGAGCAACTGGTGCAGCTCTCTGCGCTGCTTGATCAACTCGAATCTGAGAATGGTATTGAACTTGGCAATACCAAAGTGATTGGAATCACAGCGGAAACCTCGCGAGGTATTTTCGGGTTCGATACTATCAGTAATACCTCGAATCGTTTGGTTGGGTTGAGCTGGGGGGCGGAAGACCTAACAACAGAACTAGGTGCTACAACAAACCGTGATCAGCAGGGCAGGTTTTTACCGCCTTTCGAATTAGCCCGCACCTTATGTCTGGCTAAAGCTAGAGAATTGGGGGTGCAGGCACTAGATACCGTGTTCCCTGAAATAGACAATCATGAGGGTCTGCAAGCAGAGTGCGTGGCGGCGCGTGCCATAGGCTATACCGGTAAGTTGGCTATCCATCCGTCACAAGTTGATCCAATCAATCAGGCGTTCTCGCCTACTCAAAATGAAATAGATAATGCAAAACTGATTGTTGAATTATTTGCAGCTAACCCTGGTAAGGGTGCTCTTCAGTTGGACGGTAAAATGGCTGATATACCGCATCTCGAATCGGCCAAACGGTTGCTAAAAAGAATTAATGATTGAGATTTAGTCAGCGGGCGAGCAGCATTTGTACTTAATCCTTGCTTGATCAGTGTTTCACAACCTCATCGTAAGCTATAAACAACCCTCATTTTAATTTTACTAACACGAAAGGATCTATAATGGACATTAAAAATAAAGTAGCCTTGATAACTGGTGGAGCATCCGGCTTAGGCGAAGCGACGGCTAGAAGTTATGTTGAGAAGGGGGCGAAAGTGGTCATTATGGATATGAATGACGAAAGGGGCCATGCGCTATCTGAAGAGCTTGGCGATGGGGCTATTTATGTCCATACAAATGTCACTCAGGAAGATAATGTAGCTGCCGCAGTAGATGAAGCCGTTAGCCATTTTGGTGCTATTCATATCTGTAATAATTTTGCCGGGATTGGCGGAGCCCACAAAACAGTGGGCCGTGAAAACGTTGCTTACCCTCTAGATCATTGGAAAAAGGTGATTGATATTAACCTGGTTGGTACATTTAATGTACTTCGCTTAGCAGCGGTACAAATGGCCTCCCAGGAACCCGTTACCGAATGCGGTTCTCGCGGCGTGATTATCAATACCGCGTCTGTTGCCGGGTATGAAGGTCAAATAGGTCAGTCTGCATACGCAGCCTCTAAGGGAGGTATTATTGGTATGACTATTTGCCTGGCAAGAGATCTTGCCGAGCATGGTATTCGTGTAAACACCATTGCTCCTGGCCTAATCCACACGCCTATTTTCAATAAGATGCCCGAGCACATATTTAATAAGCTAGAGGCAACTGTGCTGTTCCCTAAGAGGCTCGGAAGGGCAGAAGAAATTGCCCACTTGGCTTGTTATATCGTTGAGAGCGACTACACCAATGGTGAAACAATAAGAATGGACGGCGGCATTCGGATGACACCAAGATAAATTATTAAGAGAACGAAAATAACCATCGATTAAATTAAGGGATTCCCCCAATATAATAAGGTAGGTACGCTATACCTACGGTGTTATCTTCTATATAAAAACGACATGCTGGTTTGTTTTGTTCCATATTTACTCTGGTTAACTTTGATAGTGCAGATTAAATTTACTTACATAAATAGGATAGATCTCTGATGAGATAACTCTTTAAAACCGTATATTCCGTGGTAAGCGCCTATGCCGCTGCTGTTTACTCCACCAAAAGGCATTCCCGGCACGGCCACATGCATCAAGCAATTATTAACTGTCACACCTCCTGAGGATGTTTTGCTGAGTATCATCTCGCTAAAGTCATCATCGTTGGTAAATATATACAGAGCCAAGGGTTTGGGTTGCTGTTGAATGTGGGTGATGGCCTCATCTACCTCTTTGTAGGTAAATATGTTGAGTATCGGGCCGAAGGTCTCTTCACTCATGATAGTGGCATTTTCAGGCACATTAGTCATGATGGTTGGATGGATTGAGCGCAACTCGGGATCGCCCTCTCCGCCGCAGATAACGGTGGCTCCCTTTTCGCGGGCATCATCGATGTAGCCTTTTACCCGCTGGTAGTTGCGCTCATCAATAATCTTGCCGTTGGTGTCTGGGTTAAGCTTCCCATCAGTATAAAACATGGCCTGAAAAGTACCCTGTACGATGGCCATAAACTCTTCTGCCATCTCTTCAGGCACCCAGACATTCTCAGGGCAGAGACATACTTGACCATTATTGATATTACGAAACGCGGCAATAGTCGCTGCCGATGTTTGCAGATCAGCGGTACGATCCACAATAACAGGATTCTTACCACCGAGTTCAAGTGTTATAGAGGCTAAATGTTTGGCTGCCGCCGTCATAATAATTTTTCCAACCGCAGGGCTGCCGGTAAAGAAGATATGATCTATTGGCAAATCCAGCATTTCATTCGCGAGATCAATGCCCCCCTCAAACACGGCAACATCTTTTTCGTCAAAGACTTCATTGATAATTTCGGCAGCTAGCTTACTAACATGCGGAGCCAATTCGTTTGGCTTAACCAATGCACAGTTCCCTGCTGCGATGATCGATACCAAGGGTTGGAAAAGCAGCGCAAATGGGTAATTCCATGGACTAAATAAAAGAACAACACCCCGGCTTTCAGGCATGATCTTGGCGCGGTTGCCAATAAAAGGCGTGGGGTCAGCTTCAATGGGGGTCATCCAATTAGACAGTTCTGCCAAAGCCTGATCAACCTCTCCATAAATTGGAGTTGCCTCACTTCGCGCTCCCTCTGCATCTTTGCGCAAGTCAGCATGCAGTGCTTGCACTACATCATCTTCTCTAGACTGCACCACTGCTTTAAGTTTAAGTAGTTTTTCAATACGCTGCTCAGCGGTCGATACTTTGTTAACCCATTTATGTTGGGACTGGATTTTGAATACATGATGGAGTCTGTCAGATACTTGGTTCATATATTTTCTCGCGGATTGATCTATTTGATGAAATGGATTCTGAGTGTATAAGCGTTGTGGCTTACCTTTAAAATCAATATTATCAAAAGTTCCTAAACACATTCATAGTGGGAATAACTTTCGATTAAGACCGGATAATCACAGATTATATCGATCTTGTGTACTAGCTATCCTGCTAGTCTAGGAGGCACTATTTGGAGGAAATAAAAAGTATTTTATTTCGATCGATGAACTATCAGTGGGCTTTCGACTCGCCTATAACTCGATGCACTGGACCCAACTACTAAAATTCTTTCTTAAGGCAAATTATCATCAAATATGGTCTGTATCAATGTTTGGTTTTCTGTGCCCCACTTGCACCAAGAGTCCAAAACTGGATTTAGAGATTTACCAAATGGAGTGAGAGAATATTCTACTTTAGGGGGTATAACTTCAAACACCTTACGGTCAATCAATTGATCTCTCTCCATTTCCCGTAGTTGCTTAGTTAACATTTGCTGGGTAATGGGAGACAAAATTCTTTTCAATTCTCCAAACCTGAGGGGGCCTCTACGTAAATTGTAGATAATAGATATTTTCCACTTGCCGCCAATCAGCTTTAAGGAGTTTGTAATTGGATTGTTTAGTTGTTTAGTCATAGTTTGTATTTATATACCAGTATGATTATATTGTCTACTTGTTTAAATCACCCTAGTCGATATATCATACTGTCGAAAGGTAATATCTTCGTCATGGACAATCATCTAAAGGGAAAGTAAGCATGTCAGAACAAACTTCAAGAGAAATACGATCAACCGTAACGAGTGATGGAAATATAGAGATTTCTATTGCCACTGTAGAAAAGCCTACGCCTTCCGAAAATGACGTGTTAATCAAAGTAGAGGCGTCTCCTATTAATCCGTCGGATCTTGGGCTTCTGATAAGTTTTGCAGCCGATCTCGATAGTTTGAGTGTTTCTGGTTCTGGAGATGCCACGGTCGCCACCATGAAAATACACCCTGGCTTAATGGGAGCGATGAAGCCAAGGTTGGATCAGTCCATGCAAGTGGGCAATGAAGGCGGTGGCGTTATTGTAGATGCCGGCGCTAATGCCAAAGGGCTAATAGGAAAGACGGTTGGTGCGGCAGGTGGGGCCATGTATTCCCAATATCGTTGTCTTCCAGCCAGCAGTTGTTTGGTTATGGGTGACAACACAACATCCGCTGAAGCAGCATCTTCATTTGTAAATCCGTTAACAGCCTTAGCGTTTGTTGAAACAATGAAAATGGAAAATCACAGCGCTATTATCAATACTGCTGCTGCCTCAAATCTGGGTCAAATGCTAGTTAAAATCTGTAAGGACGACTCAGTTCCTCTTGTTAATATCGTGAGAAAATCTGAACAAGTTAAGATGCTTGAAAATCTCGGCGCCGAGTACGTCTGTAATACCAGTGACCCTGATTTCATGAAGGATTTGGTAGCCGTTTTAATAGCAACGGGCGCTACATTGGGCTTTGATGCGACAGGGGGTGGCAATGAAGGTAAGTTGCCAGGGCAAATACTTGCGGCAATGGAAATAGCCGCAAACAAGACCGCTAAGGAATACAGTCGTTATGGTTCAGATACCTATAAGCAAGTTTATATTTATGGGGGCCTAGATCAAACGCCAACTGTTTTGAATCGATCATTCGGTATGCAGTGGGGATTGGGTGGATGGCTTTTAACCCCAATGATCGGAAGGATTGGTATGGAACGATTCCAGCAGATGCGTGAGCGAGTCGCTAAAGAAATAAAAACTACGTTTGCCAGCCAATATACCCAAGAGGTATCGTTTGAAGAGATGCTTCAGCCTGAAACAATTAAAGTCTATTCAAAACAAGCAACGGGTGAAAAGTATCTAGTTAATCCACACAGATAATTAATTAAAATTGAGGGAATAGTTATGCCAGACATGACATTACTAGGGTGGTTTCACACCATACTGGGCGTAGCAGCCTTGGTTATCGCTTTTTACACACTGATTAAACATAAGGCTATTTCGCTAGACCAGCGGTCAGGAAAACTTTACGTGTTAATCACTATCATTGTTGCTGGATCGGCATTGGGAATATATAACCAGGGTGGCTTTGGCGTGGCTCATATGCTTGCTGTTTTAACCTTAGTTGCGGTTGCTGGCGGTGTTATTATGGAGAAGTTTAAGCTTTTTGGCTCCTTTTCTAAATACTTTCAAGCGCTAGGCTACTCAAGCACATTACTTTTCCATATGATCCCAGCGATCACTGACTTCTTGAGGCGCCTGCCCCTTGGCGACCCCTTCGTTGACTCATTTGATGATCCTTTGGTGCTTGGTTTTCATAAAGCATTTCTGTTGATTTATTTGGTAGGTTTAGTGATTCAAATGCGATGGTTAAAAAAGTCCAGCGTCCCCTAGGGTTCTTAAAACATGACAAAAAATGTCGTTGTGCTAGCACTTTTGATTCTGGTGGCCACAACTTGGTCAAACCGAGTGGTGTTAATGCTTGCTATCACAGGGCTTATTGGTGGCCCTCCGGCTTTGAACGAAAAGTCGGAAGAGCCACAGCATGTAAAATGGTTTGATAATTACTTCACGCTTGAATATATCGATGAAAAAACGATCGCCATTGGTGAGCCACGATACTGGCAGGTTAACTACAATTATTTAATCCTTGGTGATGAGCGTGCCATATTGTTTGACTCAGGCCCTGGGTTGAAAGATATCAAGCCAGTCATTGCGTCTTTAACTGATCTTCCGGTCACTGTTGTAGCATCACACTTGCATTATGATCACGTCGGCAATCATGATCGTTTTGCATCAATAGCAATGCTTGATGTGCCCTCAACGCGAGCAAGGGCAACGGAAAATGGTTTCAAAATATCATCTATGCAGCACCTAGGGTTTTTGGAGAATATTAAAAACCCTGTTTTAAATGTCAGCGAATGGTGGCAGCCCAATACGCATATAGATCTCGGTGGGCGCACGTTAAAGATACTAAATGCGCCAGGACATACGCCAGATTCCTTAATACTTTGGGATGAGCAGAGCGATTTACTATTTGCTGGTGATTACATTTATGACGGGCTTCTTTATGCGATGTTACCTGGATCTGACTTAGACGACTATGAACAAACGGCAGCAAGGTTGTTAAGCATTATTAATGACACAACAAGGTTGCTGACCGCTCATCGAGAGTCAACGTCAGGTGCCCCTATTTTAGCGCGTGATGATTTATTAGACTTGCACCAGGCGCTACAGAAGATAAATCGTGGAGACTTAAAAGGTGGGGGATGGTTTAGCAAAACCTATAAAATTAACCAACGCCTCAGCCTCGCTAGCGACCAATATTGAAGTTGATAATGCACCTCAGTTCTCAAGACCTTTGGCTATACCTTTAAGTGCGCTATGCAACTTTTTAAGTCGGTCAGCCGTTTGGGTATTAATGATTGCATTTTTCGCTGATATCTTGACTCGACCCAGTTTTCTGGCGAGTGTATTGTTGCCACCAGTATCCATAGCATTACCAACTTGACTGAGTAGCTGTTTTAGTCGAGATGCGCCGCTTTTATTGATCTTATTGGCCCTGAGTAGCTGGTCGATATAAGCATTCGCTACCTCAGGCGCTGCTGGCCATGTCATTGGTACTTGTTGTTGCGGATTGAATGATTGCTTTGGGCCTGTTATGGGATAGGCCATAGCAGCTGCATTTATCTCGTCTTGGCTGAGGTACTCGCTGGGTAATAGCTTTAACACATCTAGCCCACGTACGATTTCGGTGCCATAAATAGAACCTTGATAGTAATAGGCGGACCAATATCCTCCAGTTAACAAGTCCTCTTCATGCACAGGCCCACGATCAAAGTAGGCGATCTCAATAGGACTAGAGGAGTCAGTGAAGTCGACGACGGAAATCCCACCTTGATACCAAGCCTGCACAAAGATATCTCGGCCAGGCACGGGAATAATTGCACCGTTATGAGCGACGCAGTTTTCGGTTTCTGATTGAGGTGCTGGCATTTTATAGTGGGCTTGGAATTTAAGCTGTTGGTCAACAATGTCATAAATGGCATCGGCGCCCCAGTTCATAGGATCCCACGCGCGACAACGTGATCGACGGCCGCCACCCCATTCATCAGTGAACAGAATCTTAGTACCTTCATTATTAAAGGTGGCTGAGTGCCAATAGGCAAAACCAGCGTCGGTTACGACATCAATTCTTGTCGGCTTTCGAGGGTCACTAATATCAAACAGTATGCCATTACCTGAGCATGCACCCGCAGCTAATTTAGCTGTTGGGAATACCGTTATGTCGTGACATTGATCTGTGCGATGGGTTTCTTGAGTATCATCGCCATGATCTCCACCGCGCCATAGTCCTGCCAGAACACCGCTTTTTGTATCGGAAAATACTGTGGGACTATCTATAATGCGTGATTTAGAAGGATCATCAATCGGTATTTCAATAACATCGATGCGAAAAAGGGCGGTGCGGTCATCTCCCGGAGTGCCGTCGATACAATTCTCTAGCTCCTCTTCCTTGCGCACGCTTGAGGTTCCTGAGTTATAGACCAATATTTTGCCATCTGCTGAGGGACCGGAAACCACTGAATGGGTGTGAGAGCCACGACAGGTCTGCACGGCTCCGACTTGTAGGGGCCGAGTTAAATCAGAGATATCAAATATGCGTATGCCGCGGAAACGCTCTGCACTGATATCCTCACTCACACCTTGTAGGCCACAATCAAGACGGCCTCGCGTCTGTTCGACCGACATAATCAGCAAGTCTCCGACGATTGATACATCACCTTGACCGCCTGGGCACACCACGGATGCTGTTAGGATTGGTAGACCTGTGTCATCGATTTGGTACATATTAAAGCCATGATAGCTGCCGGTAACTAGCAGGTCATCACGAAAAGCCATGTCTGTATTAGAAAAACTGAGCATCGGATAACGCCGGTCATCGGCGGCATCTTCAACTGGTTTGCGCTTTTCGTCTTCCTCTTTTACTTCGCCACCTCCCAATTCTGTTGCTTTTTTTGGTCCATCGTTGCCTCGAGCTGAAGGGTTAGCAGGGTCAAAAAATCCCGGAGGTTTACGTTGGGCCGCAAACAATTGCATATTCATGATGGCTTCTTCGGCATCAAAGAGCCCTGCAGAAAGTCCCGCTCGCGGATCGCTGGAAAGTCCTATAAGAAGACCATTCATGCGCTCGATTTCTACCGTCTGATCATTGGTAACGTCAGATGCAAACTCATTTAGCTGTGGATCATAAGCTGACCCAGATTGCTCTCTAAGATCCTTAACCATTTCTATTGCGCCGTCATGGTGCTTGATCATAAGAGTTAAAAAGAGTTCGTCGAAGCCTGTACTTTTTGATCCCCCTAGCTGAGCCATCTGTTCTTCTGAGGCCATCCCCTCCATCATGTGACTCATGTGCTTCGCATGCGCACTAGTGATATCGGGCACTGATTCTATCCGTTCGGTTAGCCAGTCTCGCATAAAACTAATCTCATCGTCTTGGGAGACATCAATACGACCTGCTAAATCGAGAATAGCTTGGTTATTAGTTCTTTGAGGAGCAAAACGAGACATCAATAGTGCTTGATAATGATGCACCATCATTCCTTGCATGAATTGCACGTCAGCATTGCTATAAGATGAGTTTGCAATCGCTACAGCAGTTTTAGCGTCAAGATCTCGTGTAGGCTGGCCTGGAGCGCCAGGCTGGACAATGGCCGCATTATCTATCGACTCCAACGCTAAACCATAGCTGCTTGAGAGTAGGATAAGAATACTCAGCGTAATATTTTGTAGCAGCTTGTCGAACATTATTATCATGAAACAGACTCCAATTGGTTCTCTATGCTCACCGAGCTTTGGATTTCTTGCGAGATTTTATAGTAGCATTCCGCGGACTGCTCAACAATGAACTAGGTTACGTTTAGTTGCGATCAAAAAGAGCCAGCATAAAATTGACATAAGTACTGCCAATATGCAAAGGTTACCCTAAAGTAGTATTACCCAATCCAAAATTAAGTGGATAATTTTGACGAGGTAATATTCATAATTTATTTGATGTCGATGTTGTTCGGGGTAGCGAAATGAAAAAAACCTTACTCGCACTATTAGTAATAGCGATAGTTTTAGGCTCCGTGGCTTGGGTTAAGCGCACAGATATTTTACTTGGTGTCATTAAATACCGGTTCGCAAATATTGATGTCGGGCCAGCAAGAGAAGTCCCCTGGCAACAGGGCCCTGCAGTTACCGCTAGTGCGAAAGGCGACCGCCCACCCAACATTATTCTTATTGTTGCTGATGACTTAGGTTACAACGACATATCGACGTTTGGCGGTGGGCTTATTGAGACGCCAAACATTGATCAGTTGGCCGCAGAGGGGGCTGTATTTACCCAGTCATATTCTGGTGCTAGCACCTGTGCGCCTTCCCGAGCAATGATGATGACCGGCCGATATCCCACCCGCACCGGGTTTGAATTTACCCCCACACCGGCAGGTATGGGGAAAATGGTTAACAGCATATCTCAACAAATGGACAACAATCTTCCACCTGGTTTTTATGATGAAGCCTTGGAAGCCACGCACCCAGTCTATGAGCTTAAAGGCCTGCCGGCTGAAGAGGTAACGGTCGCCGAAATACTTAAGACGAGCGGTTATTACACGGCACATGTGGGTAAATGGCACTTAGGCCGTGCCAATGGCATGGCACCACACCAACAGGGCTTTGACGACAGTTTATTAATGGCCAGTGGGTTGTATCTTCCGGAGGATGACCCTAATGTTGTCAATGCAAAATTATCTTTTGACCCTATTGATCCTTTCCTTTGGGCAGCAATGATCTATGCTAATTCGTTCAATTCAGGTGATGCCGACAGATTCAAACCCAAGGGTTACTTAACGGACTATTGGACAGATGAATCAGTTAACGTCATCAAAGCCAATAAAAATAGACCTTTTTTCCTCTATTTGGCCCACTGGGGTCCGCACACGCCTCTGCAGGCTACCCGCGAAGATTATGAGGCGGTGGGTGATATAAAGCCGCATCGGAAGCGTGTATATGCAGGGATGGTTAGAGCGATTGATCGAAGTGTGGGGCGTATTTTGGAGACGCTAGAAGAGGAGGGCCTGTCGGACAACACAGTAGTTATCTTTACCAGTGACAACGGTGGTGCCGGCTACATTGGTATTCCTGAGGTCAATCAACCTTTTCGGGGTTGGAAGATCACCATGTTTGAAGGCGGGCTGCGCGTCCCTATGATGATCAAATGGCCGAGTAAGATTGCTGGGGGTACGGTGGTTGAAACCCCTGTAGCCCATATTGATGTGATGCCCACGATCGTCGCGGCTGCGGGCGCCAGTCAACCCACAGGTGTTATTATAGATGGACTTGATGTACTACCTTTGGCGATTAAGCAAGATACTGCCAACTGGACTCGTGAAAATTTGTTTTGGCAAAACGGACACTATCAGGTGGTGCGTCATGGCGACTGGAAATTACAGGTTAATGACCGTCCGACGGACGGACCGCAACAGTGGCTCTATGATCTTGCGGAAGATCCGACTGAGCAACACAATTTAGCGGCCAGTCGACCTGACATTGTCAAACAGCTTAAGGATTTACTGGCCGAGCATCAGAGAGAATCTGACGGGCCACTTTATTTACCCACAACGCAAATGCCTATCATGATCGACAAGACCTTAGCGGAAGACTTTATTGAAGGGGATGAATACATTTATACGCCTAACTAACAGCTTATTTTCGTGTTGAGGCTCCACCAAACTGGTCAGGCTAGGAGAATTAAATGACATATTCTATTATTGCAGGTGCTACAGGGTTGGTGGGAAATAGTATTCTCAGCCAATTAGCGGCTCGTGGAGATAGGCCAATCGCATTAGTAAGGCGACAGATTGAAGATCTACCGGCGAATTCTGGAATGCTGGAAATTAATTTCAAAGACTTTTTGATTAACGGTGAGTTGCCAGGCTGCCAGCATCTCTACCTTTGTTTGGGCACCACCATTAAGACTGCGGGTAGCCGTGATGCCTTCAGAACGGTCGATTTTGAGTATTCTTTTGCGGTGGCCAAAAAAGCTATAGAAGC
>JABILI010000004.1 GCA_018654575.1 Porticoccaceae bacterium
AGTCGGTTTAGTTGAACAATTTCGGGTCGGGGCGCTAGATGATAATCAGGGTCCCTGGCAATATGAAGTAGTGGCTGGAATGGTGGAGTCCGGCGAAATGCCAATCGATGTGGCCCATCGAGAGTTGCAGGAGGAAGCTGGGCTGGCAGTGGAAAAGCTACTTCTGATATGCGACTATTTGGTTAGCGCCGGTGGCACTGATGAAAAAATGCATATGTTTTGTGGCTTGGTCGATTTACGAGACAAGCAGGGTGTTTTTGGTTTGGAGAGCGAGAATGAAGATATATTGTTGCATGTGTGGCCCTATCATGAGGCTCAGCAGGCATTAATTGATGGGGTGCTCAACAGTGCCGCGGTAACGATTGGCTTACTATGGCTTCAGCAACACCATAAAAATTTGTGAAAGAGTCAGCAGATTTAATAGTAAAATGAAGTTAATGTTTACGATGATAACAAAATAGGATCAAGGGAAAAAGAAGTGGCTTTTTTTGAAAATCGAAGACGATATCTTGATTTGACGGGATTGCATGATGAATGCGAACGTAATTATCGACGTCTGCAGAAAACGGCCATTGATTCAAGACAGCTGGGTTCAAAGGTGCTACTTCACTATCAGGAGCGGCCAGCATCTGGTTTATCTATTGAGGTGATTGAGGTAGCCAAGTACACCAGCACCTTGAATATTGTTACTGAACAGGTGGGGCCGTATTGGATGCCTAAAATTGAGGTAAAGGTGCGCTCATACCGAGACGCAAAAATGGCTGAGGTCATTGAATGGTGCTCAGATCGAACGATTCCATGGGCTTTAACTGAGGCAGTTGGTCGGCAGGCTACAGATGAAAAGTGGCAGTGGAATATCTTTCTGGGTGAGGTGCTGGCTTACGGTTTGCACCATGGAATTATGGTTTCGGAAGCCTAATAATGATGGATAGCATCCAAATAACCCAGATTAGCGATCTTCACCTAGGATCAAGCAAAGACGCGACATTGGCGGGCGTAAATACTCTAGATAGCTTTAAAGCGGTTCTTAACGCCCTTGATGACCAGGGGCGTGGGGATGATCTACTACTACTGTCGGGAGATCTATCTGGAGAGTCGAGTGCCGAGGCTTATGTTCTCCTCAATAAATTATTACTAGAAAAGGGCAAACAGGTAATCTGGTTGCCTGGTAATCATGACGATTCTGAATTAATGCAAAAGGGTTTAATTAATTTCCCTCCCAGCGCTGTCGTCGAGATGGGTGAATGGGGAATCTTAATCGTAGATAGCTCGCAATCGGGGACACCCATTGGCCATATTTCTGAAGCCCAACTACAGCATGTAAAGATAGGTTTGGAGCAGCTCGCCGGGAAGGCGGTTTTAATCGCTATGCACCACAGCCCTATTGAGGTTGGCAGCCGCTGGCTGGATACACAAAAAATCCAAAATGCTGATGCTCTGTATGATCTTCTCATACAGCACGGTAACGTGAAGGCGGTAATTACAGGCCATGTGCATCAGCATTTTGATGGGTTATGGGGTGAGCTAATACTTCATACGACACCATCTAGTTGCATTCAATTTAGACAGAATAGTGATGATTTTGCTCTGTCAGACCAACCTCCCGGTTATCGTTGGCTGAACTTAAAGGCTAGTGGCGTAATAGAAACAGGCGTCGAATTTATTGCCGGTTTCGATCAAAGCCCCGATATCCAAAATACCGGATACTAACGCAAAAACATTCAACGACTCTTCTGATCTTTGGCTATAATAGAGCTTGATTTTAAGAGTAGCACCCTATGTCAACACTGCTCTATTTGCACGGGTTTAACAGCTCCCCTCAATCGAAAAAAGCTATTCAGACACAACAGTGGCTAGCGCTCAATACCCCTAACATAAAATTTCTTTGCCCAGCATTACCACCCTTTGGCAATGCCGCGTTAAAAATGCTGCAATCAATAGTAGAAGATCATTTGCATGAACCACTCTTTGTTGTCGGTAGCTCTATGGGTGGTTTTTTTGCTACCTGCTTGGTGGAGCAATACAACCTGCGAAGTGTGTTGATTAATCCAGCGGTTAGTCCAGCTCGCGGGCTAGATCATTGGTTGGGCGAAAATGCTAATTATGTAACGGGCGAGAAGTGGGTATTCGAGAAAAAGCATATTGAAGAGTTTCGGCACCTAGACCCCAACCAGATAAACCATTTGGCTAACTATTTGGTCTTGTTACAAACAGGCGATGAAGTACTTGATTGCCGAGACGCTCAGGCTCGTTATACTGGAGCAAAAATAATTGTCGAACAGGGTGGCGACCACAGCTTTATAGATTATGATCAGCATCTGGCAGCGATTCATCAGTTCCTGATTTTAGATTCAACCATAAACTAACCATAAGAGTGTCATGAGCAATTATAACGCAAAAGATATCGAGGTTCTTACCGGCCTAGACCCTGTCCGCAAACGTCCGGGCATGTATACCGACACCACCCGACCAAACCACCTAGCTCAAGAGGTTGTCGACAACAGCGTCGACGAGGCACTGGCTGGTCATGCCAGTCGAGTGGAGGTCACCCTGCATAAAGATGGTTCATTGTCGGTCTGCGACGATGGTAGGGGTATGCCAGTGGACATCCATCCAGAGCAGGGGTTCCCAGGAGTTGAAGTGATACTCTCAACCCTGCATGCCGGGGCTAAATTTTCCAATGATAACTATCAGTTTTCAGGTGGACTTCATGGCGTAGGCGTATCGGTTGTCAACGCTTTGTCCAATACCTTAGAGGTCACGGTAAAGCGGGACGGCAAGGTACATCAAATGATGTTTGCCAACGGTGAAAAAACCTCAGATCTAAAGGTTATTGACACCTGCGGGCAACGTAATACCGGCACTATTCTGCGATTTTGGCCAAACGCGGTTTACTTTGATTCGATCAAATTTTCCGTCTCACGATTGCGTCATGTGCTGCGTGCTAAGGCAGTTCTATGTGGTGGATTGACTGTCAGTTTTCATGATGAAAATACTAATGACAGCGAAGAGTGGTACTACGAAGATGGACTAAAAGATTATCTAGCTGGTGCTTTGCATGGATGGGAAGTACTGCCAGCGGAGCCTTTTATCGGAATCTTTGCTGCGGAAAATGAAGCTGTAGATTGGGCTGTTCAATGGTTGCCAGAGGGTGGTGAGTTAGTTCAAGAAAGTTACGTCAATCTAATTCCTACTCCTCAAGGCGGCACCCATGTAAATGGCATGCGTACTGGTTTGTTGGAAGCCATGCGTGAGTTTTGCGAGTTTAGAAACATACTGCCTAGGGGGATTAAGTTAACTCCTGATGATATTTGGGATCGATGTAGTTTTGTGCTCTCATCAAAGCTCGCCGACCCACAATTTTCTGGTCAGACCAAAGATCGACTATCTTCGCGAGAAGTCGCGGCCTTTGTTTCTGGTATCGTCAAAGATACCTTCAGTTTATGGTTAAACCAACACACTGAAGACGCCGAAAAATTGGCTGATTTGTGTATTTTTGCTGCGCAAAGCCGCATGCGAGCAAGCAAAAAGGTGGTGCGTAAGAAAATCACTCAAGGCCCTGCTCTTCCAGGAAAACTGGCTGATTGTTCCAGTGGCGAACCTGAACGTTGTGAGATCTTTCTAGTAGAGGGAGACTCCGCTGGGGGCTCAGCCAAACAGGCTCGCAATCGAGAAAATCAGGCGATCATGCCATTGCGCGGTAAAATTCTAAATACCTGGGAAGTCGATTCTCAAGAGATTTTAGGCTCTCAAGAAGTACATGATATTTCTGTCGCACTGGGGGTGGATCCGGCCGTAGAGGATTTAGATTCCTTGCGCTACCACAAAATTTGTATTTTGGCGGACGCTGACTCTGACGGTTTGCACATTGCCACCCTTCTATGCGCCCTTTTCGTTCGGCATTTTCGACCCTTAGTCAGTCAAGGGCATATTTATGTGGCGATGCCGCCTCTGTTTAGAATCGACGTCGGTAGAGATGTTTACTATGCATTGGACGAGGCTGAAAAGCAGGGCATTTTGGATCGCATTCAAGCTGAAAAGAAGCGCGGTAAAGTCAATGTGCAGCGTTTTAAAGGTTTGGGTGAGATGAACCCGCTGCAATTACGTGAAACAACCATGGACCCAGATACTCGACGATTAGTACAGCTAACGTTAGAGCACGGCGATGATACGAATAGTGTTATGGATATGTTGCTGTCGAAGAAACGTGCGCCAGATCGACGTAGCTGGTTGGAAAGCAAAGGTAATTTGGCCGATGCTAGCAAACTTTAGAGTGTTTACAACACAGGAAAACCGATGAGCGATATCGTAACCTTTAATGATCAGGGTTTTGAAAGCAGACCCGTGAGCGTTTATGCCGAGCAAGCATATTTAGATTATTCAATGTACGTGATTCTTGATCGCGCACTGCCGCATATTGGCGATGGATTGAAACCCGTGCAGCGCAGAATTGTGTATGCCATGAGTGAGCTTGGCCTAAAAGCCAGTGCGAAGTACAAAAAGTCAGCGCGTACCGTGGGCGATGTGATTGGTAAGTTTCACCCACATGGTGACAGTGCTGCCTATGAGGCTATGGTTTTAATGGCTCAGCCTTTTTCATACCGCTATCCTCTAGTTGATGGACAGGGTAACTGGGGTTCAGCAGATGATCCCAAGTCCTTTGCCGCGATGCGTTACACCGAATCGAAACTATCTCCTTATGCTGATGTTCTGCTGTCTGAATTAGGTCAGGGTACTGCGACTTGGCGGCCTAATTTTGACGCCACGATGGATGAGCCTGAAATTCTGCCAGCCCGTGTTCCCAATGTGCTGCTCAACGGGACCACTGGTATTGCAGTAGGTATGGCGACCGATATACCGCCTCACAATCTCAATGAGGTGGTTAACGCCTGTCTGCATTTATTAGATAACCCGAAGGCGACGATTCCTGAGTTGATGGATTACATCAAGGCGCCGGACTTTCCCACTGACGGCGAAATTATTACCTCACAAGCAGACATTTTAAACACCTACGAGACTGGGCGTGGCTCAGTAAAGATGCGTGGGATTTGGCATAAAGAAGATGGCGACATAATTGTCACCGCCCTGCCATTTCAGGCGTCGGGCTCAAAAATTCTTGAACAGATTGCCGCGCAAATGCGCAATAAAAAGCTGCCCATGGTGGAAGACTTACGCGATGAGTCAGATCATGAGAATCCAACACGCTTGGTCATTACGCCACGCTCTAATCGCGTCGATATAGATGCCCTAATGGACCATCTCTTTGCTACTACCGACTTAGAGCGTAGCTACCGGATTAATCTCAACATTATCGGCATTGATGGCAAGCCGTCGGTAATGAATTTACGTCAAATCCTCAAAGAATGGTTACGCTTTCGTATCGACGTGACGCGCCGACGCCTTGAGTATCGACTGCAAAAAGTTGATAAGCGATTACACCTCTTGGACGGCTTGTTAATCGCCTTTTTGAATATTGACGAGGTGATTAATATCATCCGCACTGAAGACGAACCCAAGCCGGCTTTGATCGCTCGATTTGGTTTGTCAGATATTCAAACTGAGTATATTTTAGATACCAAATTACGCCAGTTGGCGCGGCTCGAAGAGGTTAAAATACGCGGCGAACAAGATGAATTGGCCACCGAAAAAGCGGAACTCGAATTGCTGTTAGGTTCCGACATTCGCTTGAAAACCTTAGTAAAAAATGAGCTGAAAAGTACCGCCGAGGAGTACGGTGATGCACGTCGATCGCCACTCAAAGAACGCGGTGAAGCCCAGGCATTTAATGAAAAAGATCTTTTGGTGGCTGAGCCCATTACGGTCGTTTTATCTGACAAAGGCTGGGTTAGAGCGGCTAAAGGTCATGAGATTGACCCAACCACTCTCAGTTATAAATCAGGTGATAAGTTCCTTTCATCAGCGCTTGGGCGCAGCAACCAGAATATCTTCTTGCAAGATTCTACAGGCCGCTACTACTCATTAGCTGGCCACACACTGCCTTCCGCTCGAGGTCAGGGCGAACCTGCCACTGGTCGGTTGAACCTACCGTCAGGTGCGCTATTCACCGACCTAATTATGGGTGCAGATGACCAAAAGGTGCTAATGGGTACCGACGCTGGGTATGGTTTTATTACCAAAGTGGGCGACCTATTTACTAAGAATAAAGCCGGTAAGGCAGTCGTTAGCATTCCCAAGGGCGGTCGAATTTTACAGCCCAAAATGGTAAATCCACAGGACTCTCATATTGCTGCGGTGAGTAATGAAGGGCGCATGTTGGTCTTTCCCATAGGCGACATTCCCGAATTAAGCCGTGGTAAAGGCAACAAAATTATTAACATTCCCGGCTCAAGGTTACAAAGCCGCGAAGAGTTTGTGGTTGATTATGCGGTGGTCAGTGAAAATGACTCATTGGTTGTTCACTCCGGTAAACGCTATCTAGTGATGAAGCCCAAGGACTTAGAGCACTACCGTGGTGAACGCGGAAGACGCGGGCATAAGCTGCCGAGAGGGTTCCAGAAAGTTGACCGCTTGGATGTCGATGCGGGCAAATAAGCCCGCATCCCTTTACGCTGGGCGTTTCAGTCTATTATTGAGTTGCGGCCTAACAGGTGAAACCCCTTTAGTAAGTTGAGCGCTTCGTAGAGTTGATTGTCGCTAATGGCCGGAGATTGATTCTCGGCGTTGTCTGCTAGTGAATCATTCTCTTTATTTACCTTTTCTTCAGCCTCTAAATGACCGTCAAGGTCGGCTTCTTTAACTCTATCAGGGGCCATATAGGGCCGGATTTCAGCGCGCTCGATGACAATATCAGGAACGATTCCTTCTGCTTGGATAGAGCGCCCATTGGGTGTGTAATAACGAGCCGTAGTCAGTTTTACGGCTCGGCCATCGCCCAGAGGCATGACTGTTTGTACAGAGCCCTTGCCGAAACTCTGGGTGCCAACAATGGCGGCGCGACGATTATCTTGTAGTGCACCAGCAACAATTTCTGACGCGGAGGCGCTGCCACCGTTGATCAACACTACTACAGGTAAGCCATTGAGTATATCGCCGGCTTGCGCTTCAAATCGATGGTTGGCGCTGGGTAGCCTTCCCTCGGTGTAAACCACAGTGCCGCTATCGAGAAGAGCATCGGCAATTTTAACGGAAGCTGGAACTAGGCCACCCGGATTATTTCTTAAATCTATCACTAAACCTTTTAGGCCTTGAGTCGCTGAGCCCTCCACAGACAGGCTTAAGGTCTTAAGTTTTTCAACTTCCTCAATAAAGTCCTCTCCAGAACTGGCTTGGAATTGGGCGATGCGCACATAACCAAAACTCTGCTCTAGTAGACGACTGCGTACAGCACTTATTTGAATAACGTCACGAACAATATTAAAGGTCAAAGGACCCTCTTCACCTTCGCGATAGATGGTCAGCTTAATGCTAGTACCCTTTTCTCCGCGTAGTTTATCGATAGCTTTTTGTAGGCCGATACCTCGCACTGGCGAATCGTTCATTTCAACAATTAGATCGCCTGCTTCAATACCAGCCTTGGCGGCTGGCGTGTCATCAATAGGAGAAATAACCCTAATCATACCGTTGTCTGCACCGACTTCCATGCCTAGGCCACCATATTCTCCGGTGGCGCTTTCCTGAAGGTCGCCATAATCATCTGCTTTTAGGTAGGTCGAATGGGGGTCTAGGCCAGTTACTAGGCCAGCAATGGCATTTTCTAGTAATTCTGTGTCAGAGACTTCTTCGACATAGCCTTGGCGAATTTGTTCGAAAACCTGAGTAAACAACCTTAATTCTTGCAAGGGTAGCCGTTCTTCGGCAGTCACTTTTTCGTTCAAGGCTGAATTTTGCTCTGGAGTTCCCCCATAGGCGGGCAGCAGTGTGGATAACAGTAATACAGCTGTATAAATTCTTAGCATTGTTGAGTCCTTTGAGTATCGCTCAATTTAAATCGCAAGACTAAACCTTAGCCTCTCGTTTAGGATTTCGCCATCCATTTTTTTGGGTTGGCGGGTTTTCCTTGGCTGCGGATTTCGAAGTAAAGTGCCGATTTATCTAGTCCGCCTGTGTTACCGGCTCGCGCTACTACCTCGTTAGTTTGCACCGAGTCACCGGTATCTTTCAATAGCTCTTGGTTGTGGCCATAGAGCGTCATATAACCATTGCCATGTTCTATGATCAAGAGCAGGCCAAACCCTCTCAAATAGTTAGAGAAAACGACACGACCTTGGTGAACTGACTTTACCTCTGCACCGGCATTAGCGTTTATCAGCCATCCCTGCCATTTTATCGGGCCATTACGTGCGCTACCAAAGCGGTGAGCTACACGGCCGTTGAGTGGCCACCGAAGTTCTCCTTTACGCGACACAAACGATTGTGATTGGGAGGGTAACACTAAATCTTCTACCGCTTGTTGCACGGCGTTGAGCAGCAGCTCTAATTGCCCGCGTTGTTTTCGCAATCCACGGAGTCTTTTTTTATCATCAGCCATTGTTAGCTGCATTTTATCTAAGGCCAAGGTTCTTTTCGTAACCTGAATGGCTAGATTTTCCTGCTGCAGAGAAAGAGACTTCTTTGATGCCACCAACTCTAGTTTGTTCTTATTGATGTCCTCAATGACCTTGGTTAATGCTTTAACATCAGCCAGATACTCTTCAATTTTTTTACCCCGAGCGTCAAGAAAGTAATCGTAGTATTTAAACATTCGAGAAATTGCTTTTGGATCTTCCTGATTGAGTAATAGTTTAATGGGTTCTTGGTCGCCCAGTTTATGTGCAGCCCTTATTTGTTCTGTGATAGCGCTATTTTGTAGGGTGATTCGTCGCTCTATAGCAATCTTATTCTTTTCTTTTACAGCGATTTTATTTTCCGCCGCTCCGATTTTTTGACGTATCAAACGCATGCTGGTTGTAATTTTACTGGCTTCAATTTCGACCTGAACGAGCTCAGTTTCTATCTCACTTTGTTGTCCACTGTTAGTTGCGAGGGTTTTTTCAAGGGTTGCTATAGTTTGTTTGAGACGGCTTAACTCAACTTGTGTGCTGTCCTCGGCAATAGCTATTGAATTAAGAAGTAGCGCGATAAAAATACCGACAACACGCCTATGCAGACGGGCCATTGCGGCTGACTCCAATGGCAGCATAGCGTCCACTATAAAAGTAAAGAACGGCCAGTCATCTCAGCTGGTTGCTCCATATCCAACAGAGCCAACAGAGTAGGAGCAATATCGGCCAGAGAGCCACCCACATCAAGTTTCACCCCAGGCCTACCAACATAAACGAGCGGCACCGGTAAAGTAGTGTGTTGGGTATGAGGCTGATTTGCAGTGTCATCAAACATCATCTCTACATTGCCGTGATCAGCTGTAATTAAGGCTTGACCGCCCACTCGAGCCAAACTAGCCAAAACTTTTTTTAAGCAACCGTCCACAGCTTCAACGGCGAGCATCGCCGCCTGATAATCGCCTGTGTGCCCGACCATGTCACAGTTGGCGTAGTTGCAGATGATAGTGTCGAATTGGTTGGACTCGATAGCCTCTATTAGTTTATCGGTGACTTCTGGGGCACTCATTTCTGGTTGTTCATCGTAAGTAGCAACATCGAGTGAAGGCAGCAGTTTTCGTTGTTCGCCCTCGTACATTGCATCGCGGCCGCCACTCATAAAGAAAGTGACATGGGCATATTTTTCAGTTTCAGCAATGCGTAATTGATGCTTACCCTGATCCGACAAAAACTCACCAAGAGAATTAATGATTGGGATTGTTGGGAACGCAATGGGGCAGGTCAACGTACTTTCATATTCGGTTGTTGTTGCAAAGGTGCTGGGTAAGCGAACCACCTTGCGATCGAAGCCAGTAAAGTCCCGGTCAACTATTGCGTGCGTAAGTTGCCTAACTCGATCTGGGCGGAAATTCATGAAAATCATCGCATCCCCATCATCTAGTGTTACTGGGGCTTTATTTGGGTTGCCGATACTGATAGCGCTGACAAATTCATCATCTTCTCCCCGGACATAAGCATCTTTAAGCGCAGCAATGGGATCAACTGCAGAGTAACTGGCCACACCCTCGGTAATTAGCTGATACGCTTGATTGATGCGCTCCCAACGATTATCACGATCCATGGCATAAAAACGACCGATCATTGAGGCAATTTTTGCTACCCCTAGGCTTTCGCACAATCGATGTGTTTTTTCTAGTGACGACTGAGCGCTGCGGGGTGGACAGTCACGGCCGTCCAAGAATGCATGTACATATATTTTCTCAGCCCCGCGTTGTGCCGCTAATTCGATCATAGCGTTAATATGATCTTCATGGCTATGAACTCCGCCAGCGGAAAGTAAGCCGAGAATGTGCACTGCTCGCTTTGTATTAACGGCCTTATCTATGGCATCGCAGTAAATGGAGTTGGTATAAAAGTCACCATCACTAATAGCTTTATTAATACGGCTGAAATTTTGATAGATGACCCGACCTGCACCGATAGTCATGTGCCCGACTTCGGAGTTGCCCATCTGCCCATCCGGTAATCCAACATCTTCTCCTGAGGTAGCGATAAAGGTACTTGGATTGTCCACCCACAGATTCTCCCAGATAGGTGCTTTGGCATTGGCTACAGCATTAAAATGTGTGTTGTCGCTGTGGCCACAACCATCCAAGATCATCAGTACCACTGGTTTTCTTCTCACGAGTTCATGGTTCCTTTTATCCGGTCATTATTAGTCGGTTGATAAACTGATTGCAGTATATCAAAGTTTTTTTTTACAGCTCTAGCAACTCCCATCGCTCGTAGCACTTACCTAGTTGAGATTGCCACTCAGCGAGCTGATTTTCAGCCTTTTGTATTTCTGCTCTAGCCGACTGGTAAAATTCTGTTTCACTCATCTTTGCAGAGATACTCTGGATTTGGATTTCCAGTAACTCAATTTTTTTGGGCAGTTCATCCAACTCACGCTGGTCTTTATAGGATAACTTTTTAACCACTAAAAGTGATTTAGGTTTTATTTTGACGTCAGCTGTAGATGTTGGCTGTTCTACCACTTTTCGCTGTCTTAACCAATCATCATAACCCCCAACATACTGATTGATGACCCCCTCGCCCTCGAAAACTAATGTGCTAGTTACAACGTTATTAAGAAAGGCTCGATCATGGCTGACCAAGATGACTGTTCCTTTGTAATCGATCAATAGTTCTTCGAGCAAATCTAAAGTATCAATATCCAAGTCGTTAGTTGGTTCATCAAGCACGAGTATATTTGAAGGGACCGTGAATAATTTGGCTAATAGTAAACGATTGCGTTCTCCGCCTGATAGAGCTTTAACTGGTTGGCGGCATCGATCTGGGGCGAACAAAAAGTCCTGTAAGTAGCTAATTACATGACGACTTTTACCGCCGATTTCGAGCATGTCACGCCCGTCAGATACATTATCTTGAACTGTCTTTTCTTCGTCTAAGGCAGACCGATATTGATCAAAGTAGGCTACATTTAGATTTGTTCCAATTTTAATGGCGCCCTGTTGGGGCGTTAATTCACCTAACAATAATTTTATAAGGGTAGTTTTCCCAACGCCATTACGGCCGATGAAACCAACCTTGTCGCCTCGCTGAATAAGTGTTGAGAAATTACTAACTACCGTATCTTGATCAAAGGAAAAGGTAATATTTGTTGCCTCAGCGACTATCTTTCCAGATTTTTCTGCGTGCTGAATATCCATTTTAGCCGTGCCTAGACGCTTGCGTCGCTCGGCATACTCGTTGCGCATAGCTTCGAGAGATCGCACCCGGCCTTCGTTGCGCGTGCGGCGAGCTTTAATACCTTGGCGAATCCAGATTTCTTCTTGTGATAGACGTTTATCAAACAGCGCATCTTGTCTATCTTCAATTTTTAGATTTTCTTCTTTTCTGTCCAGATATGTACTGTAGTTACAGTTAAACTCAGCCAATTTTCCTCGATCAATTTCGATGAACCGATTAGCCAGGGTATCCATAAAACGGCGGTCATGGCTAATAAAGAGCAATGAGCCCTCCCATTTGAGTAGAAATTGTTCTACCCACTGAATAGCCTCAATGTCTAGGTGGTTGGTTGGCTCATCAAGCAGCAGCAGATCAGGGTTGGAGACCAGTGCTCTAGCCAGCAGGACTCTGCGTTTATAGCCACCTGATAAGCTGGCAATATCGACATCTGGATCAAGATCCATTTTTGTAATGATAGATTCAACGCGTTGGTTGATATCCCAGCCATCAATGCGCTCAATTTCAGCCTGGCATTGCTCTAATTGATTAAATATCTTGGGGCTAGAGTCGTGACTTAATTGCTGAGTGAGATGATGGAATTGTTGGATTAGCTTGCCTTCGGCGCCTAAGCCGGCAGCAATAACATCGAACACATTGCCTTGGGTATCATGCGGAACAGATTGCTCTAACTGAGCTACTTTTACGCCACTGGCGCGCTTAATAAGGCCCTCATCCGCAATAATTTGGCCTGTTATGATTTTTAGTAAAGTAGATTTTCCGGCACCATTTCTACCAATCAGACAAACGCGCTCGCCGGGTTCAATAACGAGGTTTATATGGTCAATAAGGGGTGGTTGGCCATAACTTAAAAAAACATCTTGCAGAGTGATTAGGGGCATAAAAGTTATTCGGTGCCTAGAATTGAGGGTTGCGTTGCACTGTCGGGGCCAAATGGCTTAGTTATTAAGATTAATTTAGGCAGTAATGTCATTGATCCAAGCAAGGCAGCCAACATAGCCAGACTGGTCAGAAGTCCAAAGTAAATTGAAGGAATAAAGTTTGATAAGGCCAAGATTGAGAAGCCAACAATAATGGTAGTCGCAGTATAAAACAGGGCTTGGCCTATACTGGCATGTGCACGATGCATTGAGGCAATATAGTCTTTATCGGCACTAAATTCTCGGGCGAAACGAGTGAGGTAGTGAATCGCGTGATCTACTCCAATACCGACAGTGATCGCCGCGATAGTGATCGTCATCATGTCCAGAGGAATGGACATAATCCCCATGCCGCCAAGAACAATTCCTGCGGCTAAGAAATTAGGCAAGATCGCGATTATAGATATTTTTATAGACTGAAAAAGCACCAAGAACATAATCATTATGCCGACGAAAACTGCGCCTAGAGTGAGTATTTGTGATTTATATAAACTCTGAAGCATATTGTTATACAACACTAACAGACCGGTAAACCGAATATTTTCCGGTGCTATACCGACTTCATTTTCGGCATAGTCGCGAATCTTCTCAAGTAACTCAGCACGACGCAATTGACCGCCAGTCTCCCTAGCACGGAGCTGAATGCGGGTTTCATCAATATCCTCAAGAAGATAGGGCTCCACCATCTGCTGATAAATATCCTCTCCTAGACTTTGCCGCATAAAGGCAATTTCAAAATCGTTTAACGGATGCCCAAGAAGATCTGTCGCGATGTCACTGATCTGCGCCAGCGAGCTTACTTTGCCAACTTCGGGCTGAGCTTCAATAAAGCGCTGTAGTTTGCTTAAATCGGCTAACCCAGTAGATGAGAACCAATAGCTATCGGTTAGAGCGTCTTCGTCATTACCAAACTCATCTTCATCAAAATCATAGTCATCTTCATCACTGAAACCATAGTCATCTTCGACAGCTTCAGCGTTGCTTGTCGCTAGCGTGATAGAGGCTGGAGCTTGAATGATAATATCCAGAGGCGTTGTGCCACCAAGCGCCGTATCTATTATTTCCATGCCTTGATAGATTTCAGTGTCTGAGCGGAAATAATCGATAAAGCGGTTTTCAACCTCTAGCTTGGTGATTCCATAACTCGAGAGAATAGCCAGTGCCAATGCAATGAGCAGAACTGCAGGCCCATAGTGCTCGGTAAACCATGCAAATTTCGTCGTTATCACGCCAGAGTTGTCGGCGGCTGCCGAGCTCTTTCCTTTGCCAAGCAATATCATGCCGGCGGGTATCACCACAAAGGAAACTAATAGCGCAAGACTGATACCCATCGTCATCATCCAGCCAAAATCGATAACAGGTCTAATATTGCTGACGACCAGAGAAGTAAAAGCAACGATCGTAGTGAGTACGGTATAAACACAGGGTTTGGCCATAGAAATAACAGTCTCGCTAACCAGCTCATACTGTGTCGCATCTGGTTTGGCGGCTTGTAGTTCACGGTAGCGGACGATGAGATGAATAGTCAGCGCTAACGTTATGATTAACAGTAAGGAAACAAAATTAGATGATATAACCGTCAATCGCCAGTCAACCCAACTTAAAAGCCCAAGTATGATGGTCAAACAAAGACCGCAGGTGACCAAAGGTAGAACGACCCAGCGAACTTGCCGAAAAATAAGGGCCAAGGTGGCAATGATAAACAGTAAAATGCCGGCGCCAAAAACTTGTAGATCACTTTTAATAAAATCGATCATATCGGCGGTAATCATATCTGGACCGCCCAGAAAAATAGTGGCTTGACCGCGGTAGCCATTAATTAGGCCACGCACCGCATCGACTCTCTCGTGATCTTCTAACGCTGTGACAGTGCGATGGTTAAGGAATTCTAGGCTGACTGCATCCAGCTGAATTTTTTGCTCTACGGTGAGACCTACAGTATCGCGCACTAGGCGTAAATCATCACGCTCAGTAACTAACTTCAAATAGGTCTCATCGAGCTTTAAGGTCGCTAGGATACCGGTGGTTTGCCCATCGGCACTGAGAATAACATCCTTATAAATTGGACTATTTAGGAATTCTTGTTTTGCTAGCTGTTTATCAACATCGGCGGAAAGTAGTGTGTTTAGCTCGTCAGTTAGCTCCGAAATCTCAATCTTGGGGCTATAGAGTAGAGGCACGTCGAGCATAGACAGGACATTCTCGACGCCGTTAATGGTAAGTAGGTCGGCGCGTAGAGCTTTTAGCGCCTGAAGATTTTCTTCATCAAATAGATCGCCTTGTTTAGGCGAAAAGGTAACGATCAGATAATTGTCACTACCATAACGCTGAACTACCTCACGGAAGAAGTTTAGGTCATCGTCATGTTCCAGTGTTAGAGAGTCAGCTGATGCATCTAGTTTGAAGTTGGGTAAGCCCATGGCCATGGCGATGGTCAGTAATATGATCGTCAGTATTGCCGCCAATGGATGACGCAAAATCGCCTTGTCGTAAATTTTAAATAGGGAAGATTGCATAATGACAGCTAGCCTTAAAATAGTAATCGATAAAGATGCGCCATTATGCGGTTTTGCAGGCGAAATTTATAGACTGATGACGCAACATTGAGTAGTCCACTAAATATTTTTTGACGCTAAACTAATCATCTACTTTAATAAGTCTCTGCGTAAGTTAATTAGTGTCTTTAATAAGAGTCAAAGTAAATACTTTAATGTAGAGCCTCGAAGACAAAGGTTGTCGCTGAATAAGGCCAACATTAATGTTGTAAAGCAATAAGAAAAAGAGGGTTAGTCATGAAAAAATCAAACAGTATCATTGGTATATTGGCATCCTTAGTCATTGGCGGTCTCATACTGCTCGGGGGTAGTCAAGGAAGCCTTCAGATTGATGGTCTGCCTTTGTTTGCGCTTTGTGGCGCTATCGGGTTTGTTCTCCACTGGCTGATGTTCGTTCCCGCCTATGCCTTTCAAACCGAACACTATTTTGATTTAACGGGATCAATATCTTACATCACTACCGTAGTCGCAGTGGTAATGCTGAACTCGTCCCTTGACCTTAGAGATCTTATTCTGTGCGCTATGATTGTCATTTGGGCGGTCCGTTTGGGTTCGTTTCTCTTCTGGCGAATAAAAAAGGACGGTCAAGATACACGCTTTATTGTTATGAAAACTCAGTTCACTTGGTTTCTGATGACTTGGACCCTGGGCGGGCTTTGGGTGTTGGTTACAATGGCGGCAGGATTGGCGGCAATAACGTCTAATATCACCGAGGAACTTGGGGTGTTATCCTATATTGGAATGTCTTTGTGGCTATTTGGATTTGCAGTGGAAGTTACTGCAGACGCGCAAAAGCGACGCTTTAAGGCGTTGCCTGAAAATAAAGGGTGTTTTATTAAGTCGGGGCTATGGGCGTGGTCACAGCATCCTAATTACTTTGGTGAAATAACGCTGTGGTTTGGTTTAGCGTTGGTTGCGCTGCCGGTGTTATCTGGTTGGCAGCTATGTACGTTAATTTCACCGATATTTGTATATTTATTGCTAACAAAAGTTAGCGGTATACCGCTGTTAGACCGGCTTGCTCTGAAGAAATGGGGAACTGATCCAGACTACATTGCCTATATAGAATCAACACCATCATTAGTCCTTGCCCGGCCTAAGGTCTAGTCTCAGCAAAGGTTTTGATGGATAATGGCTTCTTCAAAACAGTAACTCGTTTGAAATATTTGAGGAAGCTATGAAGGGCGTTATTTTAGACTTTGACAGCATAGGACCGACAGACCTCGACCTGACTGCACTGTATGAATTACCCGTTGAGTGGGAAATTTATCCCGATTGCTTGGCCTCACAGGTAGCCGAACACATTGCCAGCGCGGATATTGTGCTGACTAATAAGACGGCAATTCGCGCATCAGAAATGGATCAATCTAAGTCTCTAAAACTCATCGCACTGTTTGCCACAGGAACTGACATTGTTGATTTAGTCGCAGCGAGCGAGAAAAACATAGTAGTGAGTAATGCGGTTGGCTACGGCACAGCCTCAGTCGTTCAGCACGTTTGGTCGCTGATTCTGGCGTTAACTACAAACCTTAAAGAGCACAGCAAGGCATCAATCGATGGCCGGTGGCGCAACAGCCGATTTTTCTGTTTGCTGGATTCTCCGATACAAGAACTTGAGGGTAAAGTGCTCGGTATTATAGGGGCTGGCGAGCTAGGTTTAGGTGTGGCAAAAATCGCTGAAGCCTTCGGGATGAAAGTGTTCTTTGCGGCCTTACCCGGTCGATCTCATTCAAACCAAGACAATCGAATGCCATTTGAGATGTTGCTAAAAGAATCTGATATCGTCAGTTTACATTGCCCTTTAACAGCAGAAACGGCTAAATTAATTGGCGCAGATGAACTGCAAGCAATGAAAAAATCAGCTTTTCTGGTCAATACTGCACGCGGCGGTCTCATTGATGAGCAAGCATTAAAGAGTGCGCTGACTAAGGGAATTATCGCTGGTGCCGCTCTTGACGTCCTTAGCGTTGAGCCGCCCTCTGAAGGGAATGTACTCATTGATAGTTTTATCCCCAACTTGATCGTTACACCCCATGTGGCCTGGATTGCTCGTGAGTCGCGCCAGAGATTAGTGGGACAGGTCGTCGAGAACATACAAGGGTTTCTTTCAGGTGAACCAAGAAATCAGGTCAATTAATAGAGGATACAGCCCTCTTGTATGTTTAAACCTTAAAGCCCTTAGGTAATTTTTTAGGCACCAATACATTTTTCAGGCGCACATAGCTGGGAATGCCATTTTTAAAGGGCGGGTAATCTTCCCCGGCGATTAAGGGCTCTAAATAATCACGAGCTTTTTGGGTGATACCATAACCATCCTTAGTGATAAATGAGCGAGGCATCTTCTTTTCCATATTAGCCACTTTTTCTAGTGGGGCCTCACCCAATGACCAGCTGTATTTCTTACCTGACCCTCTCTCGATGGAAACCATCACAGAATGCTTACCCTGCACCGCCATTTCAACGGCTGCTCGACCCACAGCATAGGCTTGGTCTACGTCGGTCTTTGAGGCGATGTGACGTGCTGACCGTTGCAAATAGTCAGCCATAGCCCAGTGATATTTGTAGGCCGTAGACTGTTTAATCATGCTGGCTAGGGTTGGCGCTACGCCGCCAAGCTGCTGATGCCCAAAAGCATCTTTATTTATCGACCCAGAAATATGAGCGCCATCACTATATTGTGCTCCTTCTGAAGCGACAATAACGCAGAAGCCTTTTTCATGAACAGTTTGCTCAACCTTTTTAATAAATAGCTCTCGAGAAAAAGGAATTTCAGGGAAGAGAATGATATGCGGAGGGTCACCTGCCTGCTCTGCTGCAAGGCCTCCAGAAGCGGCAATCCATCCGGCATGACGACCCATTACTTCAAGGATAAAGACTTTGGTCGAGGATCCGGACATTGACTCAATATCGAGGCTGGCTTCCTTCGTTGAGGTAGCGATATATTTCGCCACTGAACCGAACCCAGGGCTACAGTCCGTTAGTGGTAGATCGTTATCAATAGTCTTGGGAATATGGATGGCCTGGATAGGGTAGCCCATTTTTGCCGAGATTTGAGACACTTTAAGGCAGGTGTCTGCTGAGTCCCCGCCGCCATTATAAAAAAAGTACCCGATATTGTGGGCCTTGAAGACTTCAATAAGACGCTCGTATTCTGCAGGACTATCTTTGTAATCATTCATCTTATAGCGACAAGAGCCAAAAGCGCCGCCAGGCGTATGTTTAAGGGCGGCAATATCAGATAATGACTCTTTGCTCGTATCGATAAGATCTTCTTGCAAAGCGCCGACAATGCCATTTAAGCCTGCGTATAGTTTGCCGATCGTGGCGTTATTTTCACGCACAGCCTCTATAACGCCAGCTGCTGATGCATTGATGACGGCCGTTACGCCTCCAGATTGTGCATAAAAAGCATTTTTCTTATCCATGGGTAAGGCTCTCACAAAGTTCCTGTTTGTTAGACTTTCATTTTAGTCCCTTGCAGGCTAAGGTGAAAGCGGAAACTAACTTGTTTTAGGTTATAGTGCCCATTAGTCCTCAGGTTGAAGTTTAGGTAGACCATCTTATGCATATTCATATTCTCGGTATCTGCGGCACATTTATGGGAAGTCTTGCCTTACTTGCCAAACAAGCTGGCCATCAGGTTTCCGGGTCTGACACCAATGTTTATCCACCGATGAGTACGCAGCTTGAGGAAAGCGGTATACAGTTAATCGAGGGATTTGATCCTCAGCAGTTGTGCCCTTCGCCCGATTTAGTTGTCGTTGGGAACGCTATGTCTCGAGGTAACCCATGTGTGGAATATATGCTCGACAATAGATTGGCTTATATCTCTGGGCCTCAGTGGTTGGGGGAAAATATTCTAAGAGATAAACATGTCCTTGCAGTATCGGGAACTCATGGGAAAACCACTACTAGTAGCATGCTAAGCAAAATTCTCGATTTCGCAGGTCTTCAGCCTGGGTTTTTGATTGGTGGTATTCCTCAAGACTTTGGTATTTCAGCGCGCCTCAGCGATGGTGATTATTTTGTGGTTGAGGCTGATGAATACGACAGCGCTTTTTTCGATAAACGTTCTAAATTCGTCCATTATTTTGCTAACACGCTCATTATCAATAACCTTGAATTCGACCATGCCGATATTTTTGACGACTTGGCGGCGATTCAACGGCAATTTCATCATCTCGTGCGAACCGTTCCCAGTGCAGGGACTGTCATTTCTCCGTCCTTTGATACTAATGTTAGTGAAGTTATTGATCAGGGGTGCTGGAGCAGTCAGGAGAGTTTTGGCGATCACGACGGTGATTGGAGATATGCGCTGATCTCTGACGATGGTTCGCAGTTTGATGTCATTCAGTCAGATCAAGCTGGACATGAACTTTCCCGCGGGACGGTAAAGTGGGCGCATAGCGGGTTACACAATGTGATGAATGGATTGTCTGCAGTTATTGCCGCACACCAAGTTGGGGTTAAGGTTGAACAGGCTTGTGTGGCTCTAAGTGAGTTTGTCGGTGTAAAAAGGCGAATGGAAGTTATTTACCGAGGGTCAGGAGTAACGGTTTATGATGACTTTGCACATCACCCGACCGCAATAAAGACGACATTAGAGGGGTTGCGAGCAAAGGTAGGCAGCGAATCCATAATAGCGATTATTGAGCCGCGTTCTGCAACCATGCGCATGGGTGCCCACCAAACTGCTTTATGTGCTTCGGTCGGTAGTGCCGATCAAGTTTATTGGTATCAGAATGCTGGCATCGATTGGGATGTTGGGGCCTTAGCCAAAGCAAGTTTAGCGCCTGCTCAATCGACAGACAGTATTGCAACCTTGCTTGAGCTAGCGTTGAAGCCCGTAGCGCCTAACAGACATATTGTGGTGATGAGTAATGGCGGTTTTGAAGGGTTTCACGCTAAGCTCACAGCAGCACTTTCTTCCTAGCTACTTAGCATGAATGTTACTGGACCATCGTTGCATAGCGATACTTGCATATTAGCGCCAAAAATCCCGCTTTGAGTGACAGGGTGAATCCTTGCTGCCTGAGCAACAAAATGGTCATAAAGAAATTCGGCATGGTCGGGTTTCGCGGCAGCAGAAAAACTTGGGCGAAGCCCTTTTTTAGTGTCAGCCGCTAGAGTGAATTGGGAAACGATTAGTAGTCCACCACCCACATCTGATAGAGACAGATTCATCTTTTCTTCGTCATCAGAGAAGATTCTATAGCTTAGGACCTTCTGTAAAAGTTTTTCAACATCAGCATTTGAGTCATTTTTTTGAACACCCAACAAAAGCAAAATTCCTTGATCAATTTCCCCTGTTATTGATCCTTTGATCGATACAGATGCTCTAGAGACGCGCTGAACTAATCCGAGCATAGTAGTTACTCTTGGCTATTTAAGTGGTGAGCTAGCCGCTCGGTGGCTCTGATCAGGGCGTCGGTTATGCCTGGCTCGCTAGAGGAATGGCCTGCGTCAGCGATAATATCCAACTGGGCTTCTGGCCAAGCTTCACTCAGAGCAAAAGCCTGATTGACGGGGCATACCATGTCATAGCGGCCGTGGACAATCGTAGCGGGAATGCCTCTTAGTTTATCAGTGTTGTTAATAATTTGGTTGGGCTCTAAAAACGCTTTGTTGATAAAGTAATGAGCTTCTATCCTGGCAATAGCCATCGCCATATGAGGGTGGGCAAAATGCCCAACGACATCTTCATTGGGGTGCAATGTTGCACAGCGCCCTTCTAACAGAGACCAGGCCTTCGCGGCGGCCATTTGCTCCAATTCATTATCGCCGGTGAGACGGCGATAAAATGCATTGAGCAGATTGTGGTGCTCTGCTTCGGGAATAACATTAATGAAGTGCTTCCAGTAGTCAGGAAAGACATGCTTCACACCGTCTTGATAGAACCACGAAATATCCTCATCTCGACAAAGAAAAATACCTCGTAATACTAGACCCAGAACTAACTCTGGGTAAGTTTGTGCATAAACAAGGCTCAACGTAGAACCCCAAGAGCCTCCAAAAACAACCCAATGTTCTACGTTAAGAGCTTTACGAATAACCTCGATGTCGGCGATCAATGCGGTAGTATTATTATCTTCTAGCAGAGCATGAGGCGTTGACTGCCCAGCGCCGCGCTGATCGAACAAAATAATACGGTATTTATCAGGATCAAAAAAACAGCGATCGGTTGGATTCGCCCCCCCACCAGGGCCACCATGGACGAATAAAACGGGAATACCCTCTGGGTTACCAGATTCTTCGACATACAGGACATGAGGAGCAGTCACCGCAAGAGATCGCGAGTGATAGGGCCTGATTGCCGGGAACGCTTTCTTCATTTATCGATGGCCTTTATTCTAATCCTTAATATTAGCGCAAAGCTGGCGAGATAGACAAAAAAACTCAACTGTTCTATTTTAGTGGTCGATAAAATAGATTCGAGACTATGGGAGTATTGTAGATGACTGAGCTTGTTCGGTGTGACTGGTGCGGAACGGATCCTATTTATCGGCAGTATCATGATACTGAATGGGGAGTTCCGTGTAGGGATGACATAAAGCTCTTCGAGTTTTTAATCCTGGAGGGTGCCCAAGCAGGGTTGTCGTGGAGCACTATTTTACGCAGAAGAGAAAACTATCGTCGGGCCTTTGCGCAATTTGATGTCGATCGGGTAGCAAAATTTAACGATGATGATGTAGCCCGTTTGATGCAGGACTCTGGCATTATTAGAAACCGGCTAAAGATTGAGAGTGCGATGTCCAATGCACGCCTGTATCAGGAAGTTCAAAAAGAATATGGCAGCTTCAGTGATTTTATTTGGAGCTATGTAGATCATGTGCCTATGGTTAACCAATGGCCAGAGATTGAGGCGATACCTGCTACGACGCCAATGTCTGATCGAATTAGCAGAGACATGAAGAAGCGAGGGTTTCGATTTTTTGGTAGTACGATCTGCTATGCCTATATGCAAGCAATGGGCTTGGTTAATGACCATTTGAAAGATTGCTTTAAGCACCCTACTGGATTCTAAATTAGCTTGTTATAGCCCATGTTCTTAGCTTGATATAGTCTTCTTTCAGCGCAGGATAGGAGCTCATTTAAATCACTACGGTTACTTTGAACTTCTTTTTCGGGCTATCTCTGTGAGAAACTTTTTACGCACTCTAATACTGGTCGGAGTCACTTCGACGAGTTCGTCATCTTCAATAAACTCAAGGGCTTGCTCTAAAGTATGTTTAATTGGAGGTACTAGTGTTAAGGCTTCATCCGTGCCCGAAGCGCGGACGTTGGTCAGCTGCTTTCCTTTTATCGGATTGACGACCAGATCATTTGATCGCGAATGAATACCCACCACCTGACCTTCATACACGTCAATCGCATGACCTAAAAAGAGGCGGCCGCGAGCTTGGATGTTAAACAGAGCAAAGGCTGCTGTTTTGCCTTTAATCATGCTAACCAACGCACCATTTTTGCGGGCGAATTTCTCACCTTCTTTGGCTGGAGCGTAGCGATCAAAAATACTTGTCATGATGCCGGACCCTGACGTCAGTGTCAGAAAGGCACCACGAAAGCCGATTAATCCGCGTGAAGGCATAGAAAATTCTAGGCGGATCCTGCCTTTTCCATCAGGTTCCATATTAGTCAGTTCTGCTTTTCGCATACCTAGCTCTTCCATTACCGAGCCTTGATGTTTTTCTTCTACATCGATAACGACGTGCTCGAAAGGCTCGTGGACTTGCCCATCAACCAATTTTTTAACCACTTCGGGACGAGACACGCCCATCTCAAAGCCTTCGCGTCGCATTGTTTCGATTAAAACAGAAAGGTGTAATTCGCCACGACCAGAAACGATAAATTTATCAGGTGTATCCCCAGGCTTAACCCTGAGTGCTACGTTGTGAATTAGCTCTTGGTTGAGACGATCTTTAATGTTTCGGGTTGTTACATATTTCCCTTCTAAACCAGCAAAAGGAGAGTCATTGACGACAAACGTCATGCTCACGGTAGGTTCGTCAACGCTCAGAGCAGGCAATGATTCGACATTGTCTGGGTCGCATAGAGTATCGGAGATGGCGAGGCCGTCAATTCCATTGATGCAGACGATATCACCCGCTTCGGCTAGTTGAGTCTCAATTTGCTCAAGACCGAGGTAACCTTTAACGTTGAGAATCTTACCTTTTCGTTGATCACCGTTGGAGCTTTTAACAATTACCTGTTGCCCAGGTTTGAGGTTTCCTCGGGTGATTCTACCGACACCAATAACACCCACATAGCTGTCATAGGCTAGAGCAGAAATCTGCATTTGAAAGGGCCCCTCGGCATCAACCTGAGGGGCTGGAACATCGGCCACAATCATTTTATAGAGTGGCGTCATGTCTTCCGCCATATCTTGGTAATCGTTACCGGCAATCCCATTAACCGCTGATGTGTAAATCACAGGGAAATCAAGCTGCTCCTCTGTTGCACCCAAGTTATCGAAAAGATCGAAAACTTGGTCTAATACCCAGTCTGGTCGAGCACCGGGGCGATCAATTTTGTTAATGACGACAATCGGGCGCAAACCCTGCTCAAAGGCTTTTGAAGTCACAAATCTAGTTTGTGGCATGGGCCCATCAACGGCGTCAACGAGTAATAAAACAGAATCGACCATCGACAATACGCGCTCAACCTCTCCGCCGAAGTCGGCGTGTCCAGGAGTGTCTACAATGTTGATTCGGTATTCACCCCAGTTAATAGCGGTATTTTTGGCCAAAATTGTAATGCCGCGCTCTTTTTCCTGGTCGTTAGAGTCCATTAACCGTTCTGAATCCAAATCCTTTCGGTCTAGGGTGCCAGACTGGCTTAGAAGTTTGTCGACTAAGGTCGTTTTGCCGTGGTCGACGTGGGCGATAATGGCGATGTTACGCAAATGATTTATTGACATGGGGCTACCGGTTGGGTCAAAAGGTCGCGATTATAGTGGAATTCTCAGAAACTACCATTGATCTTTTCAGCGATTCCTTCATAGCCCTTAAATATAGATGCGTGTTGTTTCCAAATATGCGCTTAAACCAAGGCTTAGCCCGACTTTGGTTGAGTCATAATCCTGATATTTTTAAAACCATGATCGCGCATGATGTTTGCCTGTAGTCGACTCATAATGCCTTTGTCGCAGTAAACAAGGTAGGACTGCACATTATCAAGCTTGGTAAGTTGCGCATCTAAATTAAAAAAAGGGATTGAAATAACCTCGTTAGAACTTAAAATTAGTGGCGAGTCAGCTGCTTCCTGCGGATGGCGAACATCGATAATAATATCTCCCGGCGCTGGCTCATTGACGGTTGCAATGTCTGGTTTTGGGGATTGATTGGTAAGCAATGTCATTTATAGTGCACCAACAGCTTGATATCCTAGTATTTTAGCAATAAAAAACACCATAGTGCGTGCGTTAATCTTTAATAAATCCTTTAGACGGCATTAGCACCTAGATAGATCATGCTTATACGCAAAAGGCACTATATTGGTGCATGAATTGAAATTTAGCACCGTTAAGGTGCGATAATAAGGTGTTTAGTGGACGTTAGCCTAGCTGCGGGTGAAGGTTTCCCCACAAGACCCCTAACGTTTGTGGCGCCTTTGCATAAAGCGTGTTAAATGAGTCCATTGGCATGACAATTGCACATTTAAGCAGTGGAACAGTTAAAGTGTAAGTTCGATTGAAGTTAGAGATTTAGACTGCATATACAATTCAGGCAACTACTGGTTTAGGAATACTTAAATCCAATGTAAAATGGGCTATGATCCTTATCGGTGTTGTAATAGAAGTGAATTAATTTAAACGGAGAGTCATCAAAAATGAAAGCAAAGTTAGAATATATTTGGTTAGACGGCACGGCGCCAACTCAATGTCTGCGCAGTAAAACCCAGGTTCGACACGATTTTGGTGGAACGCTAGAAGAGTGCCCTATGTGGTGCTTTGACGGAAGTTCTACAAATCAAGCTGAGGGTAATGCTTCAGATTGCTTGCTAAAGCCTGTCGCGATTTACCCTGACCCAGACAGAAGCAATGCTTTTTTGGTCATGACTGAAGTGTTGAATGCCGATGGGACTCCTCACGTAACCAACGGCCGAGCGACCATTAATGATGACGACAATGACTTTTGGTTCGGCTTCGAGCAAGAGTATTTCTTGTGGGATGTTGACACTCAATTACCACCTGGCTTTCCTCATGGTGGATTCCCGGCTCCACAGGGTCCTTATTACTGTTCTGTAGGCGCTGCCAATACCTTCGGGCGTGATTGTGTTGAAGAGCATTTTGACATTTGCTTGGAAGCCGGCATTAACGTTGAAGGCATTAACGCTGAAGTTGCTGCAGGCCAGTGGGAGTTTCAATGTTTTGCAAAGGGTGCCAAACAAGCTGGAGATGAAATTTGGGTTTCTCGGTATTTGTTAGAGAGAACCGGTGAAAAGTATGGCTATGCAATCAATTATCACCCTAAGCCTTTAGGTGATACCGACTGGAATGGTTCAGGCATGCATGCCAATTTCTCTAATGGCGCTATGCGTGACCTTGGTGATGAGGCTATTTTTACCAAGATATGCGAAGAATTTGGCAAAAACATTGAGCGTCACATTAGCGTTTATGGTGCGGACAATGATCAGCGCTTAACCGGTAAGCATGAGACTCAGTCTATTGACGAGTTCAGCTACGGTGTTTCAGATCGCGGAGCCTCTATTCGAATTCCGGTTGGCACCGTTGAAGATGGCTGGAAAGGCCGTTTAGAAGATCGTCGAACATCATCTAACGCAGATCCTTATAAGGTTGCTGCTGCCATTATCAAAACAACGAAAGAAGCTTTGGCGTAAATTAGGTCGCCCTGGGGGATCTCTTCCTTCAGGGCAGCTTTAACGCAATGATTTAAAGCGCTCTCTCAAATGTACTGCCTTTTTAAGTTCTGCTTTCGAAAAAAATAGTTGATTATTAAGTTAGCTTGTCGAGTAGCTTACCTTTAATATTATTTACTTTTTGCTCTATAAGCCCCGGTTTAGAGCCATTTCCGCCTAAAATTTTGTTCCTCTACGATTGAACGGTAGTGCGGCTCTGTAGCGCTTGCACTATAATGGTGCATAATAGGGAGTGTGTCATCCCCTGCTTAGTCGTTTAATTGGCTGCGTCCCCTATCCTTGCTGGCTCGCAGCGAATTGAGTTTTGGCGTGCTTATTGCTAGTAGTAAGGCATGTCAATAAATAGCACGCTTAGCAGCAGGTAAACGGATCAGTGTCCAAGGGCTTATGAACTCGACTCAACTTCATCGACTATTACTCGACAATTTAAATACAGCGGTATTACTGTTGGATGCCGACTTGTCGATTAATTATGTTAATTCGGCCGTCGAGTCACTTTTACAGGTGAGTAGCGTTCGACTGATAGGTTCGAATGTTTGTGAGTTATTTAGTGATGAAGAATCGTCTAAGGGAAATCTATTGGAGGCTTTAAAGAATAATGTTGGACACACTCGCCGCCACGAATATCTCAGAGTATTAGCGTCGATGGATCTATTTCAAGTTGATTACACCGTTACCCCCGTTGAAATAAACCTTGAGCGAATGCTCTTGATGGAAATGCAGCCTATTGATCGATTTTTAAAAATAAATCGAGAAGAAGCGTTGTTGTCGGTACATGACACGTCAAAGAGTTTGATTAGAGGGTTGGCGCACGAAATAAAAAATCCCCTCGGTGGTATTCGAGGTGCCGCTCAGCTGTTAGATCAGGAAATTGTAGACATTGGTTTAGATGATGAAGCTCGTGAGCTGTGCAAAATCATTACCACTGAGACTGATCGGTTGCGCAATCTTGTCGATCGCTTACTAGGACCCAATGAGCTTCCGCAACTTGAACAAATAAATGTTCACGAAGTGACTGAGCATGTAGCGGTTTTATTGGAAGCCGAGGCGCAGGGTACTTTAGTTATTTCAAGAGATTATGATCCCAGTATTCCCGATATTCAGGGAGATAGAATTCAGCTAATTCAAGCAGTACTTAATGTCGCTCGTAATGCGATGCAAGCTGTCATAGAGTCGAATCTATCTACCCCATTAGTAACGATTAAATCACGCATTCAGCGGAGCTTCACTATCGGGGGCGACCGCCACAGAGTTGTTTGCCGAATTGATGTTATTGACAACGGACCAGGGGTTTCTGCAGAGATCTTTGAGCGAATATTCTTTCCAATGATCAGTGGTCGTAGCAATGGATCTGGGCTCGGTCTCACGATTGCCCAGACTGCGATAAACGGACATCAAGGCATTATTGAATGTGACTCTGAGCCTGGCAATACTAGGTTCTCTATTTATTTACCCATCAGAGATTAATATGAAAAACAAATCAGAAATTTGGATAGCAGAAGATGATCGCTCATTGCGCTGGGTAATGGAAAAGGCGATTAGTCGGGAAGGTATGGATGTTCGTAGTTTTGAGACGGGCGATGATTTACTTAGTGCTCTTAAGGGCTCTCAGCCAGAAATCATTATCTCAGATATCCGTATGCCAGGTATTGATGGCCTGGAGTTGCTGAAAGAAATTCACGGTAAGCATTCTGACATACCCATCATCATAACCACCGCTCACTCTGACTTAGATAGTGCGGTGGCAGCTTATCAAGGCGGTGCATTTGAATACCTGCCAAAGCCTTTTGATCTAGACGAATTAGTGGACGTTGCCCACCGTGCCATCTCATTTTCCAGACAGCAAAAGTCTGCTATAGAAGCGGTAGCGCCGCGCCCGATGGTCCAGGAAATTATTGGTGAGGCTCCGGCGATGCAGGAAGTCTTTAGAGCAATAGGTCGATTGTCTAACTCCAACATCACGGTGCTAATTAATGGTGAATCAGGTACTGGCAAAGAATTGGTAGCTCAGGCGCTTCACAAACATAGCCCCCGAAAAACAGCTAAATTCATAGCTCTTAATATGGCCGCTATTCCTCATGACTTGATTGAGTCAGAATTGTTCGGTCATGAGAAAGGCGCGTTTACCGGCGCTTCCCAGCGGCGTGAGGGTCGATTTGAGCAAGCCGATGGAGGAACGCTGTTTTTGGATGAAATCGGAGATATGCCTGCGGAGGCTCAAACTCGGCTATTGAGAGTTTTGGCTGATGGAGAGTTCTACCGCGTTGGTGGCCATACGGCGGTTAAGGTAGATGTACGAATTATTGCGGCGACGCATCAAAACCTAGAGGAATTAGTAGCGGCTAATCGCTTTCGAGAAGATTTATTTCACAGATTAAATGTCATTCGTGTTCATTTACCAAAATTGGCCGACCGTCGCGAAGATATTCCTCAACTGATGACGCATTTCTTTCATCGTGCGGCTAAAGAATTAGATATGGAACCCAAGGTTTTATCTCAGGAGGCTGAGGGGATTTTTTATAACTTGCCATGGCCTGGGAATGTCAGAGAGTTGGAGAATATATGTCGATGGCTAACTGTCATGTCGGCGGGACGAGAGGTGCTTCTCTCCGATCTACCCCCAGAACTAAAAGCCGAAAGCGCAGGTAAGGAATCTCCAATCCAAGGAGACTGGCAGCAGATGCTGAGACGTTGGGGCGAGCGAGAATTAAAGGCTGGGCACCAAAGCATACTTGAGCAGGCAATTCCTGATTTTGAGATAGCTATGATTGAAACGGCTTTGGCGCACACCGGAGGGCGTAAAAAAGATGCGGCTCTGCTGCTCGGTTGGGGCAGAAATACGTTAACCAGAAAGCTTCAAGAATACGACATGGAAAGCCAGGGCATCTAGGTTAAATGCATAAAAAACCCCGCCAAATTAGGCAGGGTTAGTCTACGTTGAAATCCAGCTTTAGTGTGTCGTATCTTCGCCTTTTGGCTCAGCTGTTTCATCGGCTTGGGCTTCCGCTTGTTGAACGGCGGAGGCAAAGAGTCCATCAAAATTAATAGGCGGTATCATCAAAGGAGGGAACGAACCCTTGGTAAGTGTGCTATCAATTATTTCTCTGGCGTAGGGGAACAGCATTGAGGGACAGGTAGTGTTTATCACTTGAGTCAACTGCTGGCCTTCGATCCCTTGAATTGTAAACAGGCCTGCTTGCTCTACTTCGATCAAGTAAATAGTCTCTTCACCGTCGGTAACAGTAATCGTTAGTCGAAGAGCAACTTCGTATACACCCTCTCCAACCTTACTGCTTTTGGTGTTTAGATCTTGGCTTACTTTAGGTTGCCATTGTTTTTGAAAGGCTGCCACTCCCTGAGGAGTTTCAAAAGAGAGATCCTTGAGATAGATTCTCTGCACAGCAAACTTTGGCCCAGTATCTTCTGTGGCTGCAACTGCAGCTTGGTCAGTCGAGGAGTTTTCGTCAGTCATTACTTAAACCTTTAATTGTGTGTGGATTAATGTGTTGCCATGATCTTTATATGGCGTCAGTTTTATCCAATTCAACCCTATTTTTCAAAAGAGTATCTAACTCACCAAGAGTCTCTAGCTGCTGTAACTCAGAGTAACCCCCAACATGTGTGTCGCCTATCCAGATTTGTGGAACAGTGCGCTGACCGCTCTTTTCCATGATCTCTCGACGCAAATCCATGTCTGAATCCACAGAAATATCATCAAAGCTAACATCTTTCGCGCTGAGTAGATGTCTAGCCGCCGTGCAATAAGGGCAGAATGGTGTTCCATAGAGAACTACCTGATGCATGTAAGCTCCTTTAATATTGTCATTATAGCTTTTTGGGGCTAGCCTTTTTGCCTTGGACTACTGGCATATTTTGCTGCTGCCATTCGCTCATTCCGCCACTCAATCGGCGAACCGTGTAGCCTTGTTTTGTCATCTCTTTTCCAGCACTGCCAGCGTGTTGGCCCATCTGATCAGCTAACACGATGACTTTTTCCCGGTGTTTCTCAATCTCACTTAACCGAGTCGCTATTTTAGTATGAGGGATGTTGATCGCGCCGTGAACGTGGCCTGCTTGGTAGTCAGCGGTTGCACGAACATCCACAAGCACAGCCTGGTCTGAATTCATTAAAGACACTAGCTGCGAGCAAGTCATTGGTTTCCCGCCTTTCGTCCGTTCGGTCAATGCAAAAATATAGATAAGCACCAGTAATAAGCTTATTAGGAGCCATTGCTCACTTGCAAAAATAAAAATATCCACGTAATTACACTCTTTAGCTAAGTTTTTGGAGCGCTAAGTCAGCGCGGCCTGAATTATACACATGAATGGTAGCCTTAGGAATTGGCTATCGTCTGATTATGCCCATCGATGCCACACAGGATTGCAGTTGTCAGGCAGGCTGCTCACTAAGCCAAGGGCTGCCCACTTCATTCCTGGCGAGTGAAAGTCTGACCCGCAGGAGGCAAGCAGACCATATTGATTACATAAAGTGGCTAAATCTCTAGTAACAGCAGGTACTTGAAGGCCAGAAATAACTTCCATACCCTCCCCGCCTGCACTGCAAAAATCCGTGAGTAGCGCCTTGAGCTTTGTGCGGGTCATTTTGTACTTGCTTGGATGAGCTAATATCGCGATGCCTCCTGACTCTCGAATCCACTCGACGACGGTGGCCGTCTTAGCCCATTGCTCTTTTATATCGCCGACTTTTCCTGCGCCAAGATATTTTTTGAACGCCTGCTTAATGTTTGACACGGCGCCTATATTAACAAGATGTTGTGCAAAATGAGGGCGTCCAATCTGGCCGTCGGCCAAAAGCGTCGCACCCTCTAGGCAACCCTCAAAGCCTAAGTTACTAAGACGTTCAGCAATTTTCTCAGCCCGATCAAGACGCGCTTTTTTTTGCTGCGCGACGCCAAAAATAATGGATTCACTCAGAGGGTCGACATTTAGTCCAACGATATGAACGCCCTGCTTGCGCCACTGACTAGAAAATTCAATGCCTGTAATGAGCTGCAATTTTGGTGGAATAGCTTTTATCGCGCTATATGCATCCAGAGTGTCATGGTCTGTAATTGACAGAATATCCAGTGCGCGCTCATTGGCTAGCTCAACCAACTGTTCAGGCGTTAAGCTGCCGTCAGACATGTTGGTATGGCAATGGAGGTCGACGTTCATAATGGTCACTTTTCCGGGATTATATAGATTGTACCAGTCTCTGCAGCCTATATAATCCTTATATGACTGACCTTAAAACTATCGCGTCTATTTCAGAAAAGCAAAAAGAACAGGTAAGTGACGCTACTACCGCCTGTATTTACAGAGCTGGCATCTTATTTGAGCGAAAATTTGCCGAAATACCCGTTGATTTTGACCTGCGGGGTAAGTGTGCGGGCATGTATCAGGTAACGATCAGACAGCGGCGTATTCGCTACAATCCCTGGATATTTGCGAAATATTATCAAGAAAGTTTGACTAATACCGTTGTGCACGAAGTTGCACATTATATCGTCGACTGTATATGGGGGTTGAGGAAGGTTAAACCTCACGGTAAAGAATGGCGCCAAACGATGATCGCTATGGGTGCAGTGCCAACTGTGACTGGAAAATATGATTTAACCGGCATCCCAACCCGGCAGTATCAGCGGCATGCCTATCACTGCAATTGTCGTGTTCATCAACTCACCCTGTTGCGGCACAACAAGATAGTCAATCGAGCCGCAACTTATCGATGTCAATTTTGCCATTCTGACCTCAAACAGGGGGGGTAGAACTGCTTATGAGCTCCTGGTTCGTTTATATGGTTCGTGCAAGCGATCAAAGTCTTTATACCGGTATAACCACTGATATTGACAGGCGTTTGGCTGAACATCAGTCTGGAAAAGCGGGCGCTAAGTACTTTAGAGGGCGCAATGCCTGTGAGATGGTCTATACCGAGCCCAGCCATACCAGAAGCAGCGCCAGCAAGCGTGAGGCGGCTATCAAAAAGCTGACTCGGCAGCAAAAGCTTGAGCTAATTAGAGATCAGAAGCTATAGTTTAATTGTATAGTTGTATATACATTAAAAAAGACGGTAATCTTAGGTTTCCTGCTGATCGGCGAAAATTGACTCTTTTAAGTGCAACTTAGGTGAACTTAACTGGTTTAACTGTTATTTCTAATAAGGCTTGTTTTTCTTCTTCGCTAAGGTTATAAATGTATATACATTATGATTAATGATTCTATTTATGATCAATACTATTAAACTACCTCAGTTTGAAGTGATCAAACAGTACGTTCGAGGACATATAAAGTCTGGTCATTGGCCGGTTGGTACCCGAACTCCTTCTGAAAATGAGCTTTCCGCGAGTTTCTCCGTTAGTCGAATGACCGCTCGAAGAGCATTACAGGAACTGGCTCAGGAGGGGCTATTAACTAGAGCTCCAGGTCTAGGGTCCTTTGTCGCACAGCCTGTCATAGCCCAACCAACTATAGAGTTACATAACATTATCGCGCTGGTTCAATCAAAAGGAGCCTACAGCTGTCAGATTCTTGGTCTTGAACAAATCCCCGCTGACGCTGAATTGGCTCATTTGTTGAGTTTTGACGTTGATCAGCCGGTCTATCGGGGAATATTCGTACATTTTGACGGTGATAAGGCCGTTCAATGGCAAGAGATTTTTGTAAATCCTGCGGTTGCCCCCGCTTTTTTAAAGCAAAAGTTCGTTAAAGTGGTACCAGATGAGTATTTGGAATGGATCGCCCCTAGCGATCAAGTAGATTCTCAAGTAAGTGCTGTCTTGGCAAAGCCGAGTCAGCGAAGGGCGCTTGGTTTAACCGAAGATAATCAGAGCGCCTGCTTACAGGTAACTAGGACATGTAAGCGATATTCGAGTTTGGTGAGCTCCTCTACGTTAGTCCATCCAGCACACCTCTACCAGTTAGGGACTACGTTATAGCTCGACAACTACCACTAAAGGGAAGTTAAATGCCTAAAATCGCCATTTTCGTCGACGTTCAAAATATCTATTACACCGTAAAGGAAGCCTTTGGCTGTCATTTTAACTATCGCGAGCTTTGGCGGCAGGTAAGCCTTGAAGGGGATATTGTTCTAGCAAATGCCTATGCCATTGACCGAAACAACGCCCAACAACGGAATTTTCAGGAGACGCTTCGTAATATTGGTTTCGATATTAAGCTAAAGCCGTATATCCAAAGAAGTGATGGATCAGCTAAAGGTGATTGGGATGTGGGCATTGCAATCGATGTTATGGACGCTGCTGCCAGCGCCTCAGGCGGAGTTGACCGCGTAGTACTTTTATCAGGGGATGGCGACTTTGACATGCTCTTGCGCCGCGTGGGTCAAGATGGCAAAGTTCAGACTCTGGTCTATGGTGCCTCGGCATTAACAGCCCAATCACTAATAGAGGCTGCGGAGACCTATAGACCCATTGAGGGCCCGCTACTACTGCGCTAGAATAAATATAGCAAGTGCTTACAAACCTATCAAAGCTAGGTAATTATTCCACCTTGGCCAGAGCCTCCCATACCACCTCCTTGGCCGGGCACGACAATTTGTGATGCCTGCTCACGGCGCATTTTTTCAAGTTCTATAGTGGCTTCTTCAACAGCGATTGCCGCTTTCGCCGCAAAGTCTTCTGCAGCTTCACCGATTGTTGAACCTTCTAGTACAAAGTTCAAAGGTAGTGCGCCCATCTGGGTCATTATCTGGGCAGAGCCTAGAAAGCTAACCTCTCGATCGGGATCATCTAGGCCGGCGGATGTCACTGGCGTGAGTTTGCGAATGGCGCCCATTTTCTGATCCGTGAAGTTTTCCTCGCGAAAAAGCCCATTGGGATCCATGGCATTATCATTAGCGGTTGTCATAGAGCGTATTCTCATGATTGATTAGTTTTCCGGCTACCCTAGCAGACATATCTGTAGAGTTGAAGTCCGAACGCTTGAAGCTCTAAAGGCATTGGAACAGTGCCGAGACATAAAAAAAGCCATCCTATGGTGACTTTTAATATTCAGACAATACGTCTAATTAGTGGTCATGCCCGCCCGGGCCATGCACGTGGCCATGATCAAGCTCTTCTTGTGTGGCATCTCGTACAGACTCTATTACCACATCAAAATTTAAATTTTTACCGGCTAGTGGATGATTACCATCAACGGTTACAAACTCGTCAGTAACAGCTTTGACAGTGACAGGAACACTATCGCCATTGCCTGTTTGAGCTTCAAACTGCATACCCACTTCAATGTTGTCGACACCTTGGAATGACTCGCGCGGCACCTCTTGGATCAAATCAGGTTGTACCTCGCCATAACCTTCAGCGGCAGGAACAGCTACCACCATAGAGTCTCCTACGCTTTTTCCTGTAAGCGCACTTTCTAGGCCAGGAATAATATTTCCAGACCCATGTAAATAAGCTAAGGGCTCTTTTCCTGCAGAACTATCGAGTTGCTGGCCATTGTCATCGGTCAATGTGTAATGAAAACTTATAGCGCTATTATGTTTGATGGTCATTATCTGTTTCCAGTGGGTAAATAAAGTGAGCATTATGCTTCAATAGAAAAGAAATATCGAACCCGTAATATTCATTAACAATTGAACGTTCAATAATTCGCATATGAATCTGTCCAAGTCAGTCTACTTGGCCATCTAGCGTCAAAATTTATGTTCCATACCTATACCAAAGGCAGTAAATTCAGCGTCACCTAGCCCGATTTTAGAGTCAGTATTATCAGTATAAAACATGTAGAGTTTTGTATTCTTCGCCAGTTTGTAGTCGGCGCCTAACGACAGAGTCTGTTCTTCATCCCCATCAACATCATCTTCGATAGTCCCGTACTGGGCTTTAAGTGTAATGTTGCTATCTGTTTTATAGGCAGCACTGACGAAATAGCCAGACTCATCTTTAGAGCCTAAATTATCTTGATTTTTCTGGTATAAAAATCCCAGTTTTAACGCGTCTATCTGATACTGCGCAATCATGCGCACAAGGTCTTGCTCATCGATATCTTGATCGCCTGCAATAGCCAGATAGAGATTGTCATTGGTGTAATTAATTGAATATGACATACCATCACTGAGCCCGGTATCATCTTGCCCGTCTTGATCGACATCTTCACCATCAGCTGGAATCATTGCTAGGGTTGCAGAAAAACCATTCATTTTTGGCGAAGTGTAGGCGACAATATTTGATACTCGATTCTCGCCTTCAAAGGCATTTTTAATATCGCCTTCAAGATCATTAAATAAATCTACTTTCTTCGCCGCAAGCTTAGTTGGGGTGTCATGGGTACCTGTCCAAACCATGCCGAAATTACCCTTAAGGCCCGCGAAGGTATTACGTTGTTTAAATGTTTTTCCTTTACACTCACCGCTGTCAATACAGACCTCATATTCGACCTGATAAACAACTGTAAGTCCCTCTGATATTTTACTTTCACCTTTGATTCCCAGGCGAGAAGCGTTGCTGTTAAGGTCCCATTCACTGCTGCGCCCATCATCTTGGCTAACCAATGAGAGGTTAGCTTTACCGTAAACCTTCCCCCCAGTCGGCTCTTCACCAAAACTAAAAGAGGTAAAGCTAAGAGCTAATATAAACAACAGGCCTTTCATAATTAATCCAAATGCTAATAATAGGTACAGGCGCGTGCGCCACAAATTGCAATATGAGGATTATAACCATGACACAACAAATATAGGCCTAAATTGTTAAAAAACATCTAACAATTTAAAGCTCTACAATGTATTTTTGGACATTAAAAATGATGCTACAGTGATTGCATGCGCCTTCATAAAAGTATTAACATCCAACGATACTGGATACCCATTAAGAGGATAAAGGGATGAGATTAACCTGCGCTAAGATCGCTAGGACTACTATTGTTACATTCGGCATAAGCTGTTGCAGTATTGGGTTGTCTGCAATGCCGGACTACCAAGAGAGCATAAACGCACATCAAAGCCAGTTTGAAAAGGTTGCTTTAGATCTTTGGAATTTTGCCGAGCTTGGTTATCAAGAAACTCAAAGCTCGACTTTGCTGCAAGCTGAACTCAAAGAAGAAGGCTTTACTGTCACGTCGGGTATTGCTGATATTCCGACCGCCTTTAAAGCAGAATATGGCACAGGTGGACCTGTTATTGGTATTTTGGGAGAGTTTGACGCGCTCCCAGGTATCGCCCAAAGCATCTCACCGTTCAAAGAGACGATTGATAATGCAACTGGTGCTGGACAGGCCTGCGGGCACCACTTATTTGGCACTGGGTCAGCCTGGGCGGCAGTGGCGATCAAAGAATGGCTAGAGGAAACTAAAACACCAGGACGTGTTGTTTTTTATGGGACGCCTGCGGAAGAGGGCGGTTCGGGCAAGGTTTATATGGCCCGCAGTGGTGCCTTTGACAATGTAGATATCATGCTGCATTGGCATCCCGGTTCATCAAATGATGCCAGTCCTCGATCAACTAATTCTAATAAATCGGGTAAATTTACCTTCACAGGTATTTCCGCCCATGCAGCCAGTGCACCGCATAAAGGCCGTTCGGCATTGGATGGTGTCGAGGCCATGAACATGATGGTGAATATGATGAGAGAGCACGTACCTCAAGATTCGCGACTTCACTATGTTATTACCAAAGGTGGGTTAGCGCCCAATGTTGTGCCTGATCTGGCAGAGGTTTACTACTATGTCAGGCACCCAAGAAGAGAAATGGTCAAAGAGCTTTTTGAGCGTGTTGTTAATACCGCTAGCGGCGCGGCATTAGGGACTGACACCCAAATGAGCTATGAAGTTATGCACGGCAATTACTCCTTGATGCCAAATGAGACACTGCAGCGAGTGATGCACACTAAACTTGAGGCGTTGGGAGGCGTAACTTACTCCAAAAAGGAGCAAGAATATGCTCAAGCTATTTATAAAACCCTCGTCCAACCCGCTGGAAAAATTGGTGATCAGGAAACAGTTGCCCCTTACAAGCGGTCTCATGGTTACGGATCTACAGACGTCGGAGATGTTAGCTGGTTAATTCCTACCGGCGGGATAAGTGTGGCGACTTGGGTTCCAGGAACCGCCGCACATTCTTGGCAGGCCGTGGCAGCAGGAGGGACTTCAATAGGACTAAAAGGCACTAAGTTAGCCGCAAAAGCGCTGGCTGCAACAGCATTGGAGATTTATAAAAATCCGGATATTGCTGTTCGGGCACAAAAAGAACTTCAAGACAATGTTGGGGCTAATTTTAATTACGAAGCGTTGCTGGGTGACCGGAAGCCACCCTTGGATTATCGAATTAACTAGGAAATGGCTAGGCTTTTGCGCTGGGCCTTTGGCTAACTTCAGCATACCAGCGGGCCAGATTCGTGTGATTTTCGGGGATTCTCTTTTTCACCCATTTGGCGAAATCAATGAAGACCAGAGCGCTTATATCGGCCACTGAAAAGTAGTCTTCCACCATATAGTGGCTAGATTCAAAATGTGAGTCCAAGTCTGAGAAGCAGTTATCGATACGCTCTAAACCGCGTGTAGCTAATTCAGGAATCTGGCTGTAGTTATAAGGTCCAGGCATCGCCCTATTCTTCATCCCGGGAGCAGAATTTCTCAAAGCCTCCGCGCCTGCCGCAAAGCCATTCATAGTTACTCGGTTATTAGCCGACTCTACTAGCGCCCGCTCTATTGGTGTGCGTCCATAAAGGGGGTTGTCTGGATAAATCTCTTCTAAATAACGACAGATAGCATTGACCTGGCTGATGCTACTTCCATCATCTAGTTGTAGAAACGGAACCTCCATTAGGGGATTAATAGCTTTAAATTCATCAGAGAACTGTTCGCCACTCCCTAGATCAACTTGGATTGTTTCGATTTGAATATTTTTTTCAGCCATGAATACCCGAACTCTTCGGGGACTTGGTGCTGTGGCGCAATCATAAAATTTCATCGTCTTTCCTCGTGTTGTCAGGAGGCTCGCTTGGGCAACTTTAAAATATCAAGCCGCTGTTCAATACTGTGCAAAATACTATCTCTGCCAAGGCCTGAGTCACTCAACTGCTCACTGTGGCTGCCATGATCTATAAATCTATCGGGTAGACCTATATGCAGTACGGGCATCACAATACCTTTTTGGGCTAAGAACTCGCTGACCGCGGCACCAGCCCCGCCAGCAATACTACTCTCTTCCAGGGTAACCAATAACTGATGATCTAACGCTAGTTGGCGAATTAATTCCTCATCCATAGGTTTTATAAATCGCATATCTGCAACTGTGGCATTAATCTGTTTAGCAACATCAAGGCCCGATGGCAGCAACGTACCAAAATTCAAAATGGCAACCTGAGCGCCGGTACGTATGATTTCACCCTTACCTAAAGGCAAAGCGGTCATTTCTTTTTCGATTGCCGCTCCTGGTCCCGTTCCTCTTGGGTAGCGCACTGCGGCAGGTCCTTTATGTATATAGCCTGTATAGAGGAGTTGACGGGTTTGATTTTCATCAGAGGGCGCCATAACAATCATATTAGGGATACAGCGTAAATAGCTGACGTCATAGGCACCAGCGTGAGTGGCGCCGTCTTCACCGACCAATCCAGCACGGTCCAAAGCAAATAACACGTCTAAATTTTGGATGGCAACATCGTGGATCAGTTGATCATAGGCTCGCTGCAAAAATGTTGAATAGATGGCTACTACAGGCTTTGAACCTTCACAGGCCATTCCGGCGGCTAACGTTACCGCATGCTGTTCAGCAATAGCGACATCTTCATAACGGTCAGGGAATCGTTCGGCAAACTCATTCATACCCGATCCGTCACACATAGCAGGGGTAATGCCAACCAGACGCTCGTCTTGCTCTGCCATATCACAAAGCCAATCGCCAAATACTTTTTGATATTTAGGCCTAGTCGCTTTTTTAGGCTCAGTTACTTCGACAATCGATTGTTTGGGCTCAATCTTATTTAGCGCATGATAGCCAACAGGATCACTCTCAGCAGGAGAAAAGCCTCTGCCTTTCTGAGTAATAATATGCAGCATCACCGGCCCTTTAATCTCTTTCAGATTTGTCAGGGTTTGCACTAATAAAGGCAAGTCATGCCCATCAAGAGGGCCGATATAGTAAAAGCCGAGCTCTTCAAAAATGGTTGCCGGCGATACCATACTCTTCATATACTCTTCAGTACGACGCACAAAATTCTTGGCATGGGGAAGCGAGCGTAAAGCTTTCTTACCACGCTCACGCAATTGGTTATAGAACCGACTGGCCCATAACTTAGAAAAGTAGGTGGATAAACCACCGATATTTTTTGAGATCGACATTTGATTATCATTGAGAATAACCAGTAGATCTTTATCCACGTGTGAGGAGTGGTTAATGGCCTCAAAAGCTATTCCTGCGGTCATGGCGCCGTCACCCATTATGGCGACGGTTTTGCGGGTCTCATTAAGCTGGTCTGACGCCATTGCCATACCGAGAGCAGCACTGATTGACGTGCTCGAGTGCCCAACACCAAAGGTGTCAAACTCGCTTTCTGAGCGTTTTGGAAAACCAGACAAACCCCCTTTTTGGCGCATGCTAAGCATTTGCTCGCGGCGACCAGTAAGTATTTTATGAGGATAGGTTTGATGACCAACGTCCCATACCAATCGGTCATTTGGAGTGTCGTAGACGTAATGAAGTGCAACAGTTAGCTCTGTCACACCCAGCCCAGCACCAAAATGCCCTCCGGTTTTGCCCACGCAATAAAGCATAAAAGACCGCAACTCATCGGTGAGTTGCAATAGTTCATCTTTAGTCAGTCCACGCAGATCAGCTGGCTCATTAACAGTGTCCAGCAAAGGTGTCGATGGGCGACTTTGAGGGATTTCGGTATAGGTCTTTTGCATTTAAATCGCTAATGTCATTATATTTTTGATTAGGGTGTGAATATTACACCAATTAGTCGCTTTAATAAGCTCGGTTAACGATAAAACCGGCAATATAACGAAACGGTTCAGCGCGATCACCAAATATCTCAAGGCATGCGATGCTTTCTCTGTATAGCTCAGCAACTTGGACTCTAGCATCATCAAGGCCGAGCAAAGAGGTATAGGTTGGTTTACCTTTAGCTGCGTCAGAACCCTGCTGTTTGCCTAATTGGGCGGTAGAGCTTTCGACATCAAGAATGTCATCCTGGATCTGAAATGCCAAACCAATAGCGCTAGCAAATTTTGTCAATGCGTCGAGCTGTCTTGACGTCGCTTGGTTTGTGGCGACCGCGCCCATCAATACACTTGCCTCAATCAAGGCGCCGGTTTTATGAGCATGCATAAATTTCAGTTGATCCAGCGTCAGCGATTCACCCGTGGCAGCAAGGTCGATGGCCTGGCCAGCGACCATACCTGAGCAGCCACTGTGATTGGCCAGTAGACGCACTAATTCAAGCTGTGTGGCTGGCGGTATTTCCTTCATGGCCGCTAACTGTTCAAAAGCCATCGCTTGCAGCGCATCGCCGGTCAGTATTGCCGTAGCCTCATCAAACTGGATATGACAGGCAGGCTCACCTCGGCGCAAATCGTCATCATCCATGGCTGGAAGATCATCATGAATAAGAGAATAAGCATGAATCATCTCAATCGATGCGGCGGCAGTTTCAGTATGATGGTCGGCCTTTGCTACTGCATCAGCAGCCGCAAAGCACAATAATGGCCGTAGACGTTTCCCGCCGTTAAATACCGAGTAGCGCATCGCAGAAAGTAGCCGTTCTGCAGGGCCTTCGGCCGCCGGCAGGGCCCTCTCTAGCCTCTGATCAACTCGCGTAATATAACCTTCAATAGTTTTCTTCATTTTGGACATGAGGCTCTTTAATTGTCGTCTTCAAGGCTATAGTGGGCACTCACTAATTCGTCACCTTGTCGGGTCAGTAGCTCGACTTTTTGTTCAGCATTTTTGAGAGCCTGCTGACACTCTCGAGCAACTTTAATTCCCTGCTCAAATGACTTCAAAGAATCCTCTAAGCTTAAGTCACCGCTCTCTAACGAAGCGACTAACGCCTCTAGGCTTTCTAGTTGTTGCTCAAAATCAATTGCTTTTGTCATTTTAGTCACAAGTTCTCGCCTGTCTTTTAGAAATCAGTCTATGTTAATAAAGTACAACACTAACCAACCTATGTAAGGGGGTCAATGCTGATTATAGTCGTTGAGGTGCCTTATCTTTTACAGATTGGCGCTGCCAGCTCTAAAACCCATTAGCAAAGGTCATTAAGATAAGTACTGGACAGAAAAATTTAACGTACACGGGCCAAATTTTCCAAAACAAACCCTGTTCTACATTGGGGTTACCGCTCTTAAGTTCTTGAAGAATGGAATTGCGGTAGAAAATCCAGCCGGCAAAGATACACAGCATCATGCTTAGTAGTGGCTGCGCTCGCTCCGTCGTCATGGTAATCACAAAGCCAAATAGCGAGTCAAAGTTCAGACAGATCATCGTACTAATTGCAAAAACGGCAAACCCCACCAGCCACGTGGCTTTATTGCGATTGACCTGATGGGCTTCCACGGCATAGGAGACTGGCACTTCAAGCATAGAAATAGACGAGGTTACTGCGGCAATAGACATTAGGACAAAAAAAGTAAAACCGACAAATAGGCCTGTGATACCCATGCCCTCAAATAACGCAGGCAGCACCTGAAAGATTAGGTCGGGTCCAGCAATTAAATCACCGCTCTCAGCATAGATAGTAACCCCTAATTTCTGCGCCACAAAGATAGCCGGTAGCACTAATAATCCGGCTAAAAAAGCCACCGAGGTATCGGTTAAAGTCACCAGCGCACCCACCACGGGTAGGTTTTCATCGGCCTTAATATAAGAGCCATAAACTAGCATGGTGCCGACACCGAGTGACATGGAGAAAAAGGCCTGCCCCATAGCGCTAACGATAAGGTCTGGTTTAGTGATCTGTGAAAAGTCGGGCACCAAGTAATAGTTTAGTCCTGCCATTGCCCCGTCTTGAGAGAGTACATAGAGTATTAGCCCGAACATTAAAATAAACAGGGACGGCATTAAGCGGTTCGACCATTTTTCGATACCCTGCTCAACGCCGGCACTAATAATTAAAACCGTTAATAAAATAAATATAGCTGCAAAGCCGATATTACGAACCAGACTAAATTCTGTTAACCATGTACTAAGGTGACCAAGACCTAACATCGCGGTTACAGGCTCAAGCATAAAGGCGAGCATCCAACCGGCAACAATGCTGTAAAAACTTAAAATCAGCCCGGCAGTCACCATTCCTCCGATACCAACCAGTCGACCAACGGTTTTGGCCGACTGACTTGTGGAAATTTCTTGTAGAGCGCTAACCATGTTGGAGCGCGTATGACGGCCAATAATGAGCTCAGCCATCAAGGCAGGGTAGGCGAGTAGAAAGGCCAAAATGAGATACATTAATAAAAAGGCAGCACCACCATTTTCGGCAGCATTGGTAGGAAATCCCCAAATGTTGCCAAGGCCTACGGCAGAGCCAGATGCGGCAAAAATAAATGCCAACCGCGACGAAAATTGACCTCTTTGCATGTTTGAAACCCTTGTGATTCTTATTCTAAGCGAGAGTCTAGGTGATTAAGTGATTAAATTCGACCTTAAATGGTTAAAATAGGTAGGCGAGCATAGATTTATTAATAGTCTGCTTAATATCAATACTTACTGTGCTAAAATCTCATACCTCAGGGGGGCGTTCTGGATTCGACGCGGGTTACAAAACCTCCGGTGCATGCCGAGATGGTGACCAATCTCGTTAATCCAAAGTCGCAAACTTATAGTTGCCAACGACGACAACTACGCACTAGCTGCTTAAACCCCAGTGTAGTGCCGTTTGACTGGAGCCGTGCTTATGCGTCCAGAATTCTAAACCCTTAGGGGAGAGGAATGCTCAAATGTCATATCTCATGAGATCGTGATGAAGCTTGTTCGGGGCGGACTCACTAAAAACTTACCGAAATCGTTTGTTGTGCGCCCTGTCAGTCGGGTTGCAGCACACTAAATTTAAAGACTGAACTAAGCATGTAGAGCCGTAGGCAGCGGACAAGCGGACGCGGGTTCAATTCCCGCCGCCTCCACCAAATAGCTGTTTTTTATTGTCCAATAAAGCCTGAATAGCCCATTATATATGGGCTTTTTCATATACACTCTATCTATCATAGTCCAAGAAAATCCACTAAGATACCAACAAATAGTTGGTATTTATGTTGGTACTTTTACTTATCTTAGGCGAGATACCAACAAAGGTACGTCTTGAACCCAATTCATATCATCTAGATAAGTACAGTGGTGTCCAAGAGAGGGCAAGCATGTGCAAAAGTTAGCGGCGATAACGATAAAACAAGCAAAGTCAAAAGATAAACCCTACAGTCTTGTGGATGGTGGGGGGCTTTATATTCTAATAAAACCTCAAGGTAAATACTGGCGTTATAACTATCGATTCGAGGGCAAGCAAAAAACCCTAGCCTTAGGCGTTTATCCTGCTGTTAGCTTGTCTGATGCGCGAAGGACGCATTACATTGCGCGTGAACAAGTGACTTCAGGTATTGATCCCACCCAAGTTAAAAGAGCTAAAAAGATATCATCACATTTGGCTTCTGGCGATTCCTTTGAGGCGACCGCACTTGAGTGGTTTGGTCAAAGAATGTCAGATAAGTCAGATAGTCATAAAAGTCGATATTAGTTGCTCCATGAAAAAAGCTACGTTAGCCCTGCTGTCCACATTACTTTTTTTTCAACCCCATTCTTTTTGGGGATGAGTTGGCAGAGCTTCATACGAAAGCGGAAGCTGGGTATGCGGGTGCGCCGTTCAATTAAATTGTTACCGGGGAAAATGAAATGAATAAACACTTGGTTGTAATATTGCTGATTACAGTATTTTCTACGAACCACACCTATGCTATCAGGCTATTTGGTCCACATGGGGCTGACGGGGTACAGCTGGAGACTGTTACCACCGCCAGAAAAACAAAAAGGGGCTTATGGCCCCTTTTATATTTCTATATAAGTTCAGATCTTCGGACTCTCCCAAGTTTATTCCAGCATTTATGCAGCATTGGCGAAGTATGAGCCTTTGATTCCACGATGGACTGCTTGATAGATTATTCCCAGCACGACACTGGAATGCAGATACCGTTACACCTTTTGAGCGAACACGCGTACTCCATCCGGACCCCTGTCCTATAGTAGTAGGTCCAGCTCTATAAATAAAAGTTGTAATGGAGATGAATATAAGTAACGAGTTTAGGGAGTAAGATAAAGGCCGCTACCAGTGAAGACGGCAAGTGAGGTGCATCACCGTGAATTAAGAACTTCACGGATGAAGTGTACTTTCCGTCGACATTTGATTTTGCCGGCTTTTTTGGAACATCCCAACGTCAAGCCGCGCAAGCTCTCTGGTTCGGTGGCACTCTTCGCTACTCCTGGGGAGGATAATCGGTCTAAAAGAATTAAGGAAAGCATATTAGACTTGTTTGGAAAAGGGTGTCATTAGGGAACTCTTTTTCTATTCGACGAATAAATTACTTATGTTTCTGGAGTCATGTAAAATATATATCCGGTGTTCTGGCACGATCAGCTTAGTAAAACTCTAGATAAGGTGTACAGATGAAATTCTCATCATCGCAATTATTCTTAATCACGTTTCTTCTTTTTACAGGAAGTGTTATTTCAGTTAGAGCAACGGAGATTGAAGAAATATTAGTTAAAGAAACGGGTATTGAAGAGACGATCCCCCTGGATTTAAGTAAATACGGTAATCGTGTTGAAATAATCACCAGCCAGGAGATCGAGGAACATGGATTCAACGATATTGCACAAACGGTACAGATGCTGGTACCGGGTTTATATATTGCGCCAAAGAATGGCCCCTTTGATTATTTCAATGGTTCACTGCAGGGCTCACGAAGCCAGGATATTCTGTGGTTAGTGGACGGTGTGCGAATTAGTAACCGGCTTTATAATACGACTATGCCACTTGATACTATCCCGGCGCATATGGTGGAACGTATTGAAGTACTCAAGGGCGGACAGGGGATCTTCTACGGCACACAATCGGTGAGTGGTGTGGTAAACATCGTGACGAAATCTTTTCGAAGTGAAACCGATGGGGCGATTTCTGCAGGGGCACACAGTAATGAAGGTTACAACGTCAACGGCCAATTACGAGGGAGTATAGGCAATCATGAGTATGTATTCTATGCATCGAGAGATGAGGCAGACGGTTTCCAGGCCTTTAGTGATAGCGATACCGAAGCCAGTGCTACCGACAGGAAACGAGGATATGTAGTCAATAATGTTGGTCTGAAATACGCCTATAATTTTAGTGATGCTTCGCATGTCATGTTGCATTACCAGTACACTGATAATAAGGTTGATTTTGCCAGACCCACCGATGTTGCGGAGGCCTTTAACGAGCGTAGCGAAGATTTATTCTCTATAAAGTGGGATCATCAGTTCTCTGAAAATATCTCACTGTTTGTAAAAGGCTACTATCATAACTGGAGCAGTGACTGGACAGAGCGCCACAACGATTTGACTAATCCCGGCAGTATCATAAATATCAGTGATAAAGAGTTTTGGGGGTATGAAGATTATGGCGTGAATACCATGGGTAAATTTAATTTGCACAAGGGTATGGAATATGTGTTGGGCTATGATCACCAAAGTTTTTCGGGACGTGATGACGTCCTACTGATTGCGGACCAGTCTGAACAGGTTGGCGCCGTTTACTTCCAGGCCAGGACCACAAGTGCCTGGTTTGAAAATACCTCGCTAGCATTTGGCGTCAGGCACAATGAACAATCCGATGCCGGCGGCACCACTGTCTGGAACTTCAGTGGTAAACATGAATTCAACGATAGCGTTTTTATGCGTGGCAACATCGGCACGGCTTTCCGTCTTCCCGATGCATGGCAATTGTTTGGTAACGACCCCTGTTGCACACAAGGTAACCCGGCACTGGAAGGTGAAGAAAGCGTCAATGTCAACGTCGCGCTGGGCGGTCAATTAGATAACATCGCAAATGGCTTGAGCTGGGAGCTTATTGGATTTCATCGTGCCGTTGATAATCTGATTGGCAGCGCCAACCGCATTAGAATAAACAGTACCAACAAAGTGGAAATGATCGGTGGCGAACTCATCGCCTCATTGGCCATTAATCCGGAATGGCAAACCAATCTGGATTTTGTCTACACCGACGCCGAGGCGAACGGCAGCGACCAGCAAATTGTCGATATCCCCAGGACGACAGTAAAATGGAATCTGAATTACCAGCCACAGCAATACCCCCTGGGCCTGTCATTATCACTAATACACGTAGGAGACGTCTTTTCCGATGTCGGTGGTTTCTTTGCCACGGGCGAGAATGCGGAACACGGTGATTACACAGTGGTTGATCTGTCCGGTTATTATCAACTTGGGCAGGATGGAAAACACCGCCTTGGATTCCGGGCGGAAAACCTATTGGATGAAAACTATAACACCTCTATTCGTACGGCCACCCGTGACAACGGCACAGCTTATCTGTATGGAAATCGTGGTGTCCCTATGAGTTTTCACTTGAATTACACCTATCGTTTCTAATCAGCCGGCAGTAGGGTAGTGCACGCGAGCTTGTACTATAATAGGCAGATTCCTTATCTGTTTCCTTTTAATATAATTAGCCATGTTCAAGACACTTGTCCTCATACATCGTTATATCGGTATTGCCATTGGCTTGCTCATGGTGCTCTGGTGCGTGTCCGGTATTGTTATGATGTATGTGCAGTATCCTTCGCTTGATCAGAATATGCGTCGACAGGGGCTACCACCACTTGATCTAACTGATTGTTGTCAACTGCCAGCGGATGACACCAATGATCAAACGGTCGACTATCTTGAAATTGAAATGCTGGCTAACACCCCCATCCTCCGTCTGGGCTGGTTACCAGATGATGAATTGAGCATTAACCTGCGTAGTGGCGAATGGCTCTATGAGACCTCTGAACAGCAAGCGCAGAAAATTGCTGATTCATTTAATCACCATGCCGGTTATCCGGGTAAGCCAGTCTATCTTGGACCAGTTGAAAAAGATCAATGGACCATTCAGGTAAAATATTCTTCCCATGCACCTATGTATCATTTCGCTCTAAACGATCCCGATAACACAGAGCTGTATATCTCTAGCACGACCGGTGAAGTGGTGCTGGTAACGACAGCCCATCAACGCATCTGGAACTGGTTTGGTTCCGTACCCCATTGGCTTTACTTTACAACACTTCGTGAGGACATCAGATTATGGAGCAATACCGTCATCGTCCTGTCCCTTATCGGTACATTTTTAACACTTATTGGTATCTACATTGGTATCACGAAGTTCCGCTTCAAAGCAAAAGCACAGGTACGGACGCCCTACAAAGGTTGGGCCTACTGGCACCACATCATCGGCCTCGTCTTTGGATTATTCGTTCTGACCTGGGTCATCAGCGGCTTTTTTTCCATGGCGCCTTTTGGATTTCTGACAGGTGCATCACATCAGGAAGAAGCGATACGGCTACGGGGTGAACCCATGAGTTGGAATCAGGTAGAAGACATAGTGACAGGTTTATCCTCTCAACAATTTCCAGGCGATGTAAAAATACTAGAAGTAAACACCCTGCTCGGTAAACCGGCCTTGGTGACCTATAACTCAAAAAATGAATCCAGTCGTATTAATCTGGAAACAATGGAGCCAGATTTGATTGATGAAAAGTTATGGACAAAAATTACAGCGAGTGTTGGAACTGATACACAGATCTTACAAAGCGGATGGTTGAACGAGGGTGACAGCTATTACTATGAGCATCACAATCAAAGACGATTCCCCGTGTATCGTATTATCGTCGACGATGCCGGTGAGACACATTACTACCTTGATGCAGTCAGTGGCAGGATGCTTGACAAAATGGATGGTAATCGACAATGGTACCGCTGGTTGTTCAATGCCCTGCACAGCTGGAATTTCACAGCACTGTTTCGTACAAGACCTTTCTGGGATGGTTTGATGTTGCTGTTGTTATGTGGTGCAACCACAGTATGTATGACAGGTTTCTACATGGGTGTCAGAAGATACCTATAATGAATATTATTGAGCGGCATACTCATTATATATACGCATTTCCCGGATATTCTCAGCCCTTGAAGAAGAACCTCGGTGACAATACTGTCGTAATATTCGCAAATGTTGGTTCAAGCGATCCACTTGGCATCAACTATGACAATGTTTGGGAGTCAAATGGCGACCTCAGCTGGATCGGCAAGACCAGATCGAAGTTGACTGATAAAGTTATTCAAGAAATGTTGATTGAAGAATGTAAGGTCTTGGTATTCACAAGATCGGGAAAGCGAGATCCGTGGTTCTATAACGGCATCGCGACCCCGGTAGATATTCAGGATGAAACACCAGTAATTATTCGTTGGTCTTTCGAAGAGAGAGCTATTAGAGCAAGGGCAGAATATCAAGGATCCGCTCTACAGAGCAGCGAAGACAATACCTACAACCTCCTATACGTGGCATCTGCAACCAACCTGGGAACCTCTGAAGAACTAGATGTCAGGAAAATTGAACACAAACTCTAACTTAACCATTGGTCTCGTTATTGGGGGCAGGTCATGAACAAGCTATCTATTTCGCTTTTTGTAATATTACTAATTGTATGCCTAACTGGTTATTACTACTGGACAACCACACCAGAATACTCGCTGAAACAAATTGCAACCGCGATCGAACAACATGATGTCGATACATTTGAAAAGCACGTCGATATCGAAAATTTTGTCGAGAGTGCAATTGACCAATTTATGCTAGAGCAACTGTCTTCGGTCACTGATGCAAAAAGTAGTGGTTGGGAAAGTTTAGGAGCTGCGTTCGGTGCCGGTTTGATTGAAATGATGAAACCAAAACTCGTTAGTTATGCCAAAAAGTCAATTATTCATTATGTTGAAACGGGAAATATTGATGATGATATTAATGTTAAGGAAGATGAAATAACTATCGCAACCTTGACTAGCAGTATTGGTTTGGCCGATAAAAATAATTTAAATTTCAAAATAACCAAGAATGGCAAAGTAGCCATATTGAAAATACCTTACCATAATGACGAGATTCAGACGGATATGGTAATCCAGATCACCATGCGAGACAAAGGTGGGTATTGGAGAATTATTGAAATCAAAAACTTGCAAGATATGCTCGCTCAAATCGAGTCGACTAAAGAGCAGCAATTGCTCGCTGCAAACCAGCCTATAAAAGACAAAATAGAAAAAACGATTACAGTACTGCAATTGCAAAAAACAAGTGTTGGCAAAAAATCTTGGGAAGAAAAAGTCCGTATTAGTATGGCGATTCGAAATGACCACTTACGTAACATTGTAGAAGTAAGCGGCGAGATCGTGATTAAAGATAAAAGTGGTGAAGTAATAAAGTCATTACCTGTTACCGTTGAGACACCGATAAAAATTGGAACCGCTGAAATATTGAATTGGGAGATTGATATCAATCAGTTTAAAAGTGATGATGTCAAATTGTACAAGTTATCCAATAACGAAGTTGATATCGATTTTACAGCATCAAGAATTAAACTTGATAATGGTAATGAAATTAAACTATTTTCTGATTGGAACGAAATGAAATCCTATCAATTATAGGGGGATTTCGTTAGGAAAAGTTATTTTATTTGCTAGTTGAACACTAGGAGATTAAAAAGAATCACTTATTGTGATTGGGTATTAAAAAGCACCGTTGATAAAATGACGGATGGCAAAATTATAGAAGCCTATACCCAATCATCTGATACATCTTCACTCTAGTATCAAAGGTTGTTGATTTGCATGCTCGTTTGACCCACTTATGATGGCACAAAGAACTGCTTATCTTTTCCTGTCTCCCAAACATTAATCGTTTGCCAAAAACTCGGCCAAGGTCCGCGGTCAGAGCGATGCCGCCGTGTTTTAGGCTCCAAAATTCAGCCAAGCCAGGGCATTCGCGGCCGTCTGCGGCACGGGCCCCTAGAAAAAACAAGACTAGGCCAGCTAAAACTATTGTTGGTACTTCTGTTGGTACTTTTCTAGACAGATAGATAAAGGTATAGATATATAAAGGGTCTTAGAGGCCTCTTCGATTCCCGCCGCCTCCACCAAAAAAAGATAGCCCCTTGTTATCCAAGGGGTTTTTCTTTATCTAGCTTTCAATTGAATACACTTTCTCAGAGAGTGATACAGCTATTAGTTTTCTATTGGTCAAATTTTGGGAGTTTTGCGAACAAAGTAGCCGATACGATCATAAAGGCTGCCGCTGTGAACAAAGATGCGGTATAAGAGCCAGTCGCGTCACGAATCGCACCGAGGATTACTGGACTAAGGCCCGATGCCGCATCAGCTAAACTTTACTTTTGGGTGAATTTTCGTAATGTTTTGGCAACCGCTGAAATAGCTTCTTTACCCTCATCAAGCACACCTGCTAAGGATACAAATGGATGGAACATTCCTGGATATTCTTGCAGGCTGACATCAATACCACTGGCCGTCAGGCGGTTGGCGTAGGCCACGCCCTCATCTCTTAATGTATCGTAGCCTGCAACTATAATTAATGTTGGTGGTAAGTGCGTCAGCTCTTTTGCTATAAGCGGAGCGTAACGAAAGTCTTCGCGATTTTTGTCTGAGACAATGTAGCTTTCATGAAACCAAAGCACTGTATCTCGCTCCAAAAAATAGCCTTTTGCAAAGGCAAGGTGCGACGAAGAATCCGCATGAGATGCTGTGGCTGGGTAGATCAACACTTGGCATTTGATATTGGATATGCCCTGGTCTCTTGCCAGTATTGTGACCACGGCAGCTAAACTTCCTCCAGCACTGTCGCCACTGATAGCGATATTATTTTTATCCCCACCAAAAGTTTCAGCTTGCTGTAGCACCCACAACAAAGCGGTATAGGCATCATCTATTGCCGCTGGAAATTTATGCTCTGGCGCTAGACGGTAATCCACCGATACGATGATACAGTCAGACTGCACACAGATTTGCCTACACAATGTGTCGTAGCCGTCTAGGGTGCCAATTACCATTCCCCCACCGTGATAAAAAATACATACAGGTAAGAGTGCCTGTGACTGCTTAGGCGAGTAAATACGTATTGGAATCGATAAGTTGTTTTGTTCAACAACGCGGTTTTCTACTGAAAAGACATCGACCCACTGGGACGCGAAATATTTCGGCCTTGCAGCATAGGCTTCCCGTGCTTTCTCTGCCCCTAAAGCGCGCATAGGGGTTCTGTCTGAGGCGTTAATAATATCAAGGAATGCTTTGGCTTGCGGATGTAAGGGCATGTTATATGTCTCTTGCTTAAGGACTAGTTAGTTCGGTGGGTTTCTGCTTGAGAGTACGCAGTTGTCGCATTGCGTAAATCGACAATAACAGACCGATGGTGCAGGCGAAAATACCGACAATGGCCATTGAATAACGCAAGTCTGCTGGATCACGAAAAACATAATCGGTTAACACCGCCACAAGCGTTGGCCCTACGCCTAATCCTAGAATGTTGAGAGTAAATAGATAAAGGGCTGCTGCCTGTGCCCGCAGACGGTTAGGGGTAATGTCATGAACTACCGCCATGGCAATCCCTAGAGGCAAACCATGGATAAATTTAATCACCGCGACAAGTCCCAGGGATACCCATGGGTTGTCTACCAGAGTCACGGTGGCGGCAGGGATCAGCAGTGCCGCAAAAGCGATCACAGTTATGCGAACATGGGCTAAACCATCACCGCGACTCGCCCTAGCACTGGCTATTAGGCCGCCAGAAATTATCCCGGCTGGGGCGAATATCAAAACCACAGTGCCATAATATTTGCTCACTTGGAGCGTATCCCAGCCGTAGGTTCGAATAAAGAACGACGGTGTCCATGCCGTCAGTGAATAAGAGTAGAGCGCGCCAAAGGCCATCGCTAGATAAAAACTCAGGTAAAAACCCTTGCGTTGTCTAAACCAATGCATAGCCTCGCCCATGGGTATGGTTTTTGGCGCACCTGACACTAGTCCTTGCCTAGCAGGCTCACGCAGTGCCATGACCAAAAAGAAGAACAGCAGGCCTGGGGAGCCTACGGCGATAAATGTTAATTGCCAACCGCGTAATTCGCCTACCCATGGGAGGGTGACTGTGCCTACATTGTCAAAAAACTCGATTACCTGTCCGCCCAGCAACATGGCTACACCCACACCTAGATAGATCCCCATGGTGTATACGCTCATGGCTTTGGCGCGCTTTTCCTCAGGAAAAGAATCAGAAATAAGTGAGTATGCAGCAGGTGACAGTGCTGCCTCGCCAGCCCCAACACCAATTCTTGCGGCAAATAAATGGCCAAAGTTTTTCGCCAAACCACAGGCCACTGTCATTGCACTCCAAAAAAGAACGCCCACCGCAATAATTGAACGCCGGCTTTTACTGTCAGCTAGGCGCGCAATTGGGATGCCCAGAAAAGTGTAAAAAACGGCAAATGCCAAACCATATAAAAGGCTGATTTGTGTGTCGTTCAATAATAGGTCGCGCTTGATAGGTTCTATCAAAAGGACAATGACCGTGCGATCAAGAAATGAAAACATATAAAGCAGCATAAGCAGCAGAGTCATATACCAAGCATAAACAGGGCTGGGTCTCTCTGGTGTTACAACTGGGCTAGTGGTTTCTGGCATTGGTTCAACGTTCATTTTTATGACCTTTTTTATTGTACTTAATAGATCAAAGAGAAAACAATAAGAGTGTTACTATCTTGTCCTACATAGTTGTAGCGTTGGTTAGTGGATCAGAACTACGCTATAGGCAAGGGTATTAGCCTGCAGTCCAGCCTCCGTCCACAAGTATGTGGGTGCCGGTGACCAGAGATGATGCAGCCGATGCCAAATAGAGGGCCGCACCCATTATGTCTTCCACCTCGCCCACACGGCTAAGCTTGATCTTGTCTTGGATCCATTTCAAACCTTCGGGATTATCTAATGTGGCTTGAGACAGGGGTGTACGAATAAAGGTCGGGCAGATGGTATTGATGCGGATACCCAATGGACCCCATTCAATAGCCATACTTTTGACCATGCCTTCCAGGGCATGCTTGGATGCGCAATAAACGCTGCGATGAGTGCCGCCAATGTGGCCCATTTGTGATGAAATATGAATGATTGATCCATCGATCTTAGCCGCTTTCATTAACTGTGCGGCGTAAATTGACAAGAAATAGGCTGACCGCAGATTAACGTCCATGACACTGTCAAAGTCCTCTGCTGAGGTTTCAAGAGCCGGCTTTTGCCGCGCCATTCCTGCGGAATTTATGACGATATCAAATGGCTGCTGCAGCGCAGTTTTCAATGCACCAAGATCCGTTTGATCTAGGGTTAATGCCTGTGCGTCTAATCCCTTTGCTGTTATTGCATCAACGGTTTGATTCAAACGGTCTGCACTGCGCGCAGCACAGACAACCGATGCACCTGCCTCTGCCATAGTCACGGCACAGGCTTGACCGATCCCAGAGGATGCGCCGGTCACTAAGGCACGCTTGCCCTGTAGGGAGAAAGATGGGGTAGAGGGCAATATCATAATGTAGCTCCAACACAAAAATGCGCGGGGAACCTCTTCCCGACTTTGTTAAACGATCGCAAGCGACCAAAGGCGGTTGCGATCGTTGCACGGTTTTTTATTGCTAGATTCATTTATTCAGTAACAGCGCGATAAGGGGCGCCTGTTCCGTATGGCACATCAATTCCGCCGTAGCGACGCACACGCATATTGCACTGCTCTGCATGACCGACAAATCCTTCGAGCATGCATAAACGGCTACCGTATTCTCCAACCAAGGTTGCGGCCTCGTCGGTCATGATTTTTTGGTAGGAATGGGTCTTCAAAAACTTACCCACCCATAAGCCTCCTGTATAACGTCCGGCTTTTTTAGTGGGCAATGTATGGTTTGTTCCAATCACCTTATCGCCGTTGGAAACGTTAGTCCTTGGACCAAGAAAAAGCGCGCCGTAACAGGTCATGTGTTCAAGGAACCAATCATCACGGGTGGTCATGACTTGGACGTGTTCCGATGCCATATCGTTTGCGACGGTCAACATCTCCTCATAGGTACCACATAAGATCACTTCGCCGTAATCAGCCCAGCTGACGGCCGCAGTGTCTGCCGTGGGTAAAATTTTCAGCAAGCGATCAATTTCGCGCAACGTATCATCGGCAAGTTTGCGCGAGTTGGTCAGCAATACCGCGGGGCTGTTGTAACCATGTTCCGCCTGTCCTAATAAGTCTGTGGCGCAGAGTTCGCCGACGACGGTATCATCGGCTATCACCATTGTCTCAGTAGGGCCGGCGAACAAATCAATTCCAACACGACCAAACAGCTGCCGTTTGGCCTCAGCGACGAATGCGTTGCCCGGGCCAACAAGCATATGAACGGGCTTAATCGTTTCAGTCCCAATGGCCATTGCGCCAACGGCCTGAATACCGCCCATAACGTAGATCTCGTGTGCACCACCAAGATGCATGGCAGCAATAACCGCCGCATTGGGTTTGCCCTTAAACGGCGGCGTGCAGGCTAGAATCCGTGGTACCCCAGCCACCGTGGCTGTGGCTACGGACATATGGGCGGATGCAACCATCGGAAACTTGCCACCGGGAACATAGCAACCAACGGATTGTACTGGGATATTTTTGTGACCCAAGATAACGCCCGGCAGGGTTTCTATTTCAATATCTAGCATGCTGTCACGCTGTGCTTGGGCAAAGTTTCGAACCTGCGCTTGGGCAAATTTGATGTCGGCCAACTCACGCTCCGACAGCGATGCCATTAAGTCAGAAATCTCTTGCTCTGAAAGCTTAAAAGAGGGTGGCGTATAATTATCGAAGTTCGCAGATAGTTCGCGCACCGCGACGTCGCCACGTAATTCAATATCTTTCAGGGTTGCCTCCACAACCGCCTTGGTCTTGGCATCATCTTCTGCACGTTCTGAGTTTGGTTTTCCGCGTTTAAGATATTGGACAGCCATGATTTTTGCCTTAATTTAGTGTGTGGCTCTATAGTGTTGTTGTTTTTGCTTCCCAGGATGCAAGGGCTACTTTAATCTCATCGACACCCTGCATTACCTGGGCTTCAGTAGGTGAAAAATTGTCTTTGAGCATTTTTCTAGCCAACATGTGCTGCCCCGGCCGGTTTATGTTTTCAACCGCGCACAGGAGCTTATCCAGGTAGTGATAAACAGCAAAGTTGCCATCAGCCGGATTACCGCTGACCAATCCGCTACACCTGTTTTCAGAGGGTCTGCCACCAGCTACCACGTGACTTTCATGCGGATACCGTCGAGCTCCTGGGAGGCAACGAGCTGACAGCTTAAACGACTGGTTGGTGTCCGCCCGGACTCGACCATATCGAGCATCTCATTTTCCATGGCGAAAGGTTGGCCCGCCGCGACGCCGCTAGTCTCGTCAACTTCAACATGGCAGGTTGCACAGGCCATGGAGCCACCACATTCGCCGTAAATGGATTCGATGTCATTGGCAATCGCCGCTTCCATCAGATTGACACCTTCTGCTACAGAGGCGTTGTGCTCAGTACCGTCTGGATACACCCAACAAACGTTGATCATTATTTATTCTCCTAAGTCTACTTTCAGTTTTACAGGGCCTCGAAAGCCCATGTTGAGCGGCCACTGGATTGTATCTTCCTCGTCTAGTCGCATGTTCGGATAACGCTGAGTCAACTCTTCGAGCAGAATTTTCATTTCCATGCGAGCCAGTGGCGCGCCCATACAAAAATGAATGCCGTTGCCAAAGGCCAGATGCTGTCGGGCATTCTTGCGCTCAACATCAAACTTCATCGGGCACTCAAAGGAGTCTTCATCATGATTCGCAGATACCAGTGACATCAGAATGGCAGACCCTTTGGGAATGGCGACGCCACCGATTTCAACATCGGTAAGAGTCAAGCGACGCCAGGTGATGAACGGGGTCATATAGCGCAACCCTTCCTCGACGGCATTGGGAATAAGTGCAGGGCTTTTCACCAGCTTTTGCCACTGTTCGCGGTCGCTGAGCAGCGCCCAGAGCAAACTCGCAGAGCCATTTGAGGTGGTCTCATGACCGGCGGCAAGCACACCGTGAATAAGGCTAGCCACCTCATTCATACTTAATACTTCATCATCCCCATTGCGCGTGCGCAACAGATGACTGACATAGTCATCGCCATCGAAGCCATTTGCTAAACCCGTCTTTAAACGCGAGTTGGCGACACTTTTACAGAAATCAAAATACTCCACTAACCCACGGGCACCATCAATCGAATCCTCTTCTGTGGGCTTTCCCCAGGTCATATTAAAGGTGTTATCTGACCACTTTTTGACTCGGTAAGATTCTTCCTGTGGCACACCAACTAACAGAAACAACACTTTTGCCGGAAGCTCGTAAGTCACAGCCTCGACCAAATCGACGGCGTTCTTTCCCTCCAGAGTGGCGATCTGCTGTCGAGTAAGTTCACGGACTTGCGACTCATACTGGGCAAAGCGCTTTGTGTTCAGAAACTGCCCGGAGATATTGCGAATCCGAGTATGCTTGGGTCGGTCCGTATTTGCCTGGGTTGGCTCACGGGTATAGTGACCATCAACCATGATTTGCTGAACTTCTGATGAAAATGCGTTAATCGGGGATTGCGAATTACTGGCAGAAAAGCGGTCCGGGTCTCGGAAGATAGCCTGGATATCATTTTTTTTGGTAACAACCCAGCAGCTCAGCTCTTCATTGTAAAAAACCGGCTCACTCTCCCGAGCTTCTTTCAGGAACTCGAACATTCCATCTTGTTCATAGGGGCGAAAACGCTCGCCTAATTTGCCACTTGAAAAAGGGCAGGATTGCAGGTCTTTAGTCATTGTTTTTATTCCTCTTAAGGTTGACGGTTCTCGGCAAGCAGGGAATTATCGTAATCCATACCGACAATCCACTCTCCGGCGACCAATGATCTCGATGTCGAATAGCGGTTTAACTCAGCGATCAGCCCAGCCATATCTTGTGCAGGCCCAACAGGTGGCGACGCGATATTCTCGATCTCTGAGACACGAGTATGAAATGCCGCATGGCCGTGTGCATCAATAAAACTCGGTAGCAGTGCAGACTCACCTATATGAACGAGTTCGTCTTCTTCTCCAGTCCAATGACGTTTTTCACCAACAAAGACGATCGCCCCATCTTTCACGGCGACAAAATCAGTGGGCCTGGCCTGGTCACTAAAGGCAATAATGTTGCTGCCAAAAAAAGCGATGTCAGCCTTAAGACTTTCTGTCGGCACCGACGCCGGTTCAGGAGTAGAGCTACCACAGCCAACACTAAGGATGATTATTATCAGTAGACTTGTATGCTGTATCTTTGAACGGTTCAAAGTCGCTACTCCTGAATTCTGACGGTTAATGAATTCTAACGACCATGGCGGCGCCAGCACCAGCGGCGCCGGATATAGCGATGAGTCCAGTATGCTTTTTTCGGCGCTCCAATTCATCGATCATCATGCCTAGAATATTAACGCCTGTTGCGCCCATTGCATGGCCCATGGCGATGCCGCCGCCATTGACGTTGTAACGGTCCAAAGGCACATCAAGTTGCTTAGCAAAATTCATCGCCGTTGCCGCAAATCCCTCATTGAATTCCCACAAGTCTATATCTTCTCCAGCTATCCCCGTGCGTTCAAGCACGTCTTTGGCTGCGGCATAGCCTCCCGTCAATCCTTCAATTGCGGCAGCGCTCTTAGCAGAGAAGCCAATAATTTCCGCTCGTACTGGCAGGCCCAAACTAGCTGCCATTTCACCAGTAGCAAGTAGCGCCAGTGATGCGCCGTCGACCATCCCCGGAGAGTTCCCTGGGTGGTGGTGGTGAGGGATATGGTCAACCTCTGGGAAGCTTTTACAGAGTAGTTCGTCAGACCCTTGCGCACCTAAAGCCTCAAAAGAAGGGTTGAGTCTAGCCATACTTTCAATTGATGAGCCTGGGCGAATTAATTCATCGTCACTTAACAATACGTCCCCAAGTTCATTCTTGACGGGAACTAGAGAGCGCTTGAAGTAACCTTTTTCTGTAGCCAGTGCCGCTTTGTTGTGGGATGCCGCAGCATAGGCATCCAGCTCTTCTCGTGAGTATCCTTGCTGACCGGCGATAAAATCTGCTGTCACACCGTTGGGGATAAAGGGCACCTTAGATGAGACATCCGGATCGGTGAATAGAGGGCCTCGGTCCGACAGAATAGGGACTCTAGACATGGATTCTACTCCGCCAACCACATAGAGCTCACCTTGGCCTGAAAGCAGTTTGGCTGCAGCCATAGAGCAGGCGGTAACACTGGAAGTACAAAAACTGTTGACTGTCGTCCCTGAACCTCGCGTTTCCCAGCCGGCGTAGAGCGCGGCGGTGTGTGCTATGTTGCCGCCCTGATCATTCAATTGCCCGACGCAACCTAAGATAACCTCGTCGACTTTGGATGGATCAATAGCCGTTCTATTTCTCATCTCATCGAACAGAGTTTTCAATAAATCAACTGGTTTAACCTGATGTAGCGCGCCTTTAGGGCTTCCTTTGCCGCGCGGAATACGAATAGCTTCGAGTACAAAAACACCCATTGTTGACACTCCTATGAAAAGTTAAGGCGCAGTCTTATTGCGCTGATTGCGTTCTTGAGCTTCGCGGATATCGCTGCCGCGGCCCCAGTATGCATGTGATCCAAAGGGCACCCACTGAGGCAGTTGCACTCGGGCTATCGGGCCTTCTGAGACTTTTTTGGCATCCCAGATGTAAACTTCAGTTTCCTTCTTGTCGCCAACGTAGGCGATTAAATAGCCATCGTCTTCGTCTTTTGAATCAGCCCTTGGCGCAAATACAGGCTGCTGCATAAATTTACCCTCAGGCAGTATATACCTATCGGTTTCCCGCATTTTTTGGTAATCAAACTTTTGAATACCGTTGTGCAAGAAGAAAGGGATCTCAGGGACTAATGCGTTGTAGGAATAGCGGTTCTTTATACCCAAGTATGCAGAGTTGATTCCGGGAGACTCTGCGCAGCTGTCGTCAATAATGCGCTCGCTAGCCTCTCCAGTCTTCAAGTTGAATCTATATTCGGTTAGGCGCGGCTGGGTGATATGGTAGGAAAGAAAATAGTTTTGTATCTTTACTCTTGACGTGCCTGCTGGAACCATGGGTAAGGGGTTGAGCTGTTTGTAGGCATAGGCAATGATACAGTCGTCTTCTTCATAAGCATTCACAGTATGCAAGATGTACGTTGGCTCACATTCAAACCAGACTACATCAGCGCCTTTACCGTAGCGAGGTATAACGCCGAATCGTGACGCCTTAGTCTGATCAAATAGCAGCTTCTTCTTTTTTTGTAGCAGTAGTTCAGGATCCCAAAATAGTGGCAAGTCATGGACTATGGTGTGGTTTTCGGTGATCCAGCAGTCGTGGGGTAGGCGAGGGCCGGGAAGCGCAATGTCAGTAGCGCAAATCAGTTTATTATTTTTGTCGACAACCCCGTACTGCATATAGGGTTCTTCCTGAAAGCTGTAATTGAAGAACAAAAATTCTCCGGTACGCTCGTCAACTTTTGAATGGGCAGAAACTCCCTTGACCCAATCGCCACTGAAGTCCTCTGCGCCAATTGTGTGAAAGTCGACAGGATCCAGCCTGTAAGGCTTACCACAACGAGAAAACATGGTTTTGAATTCGCCATTATGAAGAAGGACATCTGTACCGGAATTATTTTTTAGGCCATCTTCAGCTTGAAACCCATCGCGCAAGCCAGGATACAAGCCTTCGCCCGCTTCCTGTTCCTTTAAATAACCCTCAGTCATCACCATACGGTTTCTATAGTCAGCCTGGCCCTGCTTAAAAGCCACCCCATGGACCATGCCATCTCCATCAAACCAGTGATAGCGACCGCTGATTGAATGTTCAATAGGGTTGTGGGAGTTACGAATATAAACCCCATCAAGATCCGATGGAATTTGCCCTACTACCTTAAGGTCGATTGCCGTTATTTCCTTGTCGACAGGACCATGATAGCTATCGTGCAGATAGTCGTTTCCCTCTTCGGTCATTTTCAAAGTCAGCGAGTTGTGAATTATTACACTATCCATAATGCGGGTCCTCATTAGATGTTAGACTACAGTGGGTTTGACTTGTTGTTCACATGTCTTAGAGCTATGGTAAAGTAACTTCATTAATAATACTAGCTATTCATAAACATACGTAGGGATAGAAAATGACTCCGGCACGCAAAAATATTAGCGCTTTTGAGATTATGGGAGACTACTGGAGCCTGCTGATCGTTCGGGAGTTAATGTATGGGGCATCCAGTTGGTCGGCCTTCAGCGCAGTGATTTCAATACCCCCGTCCACTCTGAGTAATCGGCTTGCAAAGCTTGTTGCTGCAGGTTGTGTGGTAAAAAGTGAGCAGCCAAAGCGTGCTAAAGGAACGTATAAGCTGACTGAGGCGGGTAAGGGGTTGTTTCCAATTCTCATTGTAGCCAGAGAGTGGCAGCTGCGGTGGGACTTGCGTCCTGGAGCCTTTGTTTCTCCCTGGGTGCATGAATGTGGGGCGCCTTTGCATTGCAAGACCACCTGCATGGCCTGTTACGGGGAGGTTCTATCCCAGGATATTCTCTTTAAAGGAGAGGCCCTTGCGCATGAGCATGGGGGTACATTGAACCACAGGACGAGCAATAAAATTAATGTCGATCTTCGCACTAGTAACGCAAAAATAGCAAAAATCACAATTTTCTTGGGGGATCAGAAGGCCCTGAAAGTTATGGATGCTCTTCTTCGGGGGTATAATCGTTTCGATCACATTCAAAAATGGACAGGATTGCACCCAGCTGTTTTGTCTGCGCGCCTTCGCAAGCTGCAGCTCCTTGATCTCTGTGTTACCCGTCTGTATCAAGATCTTCCTGATCGGTTTCTGTACATCACAAGTGACGCGGGAAAAGAGCTGATTGGCTTGATAGTGCAGCTTATGGAGTGGGATGCTGGTGCGAAAGGCGCCGGCTCGGCTCGGGCTCTGTTGCACCATAAGCCCTGCAGTCACGCACTGAAGGTTGCGCTGATATGTCGCGCCTGCGAAGGCCATATAACCTATGAGAACACTTCAGTTAACCTCTAGGCTCCCACTCTAAGCCCTGAAAAAGCACCTTCTTCTCTCTTCGCTAGCTGGCCTGCTGGCGGAGTTGGCGCACCTGTCTTTTTGCCGCTTTTAACCCGTTTGGATGAAGCTTCAGTTAACATCTCTCTAAAATAATAGTTGACCAACTTCACTTATAATAGTTAAATGTTGAAAAATAAAGGGGTAAATTCGGTTGCCAAAAAGCAAAAAAGACAATAATTCTGCAGCTGGCTATGGTTCTAGTGACGGACAAAGCTCGGCTAATCTAGTGGCCTTTTGGTTGATGCTAGCCTACTGCCTCTCTTTTCTAGATCGTCAATTACTGGTGTTAATGATTGAACCAATCCAGCGTGATTTAGGTATCAGCGACACAATGTTCAGTCTGTTACACGGAGCTTCTTTTGCTTTGTTCTACACCATAACGGGACTATTTCTTGGCAAGATTGTTGATACTAAGAGCCGTGTCAAAATAATCGCTTTTTCAGTTTTCTTATGGAGTTTGGCTACCGCAGTAAGCGGCATCTCTCGCAGCTTCTTTCAGTTGTTTTTGGCGCGTATGTTTGTCGGTGTTGGCGAAGCAGGCCTGTCGCCAGCAACCTATTCGCTACTTGGGGATCTATTTGATGCCAAGAAGCGCTCATTGGCATTTGCTATTTATGGTGCAGGCATCTATCTGGGTACTGGTCTTGCCTTTCTGCTTGGCGGGAAATTGGTAGGCTATCTTTCGGGCCTACCACCTACGGATCTACCCTTTTTGGGAGAGATATACAGTTGGCAAATAGCATTTTTTGTCTTTGCCGCGCCAGGTATTTTTCTGTCAATACTATTCTATTTTTTCGTTGCCGAACCTGTCAGGGGAGGGCAAGAAAACACAGCCAATCTCAGTGCGCCTGCTAAAGAAGCAGCTCCAGTAAGCTTTACGGCGTTCTTACGCCACTATCGCGCGAATCTAACACCTTATCTTGGCCATAATCTTGGTTATGGCTTGCACATGATGTTTAGCTACTCATTCCTGGCCTGGACGCCTGCAATGCTGATGCGAGTGCATGGCCTAGAGATTGGTGAAGTCGGTCTGTATATCGGCTTATGTCTGCTTATTTGCGGGCCTGGGGGTAGTTTTGCAGGCGCTGCGCTGTCTAATTACTTTGCTAAACGCGGCGTTTCAGACGCCCAATTGCGGATTAGTGCCATAGGTTCATTGCTACTTGGCCTTTTTGGAGCCTTGTCAGCTGGCCTAGACGATACCCAGTTGTCAATCGCTGCTGCTGCTGCTGCTATTTTCTTTATGGGGCTGCCTGCAGGACTCAATGGCGCTACTCTACAGACTATTACACCGCCCCATTTTAGAGGTCAGGCGGGCGCGTCCTTTATGTTGATTGGTAATATTTTGGGGCTAGGCTGTGGGCCACTTTTGGTCGCTCTATTAACAGACTATGTGTTCATGGACCAATCTATGGTTCATTACTCGTTGCAAGTCTTTGCATTGACGACAATGCCGCTATCGGCAATTTTACTTTGGAGGGTGAGGCGCTACTTCGCCATTGGAAATCCTGCTAATAATGCAGATCTAACTGTCGCAACAATTGATGGCAGTGGGGCGCAGCTATGATCTTCGCCTCAAAGGACAGGATAGAGTCATGCACAGCTAAAGGCTGGTGGGGTAGTGAGACTTTAGATCAGCTGTTTCTCAGAAATGTGGCCAATAACCCTGATCGTACCGCAGTGGTAGATCCCGATAACCGTGGGGAAATAACCCATGGAAAAAACCAACGCCTAACCTATCGTGAATTGAATCGAAAGGTCACAGAGGCCGCCGAGGAGTTGATAAAGCGTGGCGTTATAAAAGATGACATTGTTGTATTTCAGCTTCCCAATATTCATGAAAGTATTTTGATGCTCTTGGCCTGTAGCCGCGTCGGCGCCTTAGCAAGTCCTATTCTCGTTGACTTCTCTGACCACGAGCTTGAACAAATCCTCGGTCATTTGCAACCGAAAATATTTGTCACCGTTAACCGATTTAAAAAACGCCATCTTTTGGCTGATGCGAAACCCATTTGTCAAAAGTATGAGGTTATCTGTATATCTGTGGAGGACTTAGATCAATCTTTTTCCGAGTCTCAATTAGAGGCTGCTGAAAAAACTATCGCCTCCCATCAGCTGGGTCATGCATTAACCGCTAACGATGTGAACACTCTTTGCTGGACATCGGGCACCGAAGGGTTTCCAAAGGCCGTAATGCGAACGCATAACCAATGGATGGTTACTGGAAGAGCAATGACCGATAGCGCGTCTATTCGCGATGGCGACGTTATCCTTAATGCTCGACCGCTGGTGAATATGGCTGCTATAGGCGGTGGACTTTATTCTTGGCTAATCTGTGGTGGCTCTTTTGTGCTGCATCACCCGCTCAGTATACCGCTGGTGCTTGAGCAGCTTAAGCGTGAAAAGGTCACCCTGACCTTTATGCCCCCTGCCTTTATTATTAGCCTACTGCAAGATCCGGTAGTACGTCAGCAAGCAGACCTAAGGAGTTTGCGTACTATGGGTTCTGGCTCTGCCGCGATACCTGGCTGGGCGATCGAAAATATGAAAAGCGAATACGACATTGATGTGATCAATTTCTTCGGATCCAACGAAGGTATTTCGTTACAGAGTAATGTACTTACGGTACCAGACCCAACACTGCGCGCTACCTATTTTCCGCGACTAGGTCGCAGTGAGTTTAATTGGCCGTTATCGCCGACTTCTCTGCAAATGGAAACCAAAATTGTCGACCTTAAAACGGAAGCCGAAATTACCGTTCCAGGATTGGCGGGAGAGTTGAGAGTCAAAAGTAGCGGGATATTTGATGGCTACTATAAATCACCGGAACTCACTAAAGCAGCTTTTGACGAAAACGGCTTTTATCGCTCCGGTGACCTGTTTGAAATCGCTGGTGATGGCGAGCTGTTTTCCTATTACAAATTTGTAGGTCGGTGTCGGGAGCTGATTGTCCGTGGGGGGATGAATATCGCCCCAATGGAGATTGATAATTTGCTCTCTGATCATCCGCTAATTCTTGATGTGGCCGCCTTCGGCTACCCAGACGAAAGACTGGGGGAAAAAATAGGCGTGGCCATAGTCGCTAAATCTGACCAAGCCCTTTCACTTGAGCAGATTGTCGAGTACCTGAGAAAGAAGAAAGTTGCCATTTTTAAGTTGCCGCAAAAAGTCCTGATGCTTGATGAAATGCCGCGCAACGCAATGATGAAAATTGCTCGCTACAGGCTCACGAAACTATCTGTTGCCAACGATTTAGCAGAGGAATCGGTCTAATGACTGATATTTTTGGGCATAGGAGTCTGCAGAATCTCTGCTTACCCATCTTCTCCGCCCCGATGTTTTTGGTGTCCGGCCCCGAACTTGTTGTGGCGTCATGTCATAACAATATTATTGGTAGTTTCCCCGCTGCCAATGCTCGGACAACCGGTCAGCTCGAAGACTGGTTAAAGGAAATAACCGCGAAGGTAGACGCAAAAATACATGCCAGCTGGGCGATCAATTTGATCACCAACAAATTAAACAAACGACTTGCTGATGATCTCGCTATCACTTGTCAATACAAGGCGCCCATCGTCATAACTGCTTTGGGTCACCCCGGCCCAGTGGTTGAGAAAGTCCATGCATACGGCGGATTGGTGTTTGCCGATGTGGCCACCGTTGAGCAAGCAAGAAAAGCATCAAAGACAGGGGTTGACGGTTTAATTTTAATTGCCTCAGGTGCAGGCGGCCATACCGGCTCTATCTGTGGCTTTGCTTTTCTGGCGGCGGTGCGTGAATTCTGGCAGGGTTTGCTTGTTCTTGGCGGTGCCATCAGCAGCGGGGCGGGCATACTCGCTTCCCAGATTCTTGGTGCAGACTTTGCCTATATGGGCACCAGGTTCATTTCATCGAAAGAGAGTTTGGCCAAGCCTGAATACAAAGCGATGCTGGTCGACAGTGTCGCCAAAGATATTATTAATACGGCTGCATTTACCGGCATTCCCAACAATATGTTAAGGCAAAGCATCGAAAAAGCAGGCTTTGATCCTGACAATATTCCCAGCTCAGCGAAGAGCAAACTTAATTTTGATGATCCTCACAGTGGTGCTAAAGCGTGGCGTGACATTTGGTCTGCAGGGCATGGCGTTGGCGAGGTTAAGGAAATACTTTCAGTCAAAGAGATAGTCGCGTCTTTGACCACTCAATATCAAGAAACCTTACAAAAACCTATTATAACTCGGAGATTTATCTGATGGCCCATTATTCCTTCCCAACATTGCAGATGGTACCACCAGTAGGTGAAACCTTAGTTGTCGCTGGCGGCTGCGGTGGTATCGGACGCAGTCTAGTTGAGATGGCAAATGAAATCGGGCTCAAGGTATTCGTCTTGGACCTACAGCGCTCTATTGACGCTTTCCCTGTTTCCCAAGGTGTAACAGCCATTGCTTGTGATGCAACCAAGCCGACAGACATAGTGTCTGCATTTGAGGGAATAGCTAAAAATGTCAATGCTATAGATCACTTCGTAAACCTGGTTGGCTTTACAAAAGAGCAAGTTAACATTGCGGATATGGCCGACGAAGAATGGGATGAGATTATTGAAGGGACGTTAAAAAGCGCGTTTCTCCTAGTGCGAGCAGCAATACCTCTGCTGCGCAAATCGGCTAATCCATCGATCTTGAATACAGCTTCTACCTTTGGGGTTCATGTTCCAGTCTCTGGTTACGGGCCTTACTCGGTAGCCAAAGCCGGAATTGTTAATTTTACTCGGGTATTAGCAATAGAAGAAGGCCCGCACATTAGGGTTAATGCACTTGCCCCTGGGTTAATCGACACGCAGTTTCTGAAAGGTGGTACTGGTCGTGCAGAGAAGTCCTCTCGAATTGATCAGAATCGTGTCGTAACAACTATCCCGCTTCAACGAATTGGAACGCCCAATGACTTGGTCGGAATGATGTTGTTTTTGGCAAGTCCTGCGGCATCCTATATCACGAGCCAAACCATGCATGTGAACGGAGGTTTGTGGTCGTGATTCCGAAGCAATATAAGAACCATGTCCCTGACAACGTCACCAGTTATATTAATGGCGAGTTTGTCTCACCTAAAGGAGCTGTGGCTTTACCCATTATCTATCCTGGCAATGGTGAGCAAGTATCAGAGCTTTTTGAGGCTGACTTCCAGCAAGTGGATGATGCTGTAAATGCTGCAAAGCAGTCTCTAGATAAAGGGGTTTGGTCTAATACGAGCACTGTAGAGAAGCAAAAAGTTTTTCAGAATATCTGTGCTCTGACCGCTGAGAATTTAGATGAGCTGGCGGCATTGGAAACCATAAATACAGGCCAAACATTATCCTATTCAACGCACGCACAGTTACCTCGCGTGATGGCGAGCTTCAAGTTTTATTCAGAGTGGATTGCTCAGGCAACAGAAATTTCAGCCATGCAGGACAGCTCTGTGCTGCGCTATGCAACAAGAGAACCGCTGGGTCCGGTGGGCCTGATATCGTCCTCTAATGCTCCTACGGCACTGGCATCAACAAAGATAGCTGCAGCCCTGGCCTTCGGCAATAGTTGTGTGGTCAAGACGTCAGAAAATACGCCACTGGCCCTTGCCAGATTTATGCAAATTCTCACTGAAGCCGGTGTGCCTGATGGCGTTGTAAACCTGGTGAATGGCACAGGTCCTGTCACAGGTATGGCGCTGTCATCTCATCCGTTACTAAGAGGTATTTCCTTTACCGGGGGAACTGCCACGGCGAAGATAATTACCGCGGAGACCTGTAAAACACTCAAGCGAGTCGAGTTGGAATTAGGTGGGAAATCCGCCAACATCATCATGCCGTCCTGCGATTTAGATCTGGCACTTGATTCGGCGCTGATAGCAATCTATTCGAATAATGGGCAGCAATGTTTCGCCGGATCTAGAATCATTTTGCACCGCGATATTGCCAATGAATTTATGGAAAAGTTTTGTCAACGAGCGCAGGCAATTCGTGTAGGCGATCCTTTTGATTCGAATACAGAAAACGGTCCCCTTGCTTCGACTGGCCATATTGCGCGCCTGCAATCCTATGTTGACATCGCTCGCAACGAAGGCGCTGAACTGCTTACTGGCGGGAAACGACCAGAACATCTTCAGCGTGGTTACTACTTTGAACCCACAGCGGTATTAGCAAAGTCAAATTCAGCTCGGGTCTGCCAAGAAGAAATCTTTGGACCTTTCGCAACCTTTCTTGTAGTGGATTCTCTCAACCAAGCCATAGACATAGCCAACGACTCTATCTATGGGCTTGTCTCTTATATTTGGTCCAATAACCATCGGGAAATCATGCATGCCAGCCATTCGATTAAGGCAGGTTTGGTCATGGCAAACACCCCATTAACCTCCTTGGATCTTCGAATGCCTTTTGGTGGATTCAAAGAATCCGGCATTGGACGTGAAGGGGCAATGGGGGCAAGAAGTTTTTACACTGAAGAAAAAACAGTTGCGATTGCCCTGGCCAATCCAATTTTACCAAAGCTAGGAGGACACAAAGGTGAATAACAGCCTACTCGAACAATCTCTCCCGGACTACAGCGTTACGGGTCAATCAGATACCACAGTATTTATGTTGCACGGTGCATTTGGCGCGAAAGAGTATTGGTATTACCAGATTGAAGTATTAGTCAAAAATGGCTACCGAGTGGTCGCTTGGGATGCGCCCGGATACGGGCTCAGCGAAATGCCCGAAGAGTTCAGCATAGAGTCTTTAGCGCGAGTTTGCTGCAACCTGATCAACGCACTTGGCACCAAGACTAATATCGTTATGGGCCACTCCATGGGCGGAATGATAGCCCAGAGAGCTTATGACTATTTGCCTGAAAGAATACACGGCCTGGTTCTGTCAGCTACCAGTGCAGCCTTCGGCGGTCGCGGTGGTGATTGGCAGGAAAAATTTGTCTCCGATCGAGTGGCTCCACTCGACACAGGCTTAACGATTCCTCAATACGCACCAAAGATGCTGCAAAAAATGATGAATCCAGACGCGGAAGGATCTGCAGTCGAACTAGTGCTGCAGGTGGTTTCTCGCATGCGTGAAGAAACATTTAGAGCTGCGATCGAGGCAATTACGCACTTTGAAGGTCGCGACATACTACCAAAAATGAATATCCCCGTTCTTTGTATTGCGGGTGCTTTAGACCTAACGGCGGCTCCGCCGTTAGTAATGGAAAAAATGGCTAACAAGATCACAAATGCTGAGTACCAATGCATGAGTAATGTGGGCCATTTTGGGTGGGCAGAAAACCCACAGGAGTTCAACCAGCTGGTGATTGATTTTATCCAGCGAAAATTTTAGCGAAATTAACTTTAACATATACGAGGGTGGAATTATGAAATGCTTAAAAGTGAAGTCATTTAGGACTCTGGGTTTACCGGGGATATTGGCTACAATATGTTTGTATAGCCAAGTCGGTTTTTCTGTAGAGTTAGAAGAAATTATTGTCACTGCTGAAAAGAGAGAGCAAAACACACAGGATGCCCCCATTGCAGTGACGACTATTTCAGGAGATAAAATTGGTGCTTCGGGAATTACGAGTTTGGGGGACGTTGCTTTATTAACTCCTAACCTAACATTTACGGAGTTTAATATTGGTGAACCACAGCTATTTTTACGGGGAGTAGGCAGTACTGCTGACTCAGCTGGAGCGGATCCAACGGTTAGTTTGTTCATCGATGAGGTTTATATCGGGCGTTCAGGTAGTGGATCAGCAGACCTTTTTGACTTAGACCGTATCGAAGTATTGAGGGGGCCACAAGGCACCTTATATGGTCGTAATGTTACTGGTGGTGCAATCAGTATGTACACCAAAAAACCAGTCGATGAATTTGAAGGTAAAGCTAGCCTAACTCTGGGAGACTATGGCCTTAGTGTTATACGTGGCTATATGAGTGGCCCAGTTAGTGACTCAGTTAATGGAAAGTTTACGTTTAGTAAACGGTCTGTTTCAGGCTACGCTAAAAGTAATGGCAGCGGCCAAGAGTTAGATGACGTCGATAACTTTAGTGCTCGTGGTCAGTTAATGTTTAACCCAACAGATGCTACGGAAGTGTTGTTAAGCGCAGACTATTCAAAAGATAAGCCTAATGGAGCGTGCCGTGACCTAACTAAGCTTGATCGTGACACTAATAAGGGCACGCCAGAGCAACACGCGTATTTAAAACAAATGGTTATTGATTCGGGAACTGATGATCCTCGCGTATGTGGCCAAACGGTTATGCATCATTCGAACAAAACTATTTTTGGTGCTTCAATGCGGGTAGAGCATGATTTTGAATCTTTGCAATTAACGTCTATAACATCCTATCGTGAGGCTGACTATGCTTGGAATCATGAGCTAGGTGGAATGGACTCTCCTCCTGCATTATTAGGTGTTGTTGATCACGAAGGTGAGGCCTCAGATCAATTCTCTCAAGAATTTCGTTTAAGCAAGACAACCGATGACATGCATTGGGTACTTGGTGCGTATGGTATTCGCGAAAATGTTGATCGATTTGCCAACGTGCCTATAAAATTTAGTTCTGGACTACTGTTGGATCGCAGTTTCGCACAGCTTGCTGAGAATGAGAGTTCGGCTCTTTTTGGACAACTTACCAAGGCAATCACGGATGACGTAAACGTTACAATTGGCGGGCGCCAGACGTGGGATGATAAGACAATGGATCAATCCTATAATAGTAGCCCCACGACGGTCGCTTATGATCTTAAAGGTCTGACTGATGGGTGGGATGCATTTACCGGACGCGTTACTCTCGATTATACGATAAGCGACGATAAAATGGTTTATGCCACTTGGTCCGAAGGTTATAAAAGCGGAATGTTCTTATCGCAAAGCACTGACGCAGGCGGCGCAGGCGGCACGCTAAAACCTGAGCAGGCGACTAACGTTGAAATAGGAGCGAGAACCGAATGGTTTGATAATCGATTTCGTCTAAATGTCACCTATTTTGATATGGAAGTCGTGGATCTTCAATTATTTAGATTGGTAGATCATGCCCTAGTTTCAGAGAACGCGTCTATCGAATCCTCAGGAACCGAAGTCGAGTTTGCTGTAGCAGTAAGCGATAACTTTTCTATGACAGGAACACACTCTACTTTGGACGCCAAATTTGTTGGCGGGACCTTTGATGGTAATACGGTGCCAAGATCACCTGATAGCAAATACACCCTTCAAGCTGAGTACGTAAGCACTTTAAACAATGATGCCGAGTTGCGTTTAAGTGCAGGGGCCAGTTACTCAGATAACTACTATACAGAAGCAACAAATTTGGATGTTGCTTGGCATGATAGCTACACTAAGATTGACGCTTCAGCAAAGTATACGGATCCCACCGGAGCCTATACTTTGGAAATTTGGGGTAAAAATCTTTCTGACGAGCTAATCACAAAACATGCCATTGTTAGCAGTTATGGAGGCTCTGTGGAGTTGTATGCGCCACCAAGAACGTTTGGTGTAACTGTTTCAGCTGCATTTTAGGAAACAAAAAACCCCGGTTTTGCCGGGGTTTTTTGACTGCAAGGATAAGAATCCCTTGCATTAGCGGGATCTTTATCCTTGCAGTCAATAATAAATAGTCATTTATAGTGGTGGTTTAATTATGTCGATGGTCCAATTTTTACCTAAGAAAGGCAGCCGTATTGTAGTCGTAGGCGGCTCCGGCGGCATGGGTCGCTCACTGGTCAGAGCCGCTTTGAGCCATGGCCTAAAGGTTGTTATTTTAGGCCGAGGTCACTCGTTTGAACAGTATCCAGCACCAGAGGGGGCCTTAACAATTCCCTGCGATGTGACGGATGAGTTATCAGTGAATAACGCATTTCAAACGATTGACAAACAGTGGGGTGCCATCGACGGACTGGTCAATCTTGCTGGTTATACTGGCGAAGCCATTCCGATCAAAAACCTTACCGCGGATGAATGGGATTCGGTGGGGGCAGTGGGTTTGCGTGGGACGTTTTTGGTCTGTCGCGCAGCCTTACCTTTATTAGAAAAAGGTGAGAGCTCTAGTGTCGTTCTTATATCTTCAACCTTCGGTCACCGGGTGGTATTTTCTGGCTACGCTCATTACGCATCCGCTAAGGCAGGTGTGGTTGCCTTAGGCAAGGCATTGGCCTCAGAATCTTCACCCAGTATACGAGTTAACGTTGTCTCCCCAGGCGTATTTAACACCGCGTTTCTTCAAGGAGGAACTGGGCGCGAAAAACTCAAGGGCAGTGAGGGCGTCGACTCTAGTAAGTATCATTCCTTAGTGCCACTGGGACGTATTGGTGAGCCCGATGAAATGGCAGGGCCAATCCTGTTTTTACTGGGACCCGCTGCCAGTTATATCACGGGCCAAGTTTTACATGTTAACGGAGGCACTTGGGCACCTTAAATAAAGTTAGAGGTATCCATTAGATAATTTGGTTAAATGAATATTCAAAGCATCAGGTTGGTGAATGGGCCGCTAGTTTAAGTTTAAACTGAGGAGACTAGTCATGAGTACAGTCAAACTACCAGACCATGTTATAGAGGGTGACGGCGAGATAACTATTTTCTTACTTCATGGAGGCTATGGTTCAAAAGCCTACTGGCGTAACGAAATGACATATCTTATTAGTAAAGGGTATCGTGTAGTAGCCTGGGATACGCCCGGCTACGGGCAGAGCGAACTACCGAAGAATTATAGTATTGAGCTTCTTGCGGGCGAATGTGTTCGGTTGATAGAGGATGTAGGCTCAGAGCGTAATGTCATTATTGGACACAGCATGGGAGGTCTTATTGCCCCTAAAGTTTATGAATATAGACCAAGTTTGGTCCATGCAATGGTGATTTCCGCCACCGTTGCCTCTTTTGGACACATGAGTACTGAGTTCCAAAACGATTTTATAAAAGAGCGGGTTGCACCTCTTGATCTCGGGATGACTTTTGCCGAAGTGGCCGAGCCATTGGTATCTTCAATGATGTACGCTGGCAATATCTGTCCAGATCATGCGCTTATCTTAGATGCCGCGTCAAAAACGCCAGAGTTTACTTTTAGGGCTGCTATCGCAGCAATTGCTTCCTATAAGGGTGACGGCGTGATCGAAAATTTAAAGGTGCCCAGTTTATTTATCGCTGGTCGACATGATCCTATTGGCACTCCTGAGTTAATGAGCGAGATGTCTGCAAGGGTTGCCGGTAGCGAGTTTGTATGTATCGAAAACGCTGGGCACTATGCCTGGGCTGAGCAAGCTGATGCTTTCAATAGCCATCTATTATCGTTTCTCGAACGCGCTAATCTAAGGACGTAAAATTTTGGTTATCGATAGTTTAAAAAGGATCTAATGATGTTAGAAATTCATGCTGTCACTACGTTGACAATAACGGCTGATAATAAAAATGCTTATCTTAAAGGTCTGTTTAAACCTAATGCCGTTGAATACAACGCCAACACTGAGAGCCTTAAGGTCATTGGTGAAATCCCCGTAGATCTGAATGGTGTGTATGTGCGCAATACACATAACCAAATACATGAACCTATGAGTCAGTACCACCCTTTTGACGGCGATGGCATGCTTCATAGCGCCTATTTTAAAGACGGTAAAATGGAGTATCGAAATCGCTTTGTGGAAACTACCGGGTTGCTAGCGGAGAAGGCGGCCGGCAAGTCGCTGTGGCCTGGTCTCTTAGAGCCTGGGATGGCAGCCAGACGAGGTTGGGGCGCTATAGGCGCCATGAAAGACAATGCAGGTACGGATGTTATCTGCCATGCAGGGAAATTATTGGCAGTCATGTCTCAGGGAAGTGAGCCCTGGAGGCTCGACCCTATTACACTAGAAAATCTGGGCCCGGACAAAAATTGGGCGAAATTGCTAAAAGACGGGGTCGCGGGAGAATTTAAAGTTGATGAGCATACCGGTGACATGATGTTCATGAATTACCCGGAGACGCCGCCTTATATGAACTATGGTGTTGTCGATAAGCACAATAATCTTGTGCATTATGTGCCAATAGAGTTACCTGGCGCGCGCTGGCCCCATGATATTGGGATGACGGAGAATTATTGTATTCTTCATGATCTGCCATTTTTCAATGAAGAAAAACTATTCAAAAAGGGCATAAGAAAGTTAAAGTTTCATGATGACATCGCTTCACGATTCGGCATAATTCCACGCTTTGGTACCTCCGCTGATGTGCAGTGGTTTGAAGCAACACCATGCTTCATTTTACACCTTGCCAATTGCTATGAAGACTGCGATGAAGTGGTTATGGATGGATGTATCTCACTTAACCCCTTGATGGCGGATATTGCAGGTGATACTCGTGATATGAATGAAAAAATTTCTGCACATTTAGATAAACATAATACCCAGACTCGTTTGCATCGCTGGCGCTTTAATCTGATTACTGGCGAGACCCATGAAGAATTTCTGGACCAAGAAGTGATTGAGTTTCCTGTGTGTCGAGGAGATTACAAAGGTTATAAATACCGCTATGCCTATGCTAGCCTTTTTAAAAAGGGTGAGTGGCTCATGGAGGGGTTTAAAAAATATGATCTTGAAACCGGCGTGCACACGAAATATATGTATGGGCCGGGAAGGTATGGTTCGGAACTATCGGTAGCAAAACGCACCAATTCAACTAGTGAAGACGATGCTTATCTACTTACCTTTATTCAAGATATTAATAATGACACTTCAGAGTGCGCGATTTTTGACGCGAAAAATATACTCCAAGGCCCCATTGCACGAGTTATGCTACCGGAGCGTATTAGCAGCGGAACCCATGCTTGTTGGGTAGATGAATACCGTTTGTATGGCGAGAAACAGACTCTAGATGTCAATCAAGGTGGACCTGAACATGACTGATTCTAAAATCCATCTTGTGCTGATTGGGGGAATTAATAACAGTGCTATTGTCTGGGATGAATTCGCCCTTCATTCACCACCATGGTTAGAGTTACATCGCAGAGTATGCCCAGCACTGGATAACGTCAATGATATTGCTGCCGTGCTTTTGGATGACCTTCCTGAGGAATTTTATTTATGCGGTTTTTCTTTTGGTGGTTACGTTTCCTTGGCAATCTTAGCCGTGGCCAAGCACCGTATTAAAGGGCTGATCTTAGCAAACACCCAAGACGGCGCCGATAGCCCAGGTCAGACCATATTTCGTCAAAAATCCCTTCAAATCGCCTCTGAAGGAGGCTATGAAAAACTGGTGGCTGGGCAGGCAGATATAGTTTTTCATCCCGATAGCGCTGGGCTTGATCATTTAAAAGTCATCCGCGAGAGAATGGTCAGCGGCTATGGGGTAGAGCGCTTTATGGCTCATCTTAAAGCCTGCATCACTCGACCTGATAGCAGAGAATTATTGAGCACAAGTTCGATGCCGGTGTTAGTTGTTGCGGGTGAGGATGACATCGTCATACCTGCGAAACTGCAGCAAGCTATGGCTGAGAACATTCCGGACTGCACTTATAGGACCATTGAAGCTACAGGTCATATGATGCCTTTAGAGAAGGCAGGTCAGTTTGCTCAGTTGGTCGTAGACTGGATAGATGCGCGAGCAATCCACGTACAAGGAGAGGTCTCATGAAGCTAGACATTAGTAAGCAGTTATCTAAATTAATGAGAGATAATAATTTATCTCAAAGCGCCCTGTCGAGAGCCACAGGGGTACCGCAGCCCACTATTAACCGCATTCTTAGTGAGGTGACTCGTGAGCCTAGAAGAGACTCAGTTGTTAGAATAGCTAATTTTTTCGGTATCACTCCAGAGTCACTTTATGAGTCTGGTGGTGCTAAAGCAGCCCGAACTCCTACAGCAGAGACAGTCGAAGAAATATACAAGCGGATAGCTATGTTAAGTATTACTGAGCGCGCTGAGCTGTTTGATCGAGTGTCGACTAACCTTAAGTAGAATACTCGTCGAGTGTGGTGATTAAGTTCACCCATTCGTCGTTTGGTAGTTCTGCTACAAACTCTCGGAAAACTTCATAACCCGAGTCATAGGCTTTCTCTATGCTTTTTTTCCCTTGAGAGTCAAAACTCCCTGAGTTGAATCCACAATTTTTTTCCATATCGCTCTCCTTTAAAACCGATCTCTCTAAATCTATGTTAATCAGTAGCCAGCAGAAAGAATCATTAAATATTATAAAAACCCCACGTTTAATGAGACAAATTCTTTAGCTTCTCTTGCTTAAGGCTTGTGCGGTTTTCGACTTGTAAATAGTGATATCTATATCTATCTCTATATCGAGAGCCAGTCTAGAGTAAAAATAGGTTAGCGCTCGTATTATTAATGTAACAAAGAATGTAACAAAAACGGATTTTAAAACCCATTAAACCTATATTAATCAATAGTTTAGCGTTTATGTGCAGTTCCCGCCGCCTCCACCAAACCTAAGTAACCCCCTGTTTTTACAGGGGTTTTTCTTCACTTAGCTTTCAATTGAATACACTTTGTCACACATTCTCTGTTTTTAGAGGATTACGTATTGAAAGCTAGGAGCATACATAGGTCCATCTTTAAACTGTTTGAAAAGGCTGTAACGCCCGTCGTCAGTCGGGTTGCAACGGACTAAAACTAAAGACTGAACTAAGTATGTAGAGCCGTAGGCGATGGAAAACGCAAAAAAAGACTACAAAAGTAGCACGATTGTATTTACAGGAGGGACAGCTTCATTATCGTGTCTCCGAGTATCTACTTTCTACATGTGTCGACCATTTTCGACCAGCTATTGGCTGTACGCTATAACAACCAACCTCGGCAATAAATACCGGGATTGGTTGTCTATCCGAGTGCTACAGAAGCGCCCAGGGGAGCGATGAAAGTATTAATCCCAGGTCAGGCCGGTACGGAAGCCAAAGGTCCGTGGACGTTGTGGACCAAAGAAATGGGAAGGCAGAATGCCACCATTGTTGTTTTGGCCGTCCCACTTGAACTCGTCTGCCATATTTTCCACGTAGGCTTCCACGTACCAGTTGTTGTCTGACTCGTAACCCACGCGCAGCGCCATGATAGCGGCCGCGTCAATCATGGATTCGTTCAGACCTTCCCATCCGCTGCCGCGTTCATCTTCCCAAAAGATTTCAAAACTGGTGGTAATGGTGCCATTGTCAACCGGGAATAGGCCGTCCAGTACCGCTGCTGCAGACCACTCCGGAGCCCAGAATAGAGAACTTCCCTCACAACCGTTGGGATCTTCTTTGCCACAGATATCCTGCACACCGGTCGCTTCGCTATCCAGGTAGCCGGCGGTCGCGTACAGGGTGAAATTGTCGCTCAAGGAGGCCGTGATGGAGCCCTCCATCCCCCATGATTCAGCCTGACCCACGTTGTCAACGATGGACGCACCGCCATCAAAGTAAAGGATCTGGAGATCTTCATACTCGTAGTAGAACGCGGTTAGGTCAATATTGGCATTGCCGTCGAACCAGGAGTCCTTGTAGCCGATCTCGTAGGAGTCGACAGTTTCCGGCTCAAAGGTGCCGGGCAAAAAGCCGTCGGCCTGGACGATATCAGACTGGCCATACTCAGGCGGATTGCCGGCCGCATCCCTCAGCCAAAAGCTGCCGAAGCCACCAGACTTGAAGCCCTGGGTATAGCTGGCGAAAAGCATGCGATCATCCGTGGGGCTCCACTTACCCAACACTCGGAAGGTGGTGTCGTCCCAGGATTGATTGTCGTGGATAAAGCCATCGGTGGCGAAGGTGTAGGCCCAGAAAGCGCCCAACTCGCTTTCGGGAGTCGGTACCGAGATTTGGAAGTCCTTGTCGTCCTTGTTGTAGCGTACGCCCAGTTCAATATTCAGATTGTCTGTAATGTCGTAATCGAGATGGATGTACGTCGCCCAGCCGGAATACTCGCCCTTGATGCGACCGGTCTCTGTCAGGGTGCCGTCGGGAGAGGGTGTAAAACTGTATCCGTAGTAGGCGTAGAGGTCCGCACAGCCGCCAAAATCATTGCCAGGGTAGTAGTAGTTGCCGTAGTACTGGCAGAAGAGATTCTCATCCCCGATAAAGGAGAACTTGGTGTCAATCTCTTCTTTGTAGTACGAGGCTCCAGCATACCAGCTCAACGCGCCGTCACTGTTGGATGTTAGGCGCAGTTCCTGCTGAACGTAGTCGCCCTTCTGGTCCTGATTATAGTTGTTCACATTCTTTGGCGTGCCGTCATAGTCTTCCTGATAGAAGTAGTCGTGATCCTTGTAACCGGTATTGGACGTCAGCGTGGCGAAGTCAAAGTCATAGTCGAACTGCATGCCCAGGGTCAGTATGTCGGCATCGTCGGCGTCACCCAGGTATTGATCCGAGTCAATCTCCTCGTCGTTGCCGCGGAGTTCCACCCCCAGCAGTTGGCTATCGAAGGCCTCCCAGATATCGCCCTCGTCGATGGCGCGGTAAATCGAGCCGGATTGTTCACGTGTTTCATACTCTACGGTGGTGTGTAGAGCCAAACGCTCGGCTTCAAATGCGGTTGACCAGCGTACAGCATATTTGTCATGTTCGATGAGCTTGCTGGAGCCGGGGAATTTGTTCTTAGCAAAGGGACCTTCGGTGGCATAGTAACCGGCAAGGCGCATGGCGAATGTGTCGCTGACCGGGATATTGATAGCACCTTCGGTGACCAGATGATCTCTCTCTGCTACATCAAGACTGACATAGCCGGAGTTGCTACCGCCCACTTCGGCCCGCTTGGTGTGTACGCTGAAGGCTCCACCGATAGAGTTGCGACCAAACAGGAAGCCCTGGGGACCACGCAGGATCTCGGCACGATCTATGTCGTACAGGCTGGTCACGACGGCTCCATTGCGGCCTTCATACAGGTCGTTCTTGAAAAAAGCCGCGGAGGGATCGCCACCAACACCGAAGTCCTGGGTGCGGACCCCGCGAATGCTGATGGCGTCAATGAAGCTGTCCTGGCTGTTGCCGGTGACGCCCGGGGTGAAGACCACCAGGTCTTTCACATCGTTCAGGTTTCTTTTAGACACGAAATCACCAGACAGGGCGGTGATCGCTAGGGGTATGTCCTGCACTGATTCACTGCGTTTGGTGGCAGTAACAATCACCTCTTCCAAGGACTGTGACCAGGCTGGAGAACTTATCGCTGAGACCATAACGGCGGCGGACACGGCCCTGCTTAGTTTGGTTTTCTGGATCAGTTTCATTGCGGGCCCGATATTTTGCGCGGAGTAGCTTGTCATTGAACGCCCCATTACTTTTTCCCCTATATAAATAATTTATTTTTGTATATGAACAATAACTGAGAATATCTAATTATGCGAAGAAATCATATAACCCTATTGTGTTAGGTGGGTGTGTTTGACGCAGGTCTAACCTGAAAACTATTCCAATGGCACGCCGTTTTTCCGCAGGGTCTCAGCCATGGCCTGGAGCTGGTGCTCGTATTGGCGCCAGCGGCCTACGGACCGGGTGTGAGCGGGTTCGCGCACTTGCGCTGCGCTGGCAGTTGATACCGCGCTGTCCTGCTGGTGGAAGTTTAGGCAGGCATCCTCCCAGGGCAGCTCGAGATATTCCAGCAGGGCACGGGCATTGGACTCTAGGTC